>CAMCZO010000102.1 GCA_945887955.1 Chitinophaga pinensis | reverse complement strand
ATGGATATTTATAGCTAGTAATAATATCTTTATTTATAACTAATGTATCACTTATTAAATTTCGTGTATTTTTATCTATTAATAAATAAGGATCAAATGAAAAGTCTAGAAACCTTGTTTCAAAATGCAAATGTGGACCATCAGATCGGCCTGTACTTCCTCCTAAGCCTATTAGGTTTCCAGCTTTTACAAATTGATTTTCTGACACACATATTTTGCTTAAATGACCATGTAAGGTTTCTAGGCCATTTAAGTGTCTAACGATAATACAGTTGCCATAACCGCCTTCATTAAATCTAGCGTATCGAACTATTCCGTCAAATGAAGAAACTACAGTATCACCTGTTTTTAAATATAAGTCTAAGCCTCGATGAACTCTACCCCATCTCATACCATATCCAGAATACAAAAGACCATTCCAATTAAATAAAAAACGTTCATCATTTTTTAATAAATTAATTTTTATTTTATCTGGTAAATCAGAAAATTTTGATTCGCTATAGACAAAAAGAACATCATTTACCCAATGTCGTTTAAAAATACTATCGGTTTCTAAAATTATATTAGCAAGAGAATCGCTTGTTGATTTTGGTAAATATTTTGTTGTAATCCATTTTTTATTTAAAGTATCGTATGGTTTAAATAAATTCGTTGAATAGCTATTCAATGAGAAGATAAGTGTTAAATATAAAATAGTTATTAATCTAATTTTCATTATTTTTGATTGTTTTTTAGATAGGAATTATAATCTTTTTCATGATAATAATAGGCATCTATAATGAAGCCATTTCTATAATCTCCTGTTTCTTTAATTTCAAGCAATCTAGCAATGTTAGGTTTATATTTGTTAATCCATTTTCTAAATCGATCTCCTTGCTCTTGATTCTTAAAAGGCAAATAATCTATAATATCACCCTTTATTTCAATTTTTTTATGATATCGTTTATCATCAAAGGATATAAAAAAGTTACAATTTTGGGGGACCCACCATCTTAAAAATTTCGAGCCAAAATCTGAAACCCTTATACATCCAATACTATTTGCTGTACCTAACATACCTCTTGCTAATGTTCTCAGGGATACTTCGTGAATTCCGTTTCCGTTCATTGCATTTTGATATTCCTTAGATGGTTTTATTAGTAGAAAGTTTGGTAATTGGGCTTTTCCATCATAAAATGTTACGCGATTGTTACCCCCTCCAACCTCAACATCTCTTTGTATGTCGAGTTTCTCATATTTTCTTTCTGTTTCCCAATTTTTACTAGTTATTCTATTTAATCCTGCGTAATATTTTCTTCGTTTGCCATATGGTAAGTATTCAAAATATGATTTTACTTTTTCCCCCTTTTGATTTATTTTCAAAGCTATGTCTTGTCGTTTTGAAGAAACTGAAAATTTACTCAGCATAATCAAAGTATCTTTGCAAGCCTCACAAAGAATAAGACTTTGGCCAGCAGCAAATAAATCAGATTTCTCAACTGAGAATTCTCTTTTAATTGGCACCATTCTATATTGCCAAACTTTTTCTAAAAAATTTATATAAATCTCAGCAGAATCTTTCATTCTAGCACGCATCTCTTTTATTAAATCATAATATCTTGGAGAGTTATATAAAGTCGTATCCATTTTAGTAACTATATCTTTTGGAACTCCATTAAAATCTTTTAACGTGTTTAGTGGAGGGTATATTTCTTGGACTTGTTTATTTTTAAGATTAAGATCTAGAACATTAAAATCTCCAACTAAATACCTATTTCTGTATTTGTTTTTTATTGGAAGTGAATCATTAAATAAATCGTCATAATCAAAGCCAACTCTTGTTCCTTTTTCCCATAGAGAAGAATCTTTAAGAAGAGGCAGATAGCAAGGGTTAATTAAATAATAAGACCATAATTGTTTTAAAGTAAGATCTTTTATTGATATGGGCTTTGGTGATAATTTAACTTTTTTTTCTTTAATTTTTACAATATTATTCTCGATAATTTTATCTTTCTTAGACTTAAATAAAACTGAATTAAGTGAAAAAAGGATTAAAACTAAAGAAATTAATAAAATTAAAAACTTTGTATATTTCATAGTATTATATTTTTATCATATTATTATGTATTGTAAAAATAGTTTTTTTTATATAAATATTCAAATAATATCTCTTTTAAACCTATATAAATAAATATAATGTTTTACACCCCTGAAATTTTAAATAATTAAAATAAGTAGTTTTATTGAGTTAATAAATTTTTTTAATAAGAATGAAATTACTTTTAACTATTTTTATAATAATGCCTTAATAATACTAATAAAAAATCATCACCTAATTACATTTAGAATTAATCTCCTAATTAAAACATCAATTCAGTCATTATTCCAAAAAAAGCTTTTATAACCATTAAACCATCAATAATAATTAAATAATAAAAAATAGATTTGCGAAACTTTAAGAAATAAGCAACTATAATGGTTAATATAAAGGGCACCGTGTTTAATAATTGTTTGGTTAATTTAAGTTGTTGATTTAAGTCATAAAATAGGCCAGCAATCAAGCATAAAATGCATAAAGGAATAATTATATAAAAAATAGTTTTACGTAGCCCAATTTTTACAACAAAAGTTTTAAGTTTTTGATTATAATCCATCGCATAATCTTTAATATCAAACATAATGCATAACACTGAAATAAATATCAAATTTTTAAAAAAGAGAAAAAGAGAAATGTGGTTTATTTTATAATGAAGTCCATTTTGAATGTTATAAAGCATTTCAGGATAAATGCATACTAAACCTGCCCATACAAATCCTATGATAAATGGCTTTATCAAACCAATACTTCTTAAATTAAAACTTCCAAAAACACGAAAATTAAAACCATAATATAAGATTGAAATTATTGGAAAAATGAGTAAAAATAACCATTCTGTAGCACCTAATTTTAAATCACTCTTTTTTAAATCAAAAAACAATACCAAAGCGCAGATTAAAATTATTAAACAAAAAAACAATACACTAAAAAAAATAATTTTTTTATATTGACTATACCAACTTAATCTTTCATTAATTTCTTTGCTATACTTACCAATAGCTATATAGGCAAAACTATAATAAACTATTGTTGAAAAAAATAAA
>CAMCZO010000101.1 GCA_945887955.1 Chitinophaga pinensis | reverse complement strand
AACTTGCTCTTTCTGCTAATTTAATTTTAGTTGTTTTATTTGCCTTATTACTTGTATTTGTAATAATATTTCAAATACGCTATAAATTATTTTTTAATTTATATAATTTATGTTTACAATTTATTAATTTATCTCTTTTATTTTTTTGGATTAAATTTTCATTTTTTTATTATTCAAAAGGCGTTTTAGATTCGGGTGCTGGAAATAATTATTGGAAAATTTCATTTCAATCTTTAATTATTTGGATTTTTGGAACTAATCAAATTTGGGTTCAATTAATTGTTGTTTGTTGCGTCTTAACTTTATTGTTTTTTATGTTAATTAAATTAAATAAAATTTCATCTGAATTTTTTTCGGCCAAATTTTTTTATCCCTTTATTTTCTTTTCACTAATCCTAATTTTTTATTTACAAAAAATAATTCTTCACATAAATTTTCCTGAAGATAGAACCGGATTGTTCTTTTATGTTTTTTTTATTTTAAGTTTTTCTTTGTTAATTGATAGTTTCAATATATATGTCGCTAGAACAATTTCCTTAGTTTTATTTTTATTAACGCTCAGTTATTTTATAATTAATATTAATATTTCTAATTTTTCATCTTTTTTTTATCAAACTATGCCGAAGTCTTTTTATGATATATTAATGACTGAATATAAAAAAACAAAACAAATTTTTACCATTGGGGGTCATCGCGTTAGAGAATTAAATTATGCCTTTTTAAATTATAGAGGCGGCTCAATTTTAAATCATATGGATGATTCTGAAAATATGCACATGAATTGTGATTATTATTTTGCTCTTAAACAAGAAAAACCATATTATGATTTTTTTTACAATGAAATAGCTCAGGATGAAAAGTGGGGTAGGGTTCTTTTAAAACGAAAAAATAAAATTAACCGAACAGTAATTCATCAGGTTAATCAATTACCTATTGTGTTTAAAGGTAATCAAGAATATTTTGAGTTTTTAAGATTATCAGACTCAACTTTATGTTCAAAAAATTGTTTAGAAGCTGATATTGAAATTGAATTTTCTAAAGTCCCTTCACCCTTAAATGGATTTCTTGTTTTTAGTGTCGAAAACGATTTTAAAGAATGTGTTTATTATAAAAGAGTTCCATTAAATTGGTTGGCTTTTAATTTAAATAGCAATACTAAATATTTTAAATTAACAACCGGTAAAATACCTTCTAATTTTTCATCATTAGTAGTTTATTTATGGAATATTGATAAAAAAGACCTTATATTTAAACTTAAAATATTGCAGTTAAATGAATTGAATGCAAAGGGTATTAATTTTGAAATACCGGCTTCATTTTACCCTTTAATAGAAAAAATTACTAAAAAACCTTTACTATAAAATGTTAAATCGTGCCCAAGCCCCTTCTTTCAAAACCATTGATACTATAAATATAATTAAAGCTAATCACACCAAATTTAGTAATGGCATTGATTTTTATTCGCTCTCTGCAGGAAGTCAGGAAATTGTAAAAATTGAGTTTATTTTTAAAGCTGGCATGTATCATCAGGCGGCTTCTTTAATCGCTTCCTCAACTAATAATTTGTTGGAAGTTGGTTCAAAGTCCTATACTGCCAATCAAATTAGCGATGGGATAGATTTTTATGGTTCTTTTTTAGAATTACATGTAGAGCAAGATTTTGCCATTGTTAGTTTATTTTCTTTAAACAAATACTTAAATGAAAGTTTAAAGTTTATCGAAGAATTAATTAAATATCCTACTTTTCCAGATGATGAGTTTAAATTATATTTAACTAATAAAAAACAAAATCATTTTATTAATTCTCAAAAAGGTGATGTTTTAGTTAGAAGAAAATTTTCTCAATTATTATATGGCGAAAAACATCCATATGGATTAACTGTTGCTGATAAGGATTTTGATAGAATTAATATTTCTGAAATTAAACATTTTTTTAGTCAATATTATACCTCTAATAATTGCACTATAATTGCGAGTGGTAATCTCCCAGATTCTATTACCGAAATGCTTAATTCTTTTTTTGGTGAAAAAAAATGGGGACAAACTAACGATTTAATTTTACCTAAATCTTATTCAATTGAAACGACTAAGCAACAAAAACATTTTATTTATAAAGAAGATGCCATTCAATCTGCTATTCGTGTTGGTAGAGTTTTGTTTAATAAAACACACCCTGATTATTTTAAATTTCAGGTCTTAAATGCTATTTTAGGTGGTTATTTTGGCTCGCGATTAATGGCTAATATTCGAGAAGATAAAGGTTATACTTATGGTATTGGTAGTGGTGTAGTAAATTTAGTAAACACAGGATCTTTTTATATTTCTACCGAAGTTGGAAATAATGTTACAAATCAAACCTTAATAGAAATATATAAAGAAATTAGAATTCTTAGAGAGAAATTAGTAAGTGTTGATGAATTAGAAACTGTTCGAAATTATATTTTAGGCCAATTTTTAAGAAGTGTTGATGGCCCTTTTGCTCTGGCCGATAAATTTAAAGCTATTTGGGAATATAATCTAGATTACACTTATTTTGATTTATATTTTAATGCTATTAAAACTGTTACTCCTAATGATATTATAGATCTAGCCAATAAGTATTTACAAGAAAAAGATTTGTTAGAATGTGTTGTAGGTAAAAATTTATAAGTTTTATCACTTATTAAATATTTTACTCTTGATGGTTTATTTCTTTAGAGTTTTATGTTGTTTTAAAAAATTATAAATTAATTTCTTTATTACCACTAACGTAATCAATATGACATTCATCAGCTTTAATAATAAATTGTTCATTCACTACTAATGAGTCAGTTATATATCCTTTAAATATAAAAATCTCTTCTTTATTTTTAATTTTATTTTGATAATTATCGCTTAAAATGATATAGCTATTATTTCCTATTATATTGTCTTTTTCATTGCGAATAGTATCACCAGTGTATTTTCTTATAGTGTAAAAATCATCTAATATGCCTCCTTTTACATCAATTAAAATATATCTGTATTCCATTGTACAAATTACTTCTTCATCTTTAGTACATGAAATGAGTATTAGAACTGAAACAACTATTAATATAAAAAAAGAAACTAGCTTCATTTACTAAAATTTTTATAAATATAATATTTTTCGATATGTTTTGTAAATTTTAATTTTACCCCAATATTATAATTTTTATACATTATTATTTTATCTCATTAAGATACAAAAATTAGTAGTTTTTTACATAAGTAGTTATTAAAAATAATAATGGTTTAAAACATCTTATTTATGCAATTGATAGCTTTTTATTTAATTGTTTTAATTAATTAATTATCTTAATAAATAATTGATTAATTTTGAGGAAAATGTTCTAAAATAGATACTTATTATGAGAATAATTGAATTTAGAGAAGCATTACGTGAAGCATTATCTGAAGAAATGCGTCGTGATGATAAA
>CAMCZO010000100.1 GCA_945887955.1 Chitinophaga pinensis | reverse complement strand
ACAGGCGTAAAAAATACCATTAGGTCATATTCAGCTAAACTTTTTAAATCACTTAAATCTGCGCATACTGTTTTGTAAAAAATAGCTTTAGTAACAGAGATATTTACCTCATCTAAAAGTTCTGCAATTTGTTCTTTTTGAGTATCGCTTGCTGGCAATAAAAACTTTTCATTTTTATTTTTTTTAATTACATCTACTAAATCAGTAATAGTTCCGTGACCAAAAAATATTTTTCGTTTTCGATACTGAATGTGCTTCTGCAAATAATATGCTGTTTGCTCGTTTATGCAAAAATATTTTATGCTTTCAGGAACGGTTATTCTCATTTCATTACAAATACGAAAATAATGGTCAGCAGCAAATTTACTAGTTAAAATAACTGCGCCGTGCTCTAAAATATCAATTCGTTGAGCTCTAAATTCTTGTGCATTTAAACCCTCAACTTTAATAAATTGTCTAAAATTTATATTAACGTTATATTTTTTCGCAAGGTCAAAATAGGGGTTCTTCTCTGTTTCGATTGGATTTGGCTGAGAAACTAGTATGTTTTTTACGCGATGTTTTGGATAATTACTCAATTCTATATAAGGAAACTTTTTGATAACAATCACCTCTTTTTTTGTTTTCCTTCTTCTCCTCTTAATCAAAATTTGATCACCGTTATCTTGAATATCTGCTGGTGCTAATAATTGAATTGGCAATCTTTTTAGAGCTTTAACAGTACTAATTTGAATTTTTTGAACTGATTTTTTTACAGGTTTTGTAACAGGTTTTGTAACAGGTTTTGGCAAAGCCTTAGTTTTTTTTGTAGAAATTTTAATTGGTTTTTTTTGATTCAGTGCCTTTTTTGATTTAGTGCCTTTTTTGATTTTTTTAATTACCTTACTAGCACTCTTTTTCTTTGCCGTTTTTTTCTTAGCTAACATTGTTTTTTCTTATTTAAAAAGTTTCAATGATATACTTTAACAAAATCAATCCAGGTAAAATTTCTAGTGCACAAAAGTATGTAAAAATTTGTAATAAACCTATTCTTTGCTCAATTAATGATATTAAAAAGCCTCTATACCATTTATATATTTCTGCCGAGGCTACTATTACTAATGCACAAAATAGAAAAAAAATAGAATTGTATTTACTGAACTGTAATAGCACAACTAATGGGAAAATAAAAAGGGCAAAGGTCTGATTTATAAGAGATCCGATTAGATTGTACTCCGATACAGCTTTATGGTTATTGCTAATAAATAAAAGCAATCGATTAACTAGAAATTTAAATAAAAGCAACAATAAAATAAATAAAATAAAAAATAAAAGTTGCATAACCCCTGACCATTTAATTAATATCAATTTGTAAATGCTATTTAATTTATAGCACAAAAAAGCAATATTAAATATAAAAAAAACGTTAAGTAAAACCGAAGAAAGCTTAAAAAATCTATACTCTTCTCCATCTATACTTTTAGCTGTTTTAAAGTTAATTATTGATTGCATAATTGTAATTACTTTTTGATAAGAAGTAACTCTTAAAACAACTAGTATAACAAAACAAATCAACAAAAATATAGATGGCCAAATACTTACTAAACTTGTTCTAATTAACGGTAGGTCGTTTTGCCTTTGCAAAAGATGATGGTATAAAATATGATGGGTCTCAGTCATTTTATTCAAAGTTAAAGCTATAATTTTTTAAGCAATTAACTCCATTTAGTATCTATTTTTTCGAAAATAAAAAAGTTGAAAGCCTATTTTTAATTTTATATCTCTTTATTGCTAATTGCTGCGATGTCAGTATCTCTTAAAAAATTATCAATTAGTTTTGGGAAGGCCCATTTTTGAATATTATTAAGCGGTGTTTTTAAACTATTGTTTTTAGGAAATCTGACACATTTTATCACATAAAATCTTGCGAATAAATGCTGATGAGATAATACATGTTTATATATTTTTGATAGGTATAAAATTGTGGGCTTACTTTTAAAAAGTGCTTTAAAACTTTGTGTTTCTATAAATTCAATTTCCGAACAATCATTTTTAGTCTCTATTAATAAAAATTCATATAATCCTTCCCAAATGTCTTTATTTTGTCTTTTATTTATTAAGACGTTTCCCTGTTTATCTATTAAAACAAAATAATTAAAAAATCGTGTTCGTATTTTTATTTTATTTTTCTTTACAGGAAGCTCGGCTACTTTTTTATGGCTAAAAGCGTAGCATTTATTTTTAAAAATGCAGCTCTCGCAATCAGGATTTTTTGGTTTACAGAACTGAGAACCGAATTCCATAATAGCTTGATTATGAAGGGCTGGTTCTTTTTTATTAAGTAGGCTATTCGCTAATTTTTGAAATTCTTTTTTTGATGATGCACTATCAATTGGCAAATTAACACCAAATAAGCGGCTCAATAATCTATAAACATTTCCGTCTAAAACCGCAAAAGGCAAATTAAAAGCAAAACTGGCAATGGCTGACGCAGTATAATCGCCTACTCCTTTTAGAAGTCTTATTTCGTTAAAAGTGCTTGGAAAATTACCCTTTAACTCATAAGCAATTTTTTTAGCTGTTTCGTGTAAGTTTCGCGCGCGCGAATAATAACCTAAGCCCTGCCAAAGTTTTAGCACCTCGTCTTCGGATGCATTAGCTAATTTTAAAACATTTGAATAGTTTTTAGTAAATGCCAAATAATAACTCATTCCTTGAGCAACCTGTGTTTGTTGTAAAATAATTTCAGACAGCCAAATTTTATAAGGATCGGTTTCGTGCCTCCAAGGCAAATCACGCTTATGCTTGCTGTACCACTGCTTAAGCCTATCGCTAAACCATTTTTCCATAATTGGTCTCAAAAATACTATATTAAAGAGGATTCTGATTTAAAAAGGTCAAAATTCAAAAAAAAGTTTTCAATTGTTAATTATTGTAGTATATTTGCAACCCGTTTATAAATTATAATTAATTGATTTTAAATAGCTTGTATTATGACAAAAGCAGATATAGTAAATGAGATTTCAGAAAAAACTGGCATTGAAAAAATGGTTGTTCAAGCAACTGTTGAATCGTTTATGAAAACCATTCGTAACTCTATGGTAGATGGACATAATGTTTACTTAAGAGGGTTTGGTACTTTTTTGGTTAAAAAACGAGCCGAAAAAATTGGACGAAACATTTCTAAAAACACAACTGTAGTAATACCCGAACATTATATTCCAACATTTAAGGCTTCTAAAAACTTTTCAGATAAGGTAAAGCGAAATGTGAAAATTGCTGAACCGGTTAAAAATATTGATTAACCTTTAACAATGGGCACAAAAAAAACACAATTAATTGTTTTAGTTGGAGCTTTAATTTTATTCGTTCTTTTATTTATTGCCCCTAAAAGTTTAAGTAAACTTTCAGAAGTGGATCTTCAAAAACAGAAATCTCAAAAAAACGAGCTTTCTTCTGAAGCAAATTTAAGTGTATTCTTAACTATAGCTTTAAAAAATACAGAGCCAATAAAAAAAGCTCAATTAGAGAATCTGATTAGTCAAAAAAAATATGATACTTTAATTGT
>CAMCZO010000099.1 GCA_945887955.1 Chitinophaga pinensis | reverse complement strand
AATAAAAATATAAAAAAATAACATTATCAAACGTTTAAATAAATTCAAATCAAACTGCAGATTAACCTGCAAAACTAAATTCACTTGTTTTAAAATTATTGGCTCTACAAAACTGTACTGATAAACTCCTGGCTCTGTACCATTAAATTTTTTTGGAAAAGAAAATAATAAGCAGTCTCTAATTAACCAATAATCTTTATCTTTTAAATTTTCGTAATCAGAAAAATAATTAATTTTTTCTTTTTTTAAATACTCTCTAATTTTTTGATGTTTATTCTCATTATATAATTCAATACCAATTAAAATAGGAATAAATAATAATAAAAAACTCTTAAGGGCAATAAACAAAATTAATAAAGCAATAATAGAAATTACACCGAATACAATTCTAATTAAATGATTTTCTTTAAAAAATAAAGTCTCAATTAATCTTCCACCGTCTAAAGGATAAAAAGGTAAACAGTTTAAAAGATTAATAATCAAAAAAGAATTACTTAACATTTTTATAGACTCATTTTGAATGTCTCGATTAAACCAATATAAAACAATGCCAATAATTATTCCCGGTAAAGGTCCTGCTAAAATAATAACAGATAACTGCCATTGAGAGGTGTTTTGTTTTTTTCCACTTGTAAACGCTCCTAATAACGGAATAATAAATATTTTGACATTACTATAACTAAATATTTTCATGAATAAAAAATGTCCCATTTCATGAACAATAATTACCAATAATATAGTAGCGATATAAGCTAGATTTTTATCAAACAAAAAATAAAAAAATAAGCCATAAATAAACAAACTAATTAAAGATCGCAATATCACATTTTGATTATTTTCAACTAAAACTGGTTTTGATGGGAAATGAATTTCAGACGAATCTGAATTGTTATCAAACGAATTGCTCACTATACAGCAGATTTTTTATTAAATAAATGAAATAATAAATATATACAGCTTAAAAATAGAAAAAAAGCAGCACTTTGATGAAGCGCTCCCAAAATAATTGGCACATGATATAGCAGGGTAAGAACTCCTAAAATAAATTGAATTGTGACACCGTAAATTAATAAAGTTATTCCTAATTGCTGTTGTTTACTCAATTTTAATTTATTTGATTTATACCAAATTAAACAAATAAATATCACAATTAATACGGCCAATGTTCTGTGCATAAATTGAATCCCACTTGGATTTTCAAGAATATTTTCAAAAAAAGTATTTTTCATCGTTATTTGTTCTGGAAACCAATCTTCCCCCATTTTTGGCCAAGTATTAAAAATATGTCCAGGTCTTATTTTTGAAGCATTTCCATTAACATAACCTGCAGTAAAAGCACCATAAATAATCTGAATAATTAATATTATAAAAAATAAAACTGATATTTTTTTTATTTTTTTTCCATCATTTTCCGTCACCTCCTCTTTTGGAAATATTAAACCTAAAGCAAACCAGAATGTAAAAGCGAATAAAATAAAGGCACTCATTAAATGGGTAGCTAATCGATAATGGCTTACCGAAGGTTTTTGTTGTAATCCACTGTATACCATCCACCATCCAATAACAGCCTGCATGGCTCCCATTAAAAACAATAAACCAAATCGAGGCCACATGTTTTTTGAAATTTTCTTTTTAATAATAAAATAAATAAAACCAATTGCAAAAACATACATAATTAATCTACCTATCATTCGGTGAATGTATTCCCATAAAAAAATTGGTTTAAATTCTTGCAAACTCATCGTTGAATTCACTTTTCTAAACTCGGGACTTAATTGATACTTTTCAAAACGAACTTTCCACATCTCATCATTTAAAGGTGGCACTGAACCCATAAACGACCAATCGGTGATAGACAAGCCTGAGTGGGTAAGCCTAGTCAACCCCCCAACCAATACCATAACATAAACTAAAAAACAACCCGTTAATAGCCAGTAAATAATCTGTTTGTGCTGCGATTCAGAAATTAATTTCATTTGAAATTTTCTGCAAAGTTAAACTGAAATAAACCAAATTACAATAAAATAATTTATTTTAACATCAGTTTGATTCGTATGCGCCTATGGTAATACTATTGTTAGAAATTGATAAATTTCTAGACACTTTATTAATGTCATATAAAAACTTTTGAGCATCAATAATTGCTGCATTACCGATAAAACCTCGTACTTTTATTTCGTCTTTTTTAGGCTCAAAATTATAGGCTACCTTATCGATATAATTTAGAGACGTATTATCTTTTTTGCAATTAAAATATTTATTTACATCGCTTAAATCTGCATTTGTTTTTAACCAACAATTACTAAATTTATATGAAGGATTAATGCTAAGAGTTCCGTTTAACCCAGATTTTAAATCAATATTTATTTCATTTGATAAACTTCCATCAACAATACAATTACCAAAATACGCTGAATCTAAAGGCAAAATAGTATTCTCAGAATAATTTGAGATACTTATAGTGGATTTATCTCTTATCTTATCTTTTATCCAAAAATTTGAAAAAGTACAATGTATAAAAGTATAATTACCCCCTAAAACAAGATTCAAACTACTTTCTTGACAATTAGTAATTACATTATTTCCACCATAAATATTAAAGCCTAAACCATAAATACCCCATTTACTCATATTTTGAATTTTGGTATTTGTAATTTTTAAATGCTTTGGCACATAATACTGATTACCTAATAATTCAGCTTGAATTCCTATATAAGCATTTTTAATTATCGCATAATTAATTTCATTATTTAAACTCCCTTCATTTATCCAAATCCTATCCCATTGACCTGGTTCATCTGCATAATCTTTTTCTCTTCGTGCACCCTGAAAAATAACTTCATTTCCTTTTTCTCCCAATACTTTTAATTGTCCTCCTTTATAAACCCATAAACCAGCTTTATAATTCATATATATTTGAACGCCTGCCTCTATTTTTAGTTTTTGATGTTCGTCTACAACTAAATAGCCATAAATCACATGAGGTTTATCTTTTTTCCAAATAGTATCAACCAAAGTATCTTTGCTTATTAATGAATATGGAAAATAAGTTCCATCCTTAAATTTTATAGCATTTGTGGGGTAATGATACCAAGCATCTTGACCCCATGCCTCCAAAGGCAACTCTTGTAAATTACTATTAACATAAAATAAAATTACATCACTAATTATCAATGGAGAGTTAATATTAATGGGATTAACATTTACTTGTATGAAAATATACAAACTATCATTAGCTGCGATTTCAATATCTTTAAAACTTACACCAGAAACACCATCCACATTTATTTTAAAGCTTGAAGTATAGCCTCCTTTAAGTTCAATAGAAGTGATTTTAATTTTTTGGTTGTTTTTATTCCTTACTCTAATATTTTTTGTTGCCGATCCAATACCTGTAAAAACTGTATCAAATAAGATGGAGTCTTGAGAAAATTCAACTTTCGCACTTGCATCTGTAAGTAAACTATCTTTTTTACAAGACAAACATGTAGAAATAAAAAAACCAATTAAACCAATAAAAAATATATTAATTATAACTTTCAAGCTCACAAATATACAACGGATTACTCATCAAATTATTATTGAAATAACACCACATTAAAAAAGGGGCTATTAGGCCCCCTTTTAATTTAATAAAATCAAAACCCTATTTATTAACGATTATTTTTTGATTTATATTCGTTGTTTTGTTTTTACCCACAATAAAATAAATACCGCTAGCTAAATCGCTAACTTTTACTTGTAAATTATTAGCGCTTGATAATTGAATGTTTTTAACAGTTTGCCCTAATTCATTTAT
>CAMCZO010000098.1 GCA_945887955.1 Chitinophaga pinensis | reverse complement strand
GGGGTCTTCGATGTAAGTAAAATGTCCAGCAGCCTCTCCCATCTCAAAACCAGAGCCCCCATCTATCGTAAATGGATGTCCTGCCGACTCACATTTTACTTTTAATGCGGCCATATTTTTAATATCAAAACATAAATGTATAAAACCCAAATCGCCCCAAAGTCTATTTTCAAAAATAGCTCGTGGATGATAATTTTGAGCTTCAATTAGTTCAATGTAACTAGTGCCAAAAAGTTTAGAAAAAGGTCCAACTCGAGATTTACTATGAGTTAAAATTACTCTTTTGGTTTTAACTGATCCGCCTGGCAACACGGATAAGTCTTCGAAAGAGTTTTCTCCTTTAAATAAAACAGAGTCATAACCCAAAATTTCAGAATAAAATTGGATCGACTTTTCAAGGTCGCTCACACCAATTATCATTCCTATTGGGCCTCCTGTGGTTTTTAATCCTTTGCCAAACCAAACAGAATCCTCAATAATTTCAAAAAAATTACCAAAGGCATCTTGTATAAAAAAATGATTTTTATTTTCTGGATTTTTTGTAATAGGCCCTAATACCTTTATTTGTTTAGAATTAAAAAAATCAAAACTAGCTTTAATATTTTCTGATTTTATTTTAGCACAAAACAAACCTAAATCTCCTAATTGAGGAGTAAAAGCAGGAGGTTGAGGAATTCGGCTCGTGTATTGCCAAATCTCGAAACCGCCACCGCCTTTTAAATTAATAGCCAGAATAGCATGGCGTTGATGAGGTTTTCCGCCAGTGTAAGGAAGCATTAAATTTGCTTCAGCGGCTTCTTCAAAAATAGGCACATCCATTCCAAAATTTTGGTTGTACCATTTAAACCCTTCAGTTACATTAGAAACTCCAATGCCAATTTGTTGAATGCCAGAAATAATATAATTGCTCATCTTCTTGTAATAAAACTTTTGGTAAATTTACACTGTAAAAATACTAAAAATATGTACGGTCATTTAAAACTTCAACTACAATCTACATTAAGCGACATTGAAAAAAATGGATTGTTTAAGCGCGAACGAATTATTACTTCGCCAATGGACGCAGTTGTAAAAGTAAACGGAAATGATGTTTTAGTTTTTTGTGGGAATAATTACTTAGGGCTTTCTAGTCATCCAAAAGTGATAGAGGGAGCTAAAAATGCTTTAGACACCCATGGTTTTGGCATGAGTAGCGTTCGATTTATTTGTGGAACACAAGACATTCATAAACAACTTGAAGAAAAAATTGCACAATTTTTAGAGACCGAAGATACGATTCTATATGCCGCTGCTTTTGATGCAAACGGCGGGGTATTTGAACCCTTATTTGACGAAAATGACGCCATTATTAGCGACGAATTAAATCATGCGAGCATCATCGATGGCGTACGTTTATGTAAGGCCCAACGCTATAGATATAAAAACTGCGACATGGCCGATTTAGAAGAACAATTAAAAGCTTCTCAAGCCCAACGTCATCGCATTATTGTTACTGACGGTGTTTTTAGCATGGATGGATTTGTTGCGCCTTTAGATAAAATTTGCGATTTGGCAGATAAATATAATGCTTTAGTTATGGTTGACGAATGCCATGCAAGTGGATTTATTGGAAAAACAGGAAGAGGAACAATAGAGGCTAAAAATGTAATGGGCAGAGTTGACATAATTACTGGTACACTCGGAAAAGCATTGGGCGGTGCAATGGGCGGATTTACAAGTGGTCGTAAAGAAATTATAGAAATATTACGCCAGCGTTCTCGACCCTATTTATTTAGTAATTCTTTAGCGCCAAGTATTGTTGGTGCAAGCATTGCCGTATTTGATTTATTAACTGAAACAACTAGCTTGCGCGATAAATTAGAGTGGAATATAAATTATTTTAAAAAAGGAATTAAAGAAACGGGCCTCGAAATAAAAGATGGAGAAAGCGCTATTGTTCCAGTAATGTTATATGACGCTAAATTAGCTCAATCTTTTGCCGAAAAATTGTTGCTAGAAGGCATTTATGTTATTGGATTTTTCTTTCCTGTAGTTCCAAAAGACAAGGCACGCATAAGAGTTCAATTAAGTGCAGCTCACGAAAAAGAGCATTTAGATAAAGCCATTGCCGCATTCAAAAAAGTGGGTAAAGAGTTAGGGGTTATTAAGTAGGAATCTTAGATTTCAATATTATTTTGAGGCTACAGCCCCTGTTATTATTATAATTTATCAAAATACTATAATTCATAGCAAGAGGCTGCTATCTTTACATATACTTTTGTGAAGACATTAAGTAAAACGTTTATACAAATCAAAATAATATATTGGATAAACGAATTTTAAACTGTAATCAATTAAAATAGATATATCATGGCAAAGAAAAATGCAGAAGAGTTAATGGAGGTTGTCGAAAAAAAAACGGTGAACTCAGAAAAACTAAAAGCGCTCCAATTAACTTTGGATAAATTAGAAAAAACGTACGGAAAAGGTACTGTAATGAAACTTGGCGACAGTAAAATTGAAGCCATGGAAGTTATTTCTACAGGATCTTTAGGTTTAGACATTGCACTAGGCATTGGCGGCTTGCCAAAAGGCCGCGTAGTAGAAATTTATGGCCCAGAGTCTTCAGGAAAAACAACCTTAGCCATTCATGCCATTGCGAACGTTCAAAAAACAGGAGGCATAGCTGCATTTATTGATGCGGAACATGCTTTTGATAGATTTTATGCCGAAAAATTAGGTGTAGATATAGGTAATTTATTAATCTCTCAGCCAGATAATGGCGAACAAGCGCTAGAAATTGCCGATAATTTAATTCGCAGTGGAGCGGTTGATTTAGTGGTTATTGACTCTGTTGCTGCCCTCACGCCAAAAGCCGAAATTGAAGGTGAAATGGGTGATAGTCGCATGGGGCTTCAAGCTAGATTAATGAGCCAGGCTTTGCGAAAGCTTACTGGCTCTATTAATAGAACAGGTTGCTGTTGTATTTTTATTAATCAATTGCGCGAAAAAATTGGCATCATGTTTGGAAATCCAGAAACGACAACTGGAGGTAATGCATTAAAATTTTATGCATCAATAAGATTAGATATTCGAAGAATAAGCCAAATAAAAGAAGGCGATGTTGTTTCTGGAAACAGAGCAAGAGTAAAAGTGGTTAAAAATAAATTAGCGCCTCCATTTCGTATGGCCGAATTTGATATTGTTTTTGGAGAAGGAATTAGTAAAGTTGGCGAGATAATTGATATTGGTGTAGAAAAAGGAATTATTAAAAAAGCAGGATCTTGGTTTAGTTATGATGAAACAAAATTAGGTCAAGGGCGCGATGCCGTAAAATCTTTATTTAACGAAAACCCTGATTTGGCCGAAGAAATTGAGATTAAAATTAAAGAGGCTTTGGCTGCCGAAAACGCAGCGGCCAATTAAAAAAATTGTTTGAGAGATTTGTTAATAAGAAGCCGTTCTATTTAGAGCGGCTTCTTTATTTCAAATAGTTTTAAAGCCTCTAAAAATTATTTAATACTTGTATTCAATAAGATTGTTAAATTTGAATAACTCAAAATTTATTTAGGACACTATTGATTATAAATTAATAATTATCATGAGAAAAAAGTCCACATTGCTGAATTACTTGTTTTTGATTTGTTTAGCTCCGTCCATAACTTTTTCTCAAATATCCTCTCAACAAATTGATTCATTAGTGGCTGTAGCTTTGTTAAAATTTAAAGTAGCAGGCTCTGCTGTTGCTGTTGTGAAAGATGGAAAGGTCATTCACTCGAAAGGTTATGGCTTGGCGGATATAAATTCTAAAAAAGCCGTTAATGAAAATACTAATTTTCAGATCGCGTCAAATACCAAAGCATTTACAACAACTGCACTTGCTATTTTAGAAGAGGAAGGTAAATTAAAATGGACTGACAAAGTGATTGACCATATTCCTGAATTCAAAATGTATAATAATTATGTTACCGAGAATTTTAATAT
>CAMCZO010000097.1 GCA_945887955.1 Chitinophaga pinensis | reverse complement strand
AATAATTTACAATTAAAAGTTAGCGATTTAGCTAACGGTATTTATTTTATTGTGGGTAAAAACAAAATAACAAATATAAATCAAAAAATAATCGTTAATAAATAGGGTTTTGATTTTATTAAATTAAAAGGGGGCCTAATAGCCCCTTTTTTTTATTCTACCTAGAAAAAATGTAATAGTTTTTAAAATGGAAATTTTAATTAATTTTGTTGATATATTTATATGAATACAAAAATTAAATTTGGAACTGATGGATGGCGAGCAATTATAGCTCAAGATTTTACAGTTGAAAATGTAGCAAGAGTTTCAGAAGCAACTGCTAAATGGTTAATTAAAATACAAAAAAATCCAATTGTAATTGTTGGTCACGATTGTCGATTTGCAGGTGAATTATTTGCAGAAACGGTGACAAAAGTTTTTCTTGCACATGGAATAAAAGTATTATTAGCAAAAGATTTTATTAGTACTCCCATGATATCATTAGGAGTTGTAAAATATAATACACATTTAGGCATAATTATAACCGCAAGTCACAATCCCCCATCATACAATGGCTATAAAATTAAAGCTCACTATGGAGGTCCGCTAGGCCCTGAATTAGTTCAAGAAATTGAAAATATAATTCCTGAAAATTGTACTACCGACTATAATTCAATAAATCTATCGGAAGCTAAAAATAATGGAACGCTTCAAATTGTGCCATTAGAAGATTTGTATATACAACACGTTGAATCTAGTTTTGATTTACAAGCCATAAAAAACGCAAATTTAAATTTTGCTTATGATGCGATGTATGGAGCTGGTCAAAGAGTAATGGAAAGATTATTTCCGGAAATTCACAAACTCCATTGTGAAAACAATCCAAGCTTTAATGGTCAGGCGCCAGAACCTATTCATAAAAATTTAACTGAATTTAGCGATTTCATTAAAAGAAACGGAGAAATATCATGTGGTTTAGCTACCGATGGAGATGCAGATAGAATTGGATTATATGACAGTAAAGGTAATTTTGTTGATTCGCACCACATCATTTTATTGTTAATTCATTATTTAGTAAAATACAAAAAACAAACAGGCAAAGTAGCTACTGCATTTAGTACCACGGTTAAAATTAAAAACATGTGCGACTATTATGGGCTTGAATTAGAAGTCGTAAAAATTGGATTTAAACACATTTGCAGCATCATGGTAAATGAGGACGTGCTTGTTGGTGGAGAAGAAAGTGGAGGGATAGCTATTAAAGGTCATATACCTGAACGTGATGGCATTTGGATGGGATTAACTATTTGGGAATTTATGGCAAAAACTGGAAAAAGTTTACATGAGTTAATTGAAGAAGTGTATTTAATTACAGGAACATTTTGTTTTGAAAGAAATGATCTGCATATAACTGAAAGTAAAAAAGAAAATGTTTTAAAAAACTGTAAAGACGGCCTTTATAAAGAATTTGGTAAATATAAAATACAACGCGTTGATGATTTAGATGGTTATAAATTTTTCTTTGACGAAAATACATGGATGATGATTAGGGCTAGCGGAACAGAACCATTACTACGGATTTATGCCGAAGCTTCAACACAAGATATAGCAAACGACATATTAAAAGAAGTAAAACAGATTTTATTAAATTAGTTACTACCTTATCAAAGAAATTCGACCTGTACGAACAGATTTATTATCATTCCCTTTTTCTATAGATTCTATTTTATAAAAGTAGATATCTTCGGGGCAGAGGCTATTTTTGAACCTTCCATCCCACTTCGAATTAATATCAGTTGAAGTATAAACAACATTAGACCATCGGTCGCTAATTGTAATAAAATAATAACTGTAATCACAGTCTGAGATAGGAAAAAAAACATCGTTTTTCCCATCTTTGTTCGGCGTCAAACTATTTGGAATAATCATTTCACAATCACATACTTTTAATTTAACCTTAATTGTATCTGTTCTTTCTATACAATTTAGACCGTATACTTTAAACCAATAAAAACCTTCTTTAGTTGCAATAATACTGGAAGAGGTAGCGCCAGTATTCCAGATAAATTTAGCATTAGAAGGAGCTTTTACATCGAGTAATTTATTATTATCCTTTAAACAAAAAACAGGTTCTGGATTAAAAAAAACATTTAAATTTTCTAATGATTTAACAATAATAGAATCAACTAAAAAACAATTGCCGTACATAATTTTAACCCAATATAATCCGGGATTATTAATATTTATTTTTTGAGAGGTTTCGTTAGTATTCCAAAAATATTTCATTCCATAATTTTTGGCATCTAATACAATTGAATTGCCTTTACATAAAAAAGTATCTTTTAAATAAAGGGTGGGTTTTGAATATATTTTAATATAAGTACTATCAATAATTGTACCTGCGTAATTAGGCAAAGAAATATTAACGAAATATTTCCCTTGTTTATAAACTTCAATTTTTTTGGTGTTTTCGATTTGTGTATCAGGTGTTTTCCAAAATAACGAAGCGCTTTTATCTAAAGGCTGAATCAAATCAATAATCATTCGTTCTCCATTGCAAAATCTTAAAGTATCTTGCAAAAAATTATTTTTCTGTGAAAACAAAAAATTAATTAAAATTATAAATAAATATGTAAAAGTTTTTTTAATACTATTGTTCTATTTCAATTGTAATAATAGTTCCACACTGATTTGAATCGATTGTTGATTTATCAATCATAGAAACAATTTGTTTTTTTCCACTTAAAATTGAATTGATATGCAAAATACTTTTAATAGTACTTGTACCTATTGATTTATGACCTGCTTTTATCTGAGATCTTGATTTTATTATGCCAATTCCGTCATCATCAATTGTAATAAAAAAATTACGGTTAGTTCCCATTTTAAATGAAATAATTAATTTTCCATGTTCATGTTTAGGTAATATGCCATGAATAATAGAATTTTCAACGTGGGGTTGAATAATCATATTAGGAATAATTATTTGATGCGTATTAATATCGTCTTCTATAATAATTTTGTAATCAAATTTATTTTTAAATCGTTCTTTTTCGAGCTCTAAATAATAAGTTAAACGAGATAATTCATCGTGCAAACTAATTTCACTTTGAGATGCTTTTTCAATTATCATACGAATTAATCTCGAAAATTTAGCAAGATACTCACTAGCTTTTAAACCATTATTAGTATTGATGTAATTTTGAATCGATGTAAGCGAATTAAAAATAAAATGTGGGCTCAATAAAGAATTCATTGCTTGATGTTTTAATAAGTTAACTTGTTGTTCTTGTTCTAATAACTTTTTAGATTTAATTTTTAGACGACTAATCCATATAAATCCTGTTATAGTAATTACCAAAATACAAGATATTGTTATAAGCAAATAAAACATGTTTTTTTCAGAAAGCTTTTCCACTTTATTAATTTGCAACACAGTACTATCACTCCAAACAATATTATCAGATGATGCAGAAATTTCAATATTATGGTTACCTCCGGTAAGTGAAATATTCAAAACTAAATTTTCTGTACTTTTCCACTCTCCTTTGTCTAACTTATATTTAAAAAATTGTTTGTTTGGTTTATTAAAAAGAGGACTATAAAAATAAATTGAAAGATTTTCTTGTGAAGAAGAAAGATTGTAAATATTATTTTTAGAAATAATTTCAGTTCCATTACTATTCAAATAATTAATCGTAACTGGTTTTAATTTAAAATCAGACTCTAAAACATTAATTATATTAGTAGAAGCTATACCTCGAGTTGTAGCAATACTAACAACCTTATTACTAAATGTGATGTCATTTATTGAATTAGATAATAAGCCATTAGATTTATTTATAATTTTAAATAATTCAAAATTTTTATTACAAATAACTAAACCATCTAATGTTGCTAACCAAATTTTATCGTCAAATTGTTTAATTTTTTTTACTGTATTTAAACTAAAATTACCAATTTGTTGAATTAACTTTCTTTGCTGAACATCTGTAATACCAGATTCGTGTGCAACATAAATCTTATCATTAATAAGAGCGACATCATTAATATTAAAATTTAACTCGCTTCTAATTAGGTTAGAATATTTTTTGGTTTTAAAATCATAAACAAATAAACCATTATTAGTTCCTATATAAAGAGTATTTTTATAATTTAGTAATGAATTAACCGATATTTTGTAATCAGAAAATGATATG
>CAMCZO010000096.1 GCA_945887955.1 Chitinophaga pinensis | reverse complement strand
CAGTACCTACAATTACTAATGTAACAGTTCCTGGCACCTGGACAATTGTGGTACAAGATAATTCAACAAATTGTAGAACAAAAGTGCCAGTATCGGTAGTTCAAAATACATTTGTGCCTAATGTTGAAGCGATAGTTCCAAATCAGACCTTAACCTGTGCTTCGCCTACAGTAAAATTAGAGGGCGCCAGTTTAACGCCAAATGTGACTTACAATTGGTCTTTTCCAACTGCCCCGGGAAATTTACAAGGCATTCCAATTACAATAATTACGACAAGTAACACCACCAATACATTGGTAGCCAATTATACACTAACGGTAATGGATAATAATAATACGTGTAAGAGCTCGACTATTATTCCGATGTATCAAAATATATTTCCACCAAAAGTAGGAATATCTTTAAGTTCAACAGTGATTGCTTGTAACACGGCCAGTGTGGTTCTTACCAATACCAGTTCCAATCAATCGCCATCTAATTTCCCTAATACACAAATTATTCAAGCGTATTTATGGGAAGGTCCACCTCCACAAAACCCTGAACAATTAATATCTAACTATGTAGCAATTATACCAGGAACCTATACATTAACAGCAAAAAATTTAAACAATGGATGTATTGCATCAGGAACTACGATCATTGCAGATAATCGTATTTATCCGGTTGTTAATAATCCATCGGCACCGCCACCTTTTATTTTAGATTGCGGCTCTCCAACAGTAGCAATAAATGCAAATGTTACCGACCCTTTAGCTAATTATGCATATTTGTGGGAAGTTCCAATTTCATCTACCATTGGTGTAGCTACTAATTCTATTTTAACTGTTAATTTAATTGGGACTTATAAACTACAAGTTACAAATAGTAATAATGGCTGTATTAGTTATGGTTCTATTAATGTAATCAACGGAAGTTTAACCGCTAATTTTAACCCAGATAGAATTACTGGATTTGCTCCATTAACAGTAAATTTTAATAATACTTCAACAAGTGTTAATTCTTTAAGCATATCAACTGTTTGGAATTTTGGTAATGGAACTAGCTCTGTTACGGCATCTTCATCTATTACACCATCCTCAATCTATAACCAACCTGGAATCTATACGGTAACGATTTTCTCTAATAAAGGCTTATGTCAAGCGGTTTCGAAAAAAACGATTGTAGTAGATATCCCATCTAAATTAGAAGTACCAAATGTATTTACTCCCAACGGAGATGGCAGTAATGATATATTCTTTTTATCTGCTGCTAATTTAACTGAGATTACAGCATTAATATTTGATCGTTGGGGTAATAAAGTTTATGAATTAACAAGTAATACCGGAAATATTGCTTGGGATGGTAAAAACCAAACTGGAAAAGATGTTGCTGAAGGAACGTATTTTTACGTTATTACTGCAAAAGGTAAAGATGATCAAGCATACAATACAAAAGGAAATTTAAGTTTGTACAGATAATTAAAATAAATTATTTCGAATCCCTATTAGCTGTTTATAATTTTGGTTAAATAATATAATAAGTAATGAATATTCACGAATATCAAGGAAAAAGTATTTTAAAAAGTTTTGGAGTAGCTATTCAAGAAGGGATTCTTGCAGAAACGCCTGAACAAGCCGTAGAAGCTGCAAAAGAACTTAAGTTAAAATATAATAGTGATTGGGTTGTCGTAAAAGCTCAAATTCATGCTGGCGGTCGTGGTAAAGGCGGAGGGATTAAGTTAGCTAAAAATTTAGATGAAGTAAAAGAAAAGGCTTCTCAGATTTTAGGCATGTACTTAATAACCCCTCAAACTAGCGCAAAAGGGAAATTAGTGAATAAAGTATTAATAACACAGGATGTTTATTATAAAGGTGCTTCAGAAACAAAAGAGTTTTACATGAGTGTATTACTAAATCGAGCAAAAGGAAGAAACACAATAATTTATAGTACTGAAGGAGGTATGGATATTGAGCATGTTGCTGAGCATACTCCTGATAAAATATGGAAAGAAGAAATAGATCCGAGAATAGGCATTCAAGCGTTTCAAACTCGAAAAATTGCTTTTAATTTGGGATTGAGCGGAAATGCTTTTAAAGAAATGGTAAAATTCGTTAGCGCTCTTTATAAAGCTTACGAAACTATTGACGCCTCTTTATTTGAGATAAACCCTGTTTTAAAAACTAGTGATGATAAAATAATAGCTGTAGATAGTAAAGTGTCTTTTGATGATAATGGTTTATTTCGTCACCCAGATTACTCTGCTATGCGCGACGAAACCGAAGAAGACCCTACGGATGTAGAAGCAAGAAACGCAGAATTGAATTATGTAAAATTAGATGGAAATGTAGGTTGCATGGTTAATGGAGCTGGCTTAGCTATGGCAACAATGGATATTATTAAATTAAGTGGCGGAGAACCTGCAAACTTTTTAGATGTAGGTGGCGCAGCTAATGCCGAAAGGGTTGAAAAAGGATTTAGAATTATTTTAAAAGATAAAAATGTAAAAGCCATTTTAGTAAATATTTTTGGCGGCATTGTTAGATGTGATAGAGTTGCACAAGGTGTTGTTGATGCTTATAAAAATATGGGAACTATAGATATTCCTATTATTGTGAGATTGCAAGGGACAAATGCTGAGTTAGCAAAAAAAATAATTGATGATTCTGGACTAAAAGTATTTTCGGCTATCGAGTTTCATGAAGCAGCTAGTTTGGTTAATAAATTATTGAAATTAAATTAAAAAACTTATCTTTAAATCAAATATTAAAAACAAAAGCAGATGAATAAATTGACTTTATTATTTCTAACTACGATAATCACCTTTACATTTAGTAATTGTGGTGGTGGAGAAAAAGCTGAAGATTCTGATGAAATCGATTCAGTAAAAACGGAAAAACAAACTACAGAAAAGTCCTCAGAAATTTCTTTTCAAGTTCCATCTCCAGGAGAAATGCTTTCTTTTATAAAAGTAGTTGGAGGAAAAAACAATAAAAATATTTCGTTTTTAAACCCAATTTCAAACGAGAAAAAATACACTTCTAATAAATTAAAAGTAATTAATTTTGGTATTTATAGTTGTGATTTAAGCTATTGCAGTATTTTTGAAATGGGTTCAGAATCATTAAAGTATTTTAAGGTAATTAAAACTATGGGAGATGAAATTGGAGTTTCTTCTGCTATTAAACCAGAGTTATTAAAACGAATTGAAAAAAATATTGGTAATTCTGACTCTTTAGCATTCATAACTGATGATGTTTATTTATCTTCTTTTGAAACACTAGAAGGCAGCAAGCAAGGATCTACTCTCGCTTTGGTTGTAGCTGGAGGATGGTTAGAGAGTTTATTTATCGCCACTAACCTTGCTGTTTATGAAGAAAATAGTCCCGTAATTTCTCGTTTAGCAGATCAAAAATATACATTAGAAAATTTAATTGAATTTTTTAAAAAATATGAAGAAAATCAAGATGTAATGAATGTAAGAAAAGATTTTGATGGATTGCTTTTAGAGTATAATAAAATTCCTTTGAAAGATGCCGCCGATTCAAAATCTGTTAATGGTAAAAAAAGCCAAGATTTAGTAATGACTGCAGATGTTTTTAAAAATATTGCAGAAAAAATTAAAGTGTTGCGAAATTCATACGCTTTAAATAATTAATAAAATCTAATAAATTAAATAGCGAAAATAATTTAAAAATAATAATATGAAATACTTTTTAACCTTTATAATCACAATTGTTATTTACACATCAACTTATTCTCAAACTAGTATTTGTGGACAGCAATTCCATAAAAAAAACTGTTCAGCTTTTGATGAAGCTAAGGAAAAGGATAAATCTAAAAAGACTCAAGTATGGGATTACAATGCTCAAAGTAAAAGCGGTTTGTTTGTTCAGGGGAAACCTTCAAAATTAAAATGTGTAATGTATAAAGGAATGGATTACAGAATATCGATTTGTTGTGAGGTTAAAAGCGAGAAGATTATATATAAAATTTCTAACGCTCGTACTAACGAATTATTATTTGATAATAGTAAAGAAGATCCTAATGTTGACAAACATTTTTTATTTAGCCCGCCTTCCACTACATCATTATTAATTGAAGTTATAGTTCCTAAATCAGCAGAAGCAAAAGAAAATGAAAAATCATCTGATAAAGAAGTATGCGTAGGATTACTTATTGAGCATAAGGTGGCAGATAAAAAAGGATTTTCTCAAT
>CAMCZO010000095.1 GCA_945887955.1 Chitinophaga pinensis | reverse complement strand
ATATTCTCAAATATCAGATAGTTTATTTCTTAGCTCTGCTCGTTCACCAAAAAAATTTAGATTGGCTCCCATTCAAATTGAAGGCGCAGATTATACGGATAAAAACGTTATTAGCTTACTCTCTGGTTTAGTTGCAGGCGAAGAAATTACTGTGCCTGGCGATAAAATTTCTGAAGCCATTAAAAAATTATGGAAACAGGGTCTTTTTGAAGACATTCAAATTATTCAAAATAAAATAATTGGTAACGATTTATTTCTCAATATAAAAGTTACTGAAAGGCCCAGATTAACAAAATTTAAATTTAGTGGCGATATAAAAAAAGGAGAGGCCGAAGACCTTAGGCCAAAAATTAACCTAATGCAAGAGCGAGTAGTTACAGATTACACATTGGGCAATATTAAAAATATTGTAAAAGATTATTATTTAGATAAAGGATTTTTTTTTAATAAAATTAATATCATTCAAACAAAAGACCTTGATTCAAAAACTCCCCATACCATTATTACTATATCTGTTGATAAAGGACAAAAAATTAAAATTCAAGAGGTAAATATTACTGGCAATACTATATTTAAAGCTTGGCAATTAAGAAGAAAATTAGAAGATAGTAAGCGCCGCCGATGGTATAATCCTTTTAACAATGGAAAATATTTAGAGGGCAACTTGCAAAAAGATTTACCTGTAATTACCGAAAAATATAACGCCAAAGGCTATAGGGATGCCCGAATTATAAAAGACTCTGTATATTTCTTAAGCCCTAATCGAGTAGCTATTGACATAAAGATTGACGAAGGTCACAAATATTATTTTGGGAAATTTAATTGGTTTGGTAATACCAAATATAGAAATGGGCAACTAGATACAATATTGAATATAAAGGCAGGCGAGGTTTATAATCAAAGTAAACTAGATCAAAAATTATTCATGAACCCTAACGGCTTCGATATTTCGAGTTTATATTTGGACGATGGATATCTTTTTTTTCAAGCCAATCAGCAAGAAAGTAATATAAGAAACGATACAATTGATTTTGATGTATTAATGTATGAGGGCAAACAGGCTATTATTAATAAAATAACTGTTAAAGGAAATGAAAAAACAAATGATCATGTTATTTTCAGAGAAATTAGAACAAGGCCCGGTCAATTATTTAGGCGTTCAGACATTATGCGCACCAATCGAGAATTAGCTCAACTGGGCTTCTTTGACCCTGAAAAACTAGACGTAAAGCCAAGTCCAAATGCAGCAGACGGAACCGTTGACATAGAGTATATTGTTGAAGAAAAATCTAACGATCAAATTGAACTCAGTGGCGGCTGGGGAGGCAATAGCTCTCTTAATTCTTCTCAGGGAGGTCGTCCAGCTGGAGCGATAGGTATTGTGGGTACGCTTGGTGTTACTTTTAATAACTTTTCTACAAAAAACTTTTTTAAAAAGGATGCCTGGAGGCCTTTACCAAGTGGCGATGGGCAAAGATTAAGCATTCGCGCTCAAACTAATGGAGTTTACTACCAATCTTATAACTTCTCGTTTACCGAACCTTGGCTAGGTGGAAAAAAACCTAACTCACTTTCGGTTTCTGCCTTTCACTCTTTATTTAATTCAACAGGCGCAGCGGCATCAAATCCAGATCGCCAGAGTATGAGTATTTATGGTACTGCTGTTGGTTTAGGAAAAAGATTAAAATGGCCAGATAATTATTTTAATTTAAACGCAAACATTAGTTACAACTATTATGATTTAAATAATTACAATGCATTTATTATTAAAACTGGTTTCTCTAACGATCTAAATCTTGGCATCAATATTTCGCGAAACTCTATCGACGCTCCCATTTATCCCAAATCAGGCTCTTCTTTTTTAATTCACGGCCAGTTTACCCCTCCGTATTCCTTATTAAATGGAAAAGATTATTCTAAATTAACTAATGCCGAACGTTATCGTTTTATTGAATACCAAAAATATAAAATCACTGCCGAATGGTTTACCCAACTCACCAATAAAAAAGCTGCCGAAGGAAAAGAGGCACGAAACTTAGTACTTAGAACAAAAATTGGGTTTGGGCTTTTGGGTTCTTACAGCAAACAAACTGGAGTTTCGCCATTTGAACGTTTTTATATGGGTGGTAGTGGGCTTAGCGGGTTCCAAAACTTTGTAGCGCGCGAAATTATTGGGTTAAGAGGCTATAAAGATAATAGCGTTTCGTCCGCTCAGGGCGATCCAATTTGCTCACGTTATACTATGGAACTGCGCTTTCCTATTAGTTTAAATCCTCAGGCAACCATCTTTATGCTAGGATTTGCTGAGGCCGGAAACACTTGGTCTACTTTTAAAAAATTTAACCCCTTCGATGTTAAACGAAGTGCAGGTGTTGGCCTAAGGGTATTTTTGCCTATGTTTGGCTTGTTGGGGCTAGACTATGGCTGGGGATTTGATAATCCTAGAGGGATTTCAGATCCGACTAATGGCAACGGAATGGGGCAATTTCACTTTACTATTGGAGGAACCCTAGGAGAGTTATAATTTAAAATATGTTAATTAAACGCTAATTGCAATTATAATTCGTTTTATTCTTAATTTTAAAAAATAAAATATGAAAATTAAAGCTGCACTTCTGCTTATTATTTTATTAAGTAATTTATTTTCCTTCTCTCAAAGTGGAGCTAAGTTTGGATATGTGGATAGCGAATATATTCTAAGCCAAATACCTGAATATAAAGCTGCTCAAGGCGAGCTAGACAAAACTAGCCTGATGTGGCAAAAAGAAATTGACGGCAAATATTCAGAAGTAGATAAACTCTATAAAGCTTATCAAGCAGACGCGATTTTACTTACCGAGGAAATGAAAAAAAAACGAGAAAACGAAATTATTAATCGTGAAAAAGAAGTGAAAGATTTACAAAAACAAAGATTTGGTGTGGATGGAGAGTTATTTAAAAAACGACAAGAATTAGTTAAGCCCATTCAGGATAAAGTTTACAATGCTATTAAAGCTGTAGCCGAAAAAAACGGACTAGGTTTTATTATGGATAAAAGCGGCCAAATTTCGCTGCTTTACGCTAGTACAAAATATGATAAAAGCGACGAAGTATTAACTGTTCTTGGTTATAAAAAATAAACTACATTTGTAAAAATAAAAAATAAAATCATGACTAAATTATCATTTAAAAAAACAGTATTAATTCTTGCAGCAACTGGCGCTTTTTCTTTTGTAAACGCTCAAAAAATAGCCCACTTAAGTTTTGACTCTTTGGTTGGACTAATGCCCGAAACAAAAACTGCAACTGAAGCCGCGCAAATATATTTAAAAGCACTCGAACAAGAAATTGTTGCTATGCAAACCGAATTAGAAAGTAAATATAAAGACTACCAAGAAAAAGAAGCCACAATGAGCGAGCTTCTTAAAAAAAATAAACAAGAAGATTTTCAACAACTTAATAACCGACTTGATGGCTTTAAAACTCAAGCCGGACAGGATTATCAAAGAAAGCAGGCCGAATTAACTGCACCTATTATTGCAAAAGCAAAAAAGGGTATTGAGGCCATTGCTAAAGAAGGTGGTTATAAATATGTTTTAGACGTTAGTCTTCAAAGCACTTCGGTACTTTATAGCGAACCTAGCGACGATATTCTTGCTT
Source organism: Chitinophaga pinensis (assembly GCA_945887955.1). Lineage (GTDB taxonomy): Bacteria > Bacteroidota > Bacteroidia > B-17B0 > Aurantibacillaceae > Aurantibacillus. Next base: position 750 of record CAMCZO010000095.1, on the reverse strand, counting down.
CTGTTAGAAAAAAATTAGAAACTATGCCTTTAGCCGTTATCCCAGGAACAAATAACCCGGCAAACAATGGCAATAAAACAATGCCTGCGACTAACAAAAACAACGGGTCGAAGGGCGGAAAATAATTTATATTTTATTTTTAACAACTAAGTAGCCTCTTTAAACAAAGGGGCAACTTTTTTGTTATTGAACATAATTAAACTTTGTCAACCAAATACACCATAAAAGATCTTGAACGCGTTTCTGGCATTAAAGCCCATACACTTCGTATTTGGGAACAACGCTACGATATTTTAAGCCCAAAAAGAACTATTACTAATATCAGATATTATAACGATGCTGATTTAAAAAAAGTACTCAATGTTTCTTTGCTCAATAATAATGGCCTCAAAATTTCATCTATTGCTAAACTAAATCACGAAAGTTTAGTTGTCGAAGTTGAGAAGCTTCTTAATGATTACAAAAAAGAAAGTTTGCAAATAGAAAGTTTAGTAATATGTATGCTAAACATGGATGAGGCTCGTTTTGAAAAAATCATCAACAACTCTATTCTTCATTTTGGGTTTGAAAACACCATCGAAAAAATACTATTTCCATTTATTCAACACATGGGTAATATGTGGCAAACTGGCATTATTAATCCTGCTCAAGAACATTATATTTCAAACCTTATTCGTCAAAAATTAATTGCCCGAATTGATAACTTAAGCCTTGCTAATCTAGATAAACATAAAACCTATTTATTTTATT
>CAMCZO010000094.1 GCA_945887955.1 Chitinophaga pinensis | reverse complement strand
AGGCAATAAAATATTGTACGCCAAAATTTGAAGAACACAAATATTTAGCTAAAGTTTTTCAAGCCCTAAGAATCGAAGTTAATCAAGAAATAGAGGCCTTAAAAGAATGCTTAACTCAGTGTTTAGAGGTTTTAGAATCAGAAGGAAGATTAGTCGTGATTTCATATCATAGTTTGGAAGATCGTTTAGTTAAAAATTTAATCAGAGCAGGTAATACACAAGGTGTTGAAGAAAGAGATGTGATTTTTGGGACAAGAAAAAAAATATTTAAAAATTTAACATCAAAGCCGATAACACCAACTGAAACAGAAATAAAATTAAATACAAGAGCTCGAAGTGCAAAATTAAGAGTAGCAATAAAAATATAATTTTTATGAATTAAGTATTCTATTTTAAAAAATAAAAACACTCAAAAATAAAAGTGGCTAATAAGTTTAGAGAAAATATAACTACAGAAGAAGAAAATGTAAATACAACTGTTGTAGAAGAATCTATAACTGAATTGCCAACTAAACCGGTTAAGTCACGTAAAAAAGGAGTTTTAGCAAAAGGATTGTCATCTGTATTTAGCGGAACTTTTTTAATTAACGAAAAAACATTAAGCCACCTGCCCTTTATTCTTTTTCTAACCTTATTAGCAATTTTTTATATCGCTAATGGTTATTATGCCGATGATAAAATAAGAGAGTTTAATTCAGTTTCAAATCAATTAAAAGAATTACGTTCTGAATATATTTCTACAAAAAGTGATTTGATGTTTGCGAGTAAACAAAGTCAGGTTGCAAAGGCTACTGAAGCTCTAGGGTTAAAAGAATCTATTGTGCCACCTTTTAAAATAGAAGTGGATAGTACTATTTTATTTAAAAAAAGCAATTAATCTCTGGAAAACAAAAAAAACATACTTATTAGAATTTATCTCATTTATGTACTCATGTGCTTTTTTGCAATAAGTATTATATATCGAATTTGTATTATTCAATTTGTTGAAGGAAACTATTGGCTTGAAAAAGCTAAAGCTTATACCACAAAGATAGAAGATATGGAAGCGGTAAGAGGTAATATTTTTGATGCAAATGGTTCATTACTCGCCACATCATTGCCTTTTTACGAAATTGCAATGGATATTAATGCTCCAAGTATTACAGATAACTCTTTTAACAACAATCGTGATTCGTTAGCTTATTTATTAAATAATTTATTTCAAGATAAAAGCACAAAAGAGTATATAAATATATTAATCAAATCACGTAATAAAAAAGAACGTTATGTTTTATTAAAACGGAATGTTTCTTTTAAAGAATTACAGATTTTAAAAACCTTTCCATTATTTAGAAAGGGAAAACTTGGTGGATTAATCACAATTCAAAATAATCGTCGCGAACTTCCTTTTCAAAATTTAGCTAGCAGAACTATTGGTAAGTCTCGTCCTGGATTAAAGCCTATTGGATTAGAAGGTGCTTTTGATTCTGTTTTAATGGGTGTTAGTGGAACGAGGTTAATGCAAAAAATTGCAGGTAATGTTTGGCGCCCAATCAATAACGAAAATGAAGTTGAACCAAAAGATGGTAGTGATTTGTATACAACAATTGATATTAATATACAAGACGTTGCAGAACACGCTTTAAAAAAAGCATTAATAAAAAATAAAGCAGCTTTTGGTTGTGTTGTTTTAATGGAAGTTAAAACAGGAGCAATAAAAGCGATAGCAAATCTTACAAAGGTTAAGGGCGATTCATCAAAATATATCGAAGATTATAATTATGCTATTGGTCATTCAAGTGAACCAGGATCAACATTTAAATTGGCATCTTTTTTAAGTGTGATTGATAATAATGAAATCAATTTGCAAGATAAAATATATGTAGGTAATGGTGAGTGCATGTATTTTAATAAAAAAATGAAAGATTCACATCCACCAAAAAAATTAGTGATGTCTGTTCAAGAAATATTTGAAAATTCTTCGAATGTAGGAACAAGTAAGTTAGTGATGAAATATTTTTCTAATAAACAATCTGATTTCACTAATAAATTACGCTCATTTCATTTACACGAAAAACTAAATTTAGCTATTCCGGGCGAAGGAGTTTCTAAAATTAAACAAGTAAAAGATAATGATTGGTATGGCACCTCTTTACCATGGATTAGTATAGGATACGAAAGTAATGTTACTCCATTACAAACATTAACTTTTTACAATGCTATTGCAAATGATGGGAGAATGGTGAAGCCTAGATTTATTAGTGAAATAAAAAGAAATGGCATCACAGTAAAAAAATTCAATACCGAAGTTATAGATGAAAAAATAGTTAAAGCATCTACTATACTCAAAGCAAAACAATTGCTCGAAGGAGTTGTTAAAAACGGTTCAGGAAGAGGAATTAATATTAATGCATTTAAAGTAGGTGGTAAAACTGGGACAGCACAAATTTTAAAAAACGGAAAATACAAAGCGGATGGATTATCTTCTTATCAAGCATCTTTTGTTGGTTATTTTCCTGCAGATAAACCATTGTATTCTTGTATTGTTGTTATTTATGAGCCATCAACAGGCGTTTATGGAGGTATTGTAGCCGCACCTGTTTTTAAAGAAATTGCCGAAAAAGTATATTCAAGTAGTTTTAATTGCCTGGAACCAATCAACAATAAAAAACAGATTATTTCAAAATACCCGTACTTTATAACTTCTATTTCGAATGAATTAACTCATGTCGCAAATTTATTTTCTCTTCCGGTTCAAACTTCTGAATCAATAAAATATGTAAGACAAAATCTAAACGATTCTATTAAAATTAATTTTAATGAATTGAATTTTGATACACAATTAAAAAAAGGAGTAATGCCAAATCTTCAAGGATTATCGGCAAAAGATGCTCTTTTTTTACTTGAAAATAATGGCTTGACTGTTAAAATATTAGGATTTGGTTCAGTAAAGAAACAAAGTATTGAAGCCGGACAAAGATTTAATAAAGGATATACAATTACACTCACCTTAATTTAAAAACAAGAAGTGAAGTTACTGAGCGATATATTATATAAAGTAAAACTTGAGGAAATTATCGGATCAACTCATGTAGCAATTTCATCGATTGTTTTTGATTCGAGAAAAGTTAAAAAAGATTCTCTTTTTGTTGCCACTAAGGGTGCTGCCGATGACGGTCATATTTATATTCAAAAAGCGATCGAATCAGGTGCAATAGCTATTGTGTGTGAAGAAATTCCAAAAGATAAAAACGACCAAATTACTTATGTAAAAGTAACAGATTCTACTTATGCTTTGGGAGTTATGGCCTGTAACTATTACGATAATCCATCTGAAAAATTAAAATTAGTTGGAATTACTGGAACAAATGGCAAAACAACAACCGTTACATTATTATTTAATTTATTTAAAAGTTTAGGCTATTCAGTGGGTTTATTATCTACAGTTCAAAACAAAATAAATAATACCGTTATACCTTCAACCCATACTACCCCTGATGCAATCACCTTAAATGAGTTATTATTTAAAATGGAAGAACAGGGTTGCGAATTTGTATTTATGGAAGTTAGCTCTCATGCAATAGTTCAAAATAGAATTGCTGGCATAAATTTTACTGGCGCTTTGTTTAGTAACATTACTCATGATCACCTAGATTATCATAAAACTTTTGATGAGTATATCAAAGCAAAAAAACAATTCTTCAACTTATTACCAAGCACAGCTTTTGCGCTTACAAATCGTGATGATAAAAATGGTATGGTTATGCTTCAAAATACTAAAGCTAATAAGTATACCTATGGCTTAAAAAATATAGCCGATTATAAATGTAAAATTATTGAAAGCCATTTAAATGGGTTGCTGTTAAATATCGATAATCATGAAGTTTGGGTAAAGTTGATTGGAACATTTAATGCTTATAATATTCTTTCAGTCTATACAACTGCAGTTCTTTTAAAACAAGATATTACCAGCGTATTAACAGCTTTAAGTAATTTAAATTCTGTAGAAGGACGTTTTCAATATGTTAAATCTCCAAATGGTGTAATTGGAATAATCGATTATGCTCACACGCCTGATGCGTTAAAAAATGTTTTGGAAACAGTAAAAGAAATTCGATCAGGATCTGAGCAGGTTATTACATTAGTGGGTTGTGGTGGCGATAGAGATTCTGCTAAAAGACCAATTATGGCAGCTATTGCCTGTGAATATAGTAATAAAGTAATTCTTACTTCCGATAATCCGAGAACTGAAGATCCTGAAGAAATTTTAAATCAAATGCAAGCCGGCATTAATCCAGTAGATGTAAAAAAAGTTTTACGTATTACAGATAGAAGAGAAGCTATAAAAATTGCATGTAGCTTTTCATCCAAAGGAGATATTATTTTGATTGCAGGTAAAGGGCATGAAAAATATCAAGAAATAAAAGGAGTTAAACACGATTTTGATGATCTAGAAATATTAAAAGAAACTATTAAAATTTTAGGGCTATAATGCTATATTATTTATTCGATTATTTGCATAAAACATTTAATTTACCTGGATCAGGGGTATTTCAGTACATTTCATTTAGAGCTGCATTTGCTTTAATTTTTTCACTTGTTATTTCTTTATTATTTGGAAAACGTATTATTAATTTTATTCGTAAAAAACAAATTGGCGAAACCATTCGCGAGTTAGGATTAGAAGGACAAACACAAAAATCTGGAACGCCTACAATGGGCGGATTAATTATTATTGCAGCAATTATTATCCCTGTTTTATTATTTGCCAAAATTAATAACGTTTATATTTTATTAATGCTAATAACTACATTATGGTTAGGAGGTATAGGTTTTTTAGATGATTATATTAAAGTATTTAAAAAAGACAAAGAGGGCTTAAAAGGAAAATTTAAAATAATAGGTCAGGTTGGTATTGGATTAATTGTGGGCGGTGTATTATATCTTCATCCTCAAGTTGTAGTTAAAGAGCGCATAGTTTCTGTTTCATCCGAAATA
>CAMCZO010000093.1 GCA_945887955.1 Chitinophaga pinensis | reverse complement strand
TGGATTACATTACCATTTTTTTAATCAAGATAAGGATGGCGCAAAAGTACAAATTGGTGATGGGGTTCTTTTGCATTACGCATTTTATCGTCAAGACAACGACTCTTTAATTGGAGATTCTAAAGAATCCAGTAAAGATGGTTCAGGTTATGTTCAGTTTGGAGTATCACCATCTACTTTTAAAGGAAGCTTTGAAGATGGATTACTCATGATGTCTAAAGGAGATAGTGCTGCCTTTATTGTTTCGGCAGATTCTTTTTTCTTAAAAACTAATCATATGAACGAGTTACCAAAAGGAATTAAACCTGGATCTTTTTTAAAAGGAATTTTTGCATTGAAAGAAATTAGAACAAAAAAAGAATTAGAAGAAAATCAAAAAAAACAAATGGCCGAGCAAGAGAAGCTAATGAATGATTATAAGGCCATGGAAGCTCCATTAATGGAAAGATTTTTAACCGAAAATAAAATTAATGCAAAACCAACTTCTAGTGGTCTTTATTATGTTGAAATAAAAAAAGGAACTGGTGCATTTCCAAAATCAACGGATATAGTTACAGTTCACTATACAGGAAAATTTTTAGACGGTAAAACTTTTGATAGCTCAATTAAACGTGGCAAACCAGAAGAATTCCCTTTAAATGGGGTTATAAAAGGATGGACCGAAGGTTTACTGCTAATGAAAAAAGGAGGCAAAGCAAAATTAATTCTTCCTTCCTCTATTGCTTATGGTCCTAATGGTAGTGAGGCAATACCACCATATGCCCCATTAACTTTTGATGTTGAATTAATTGATTTTAAGGCAGCTCCTACTCAAACAGCAATGCCAAAAACAGAAGAAAAACATAATCCAAACGATGGGCATGGTCATTAATAGATTTGAAAATTTAAAATAACTAACAATGAAAAGAATATTTATAATTTTAACAGCAATTACCTCAATTAATTTTGTTGGGCTTGCACAAAAAAAACAAAAATTAAGTAAAATGGATAAAGAATTTTTAAGTAAACAAACTGATGGCTTATATGCCAAATTTGAAACAAACAAAGGAAATATTTATTGTTTTCTAGAATATAAAAAAACCCCGATGACCGTTGGTAATTTTGTAGGTTTAGCAGAAGGTAAAATTAAAAATACAGCTAAAGCAGAAGGCCTTCCTTATTATGATGGATTAAAATTTCATAGAGTAATCCCTGATTTTATGATTCAAGGTGGTTGTCCATTGGGCACAGGTACTGGTGATCCAGGATATAAGTTTGCTGATGAGTTTGACGAAAGTTTAAAACATACTGGTCCAGGTATATTAAGTATGGCAAATGCAGGCCCAGGAACAAATGGGTCTCAGTTTTTTATTACTCATAAAGAAACATCTTGGTTAGATGGTAAACATACTATTTTTGGTCATGTTGTTCAAGGACAAGATGTGGTTAATAAAATTGCAGGAAATGACACCTTAGTTAAATTAGTTATCTTAAGAAAAGGTAAAGAATCTGAAGCCTTTAATGCCGCAACCTCATTTGAAAATGAAAAAGCAGGAATGGCAGAGAAAATTGCAGCTAAAGATAAAATTGCAGAAATAGCAAGAAAAGCTGCTAACGAAAAATGCTTAGTTGAATTTGCAAATGGCACTACGACTAAAAGTGGTTTACGTTATATCGTTTTAAAAGAAGGAACAGGCGCAACGCCAACTGCTACTAGTAATGTAAAAGTTCATTATACAGGTATGTTTACTGATGGTAAAGTTTTTGATAGCAGCGTTCAACGTGGCGAACCCATTGATTTTGGTTTAAATCAAGTAATTAAAGGTTGGACAGAAGGCGTTCAATTAATGAAAGAAGGAGCTAAATATAAATTTTTTATTCCTTTTGATTTAGCTTACGGCGAACAAGGTTATCCAGGAGCAATACCACCAAAAAGTGATTTGATTTTTGAAGTAGAATTATTAAAAGTTAATAAAGATGCTGTAGGGCAGTAATTTAAACACCTTTATTCTTTTAAGAAGATAAAAATATTGATTTAAGAATCACATTATAAATTTGTATTAAAAAAAATCTGTTTTAAGGCATTAAATTTTAACTAAAAGGGTAATTAATTTACCCTTTTTTTATTATTTAAGTTTCTTATCTAAGAAAAAATACCATAAATAAATTTAAAAATATAATTCGAAGAAACAAACGAATTAGTCTTTTAAAAACAGAGCTTTTAATTCTGTTGCTTCATCTGGTTTCATTCTGCCCGAGAGTATTAAAGATAATTGTCTTCTTCTTAAAGCGCCATCAAATCGTTTTTTTTCTAACTCAGTTTCTGGAGTAATAGAAGGAACAGGTAGGGGGGAACCATTTTGATCAATAGCCACAAAAGTTAGTATGGCCTCATTGCATTTTGTCTTTTCTCCGGTAATTGTGTTTTCAACAAAAACATCAACAAAAACTTCCATACTAGTTGAAAATGCGCGAGTTACTTTAGCTTCTAATGTTACAACACTATTTTGTTTAATTGGTTTATCAAATGAAACATGATCGATTGCTGCTGTTACAACAACACGGCTTGAATGTCTTTGAGCTGCAATAGCCGCAGAAATATCTACCCATTGCATTAATTTTCCACCGAATAAATTCCCAACATGATTGGTATCGTTTGGTAAAACAACTTCAGTATTTATTGTTAGAGATTGACTAGGGAATTTTGATTTCATAAAACAAAATTGATATGTTGATGAGCTTAAAAATTTACAATTAAAATTCAAATTTAAGGATAATAGCTTAATTTTGTATTTATGGAATATAATTATATAAAATCACTTCATATTATTTTTGTGGTTTGTTGGTTTGCAGCCTTATTTTATATTGTTCGTTTGTTTGTATACACAACCGAAGCTCAATTAAAAGAAGAACCTGCAAAAAGTATTTTAACAGAGCAATTACAATTCATGCAAAAAAAACTTTGGTATATTATTGGCTGGCCTGCAATGATTGGCACTTTTGTTTTTGGATTTTGGATGATTATTATTAACATAAACTTATTAACCCAAGCCTGGATGTGGTTAAAACTTATCGCAGTTTTATTGTTATTTTTTTATCATCTATTTTGTGAAAAGATTGTTCGAAATCAAAAAAAAGGTATTTATTCATTCACTTCTTCTAAATTGAGATTATTAAACGAACTGCCAACCATATTTTTAGTAAGCATTGTTTTTTTAGTTGTCGTAAAATCAGTATCTGGTATAATATGGGGAACATTGGGATTAATTGCTTTTTCTGCAGTATTAATAATTGCAATAATGCTTTAACTAGTATATATAAAGATGTTATCTTTGTATTCATTTTAAATTATATAAATTATGCCTAAAGGAATTTATAAAGTCCCATTAGCTATTAACGAATCAATTCGTTCTTATGCCTCAGGAAGTATTGAGCGTAAAGAATTGAAAGCTATGTTAAAAGAATTAAGAAATATTGAGATTGATATACCAATGTATATTGGCAATAAAGAAGTAAGAAGTGAAAATAAAATTCGATTATCTCCACCTCACGATCATAAACACACTTTGGGGCATTTTCATAAAAGTGATAAAATTCATGTTGAACAGGCCATCAATGCTGCTTTAGAAGCAAAAGAAAAATGGTCTAATTTGAGTTGGGAACACCGTGCGAGTATTTTTTTAAAAGCGGCTGAGTTAATTGCTGGACCATATCGATCTAAACTAAATGCAGCCACTATGTTAGGTCAAAGTAAAAATGCGTTTCAAGCAGAAATTGATAGTGCTTGTGAAATTATAGATTTTCTGAGATTTAATGTACAGTATATGACCGAAATTTATGGCGAACAACCAATTTCAGGTCCTGGTGTTTGGAATCGATTGGAATGGCGTCCTTTGGAAGGTTTTATTTATGCACTAACACCATTTAATTTTACTGCAATTGCAGGAAATTTACCATCTAGTTGTGCCATGATGGGAAATGTGGTAGTGTGGAAACCAAGCAATACTCAAGTATATAGTGCAAATGTATTAATGGAAATTTTTAAAAAAGCTGGACTACCTGATGGCGTAATTAATTTAATATATCCAAGCGGACCTGATGCTGCAGAGGTTGTATTTAATCATAAAGATTTTGCAGGTATTCATTTTACTGGTAGTACCGAAGTGTTTCAAAATATTTGGCAAACCATTGGTAATAATATTCATAAATACCGTTCATATCCTCGTATTGTTGGCGAGACAGGTGGTAAAGATTTTATTATGGCTCATAAATCAGCCGAAGCTAAATCTCTGGCAGTTGCATTATCTAGAGGTGCTTTTGAATATCAAGGTCAAAAATGCTCAGCAGCATCTCGCGCATACATTCCTTCTAATTTATGGAACGAAGTAAAAGCTTATGTTTTGGAAGATTTAAAGTCAATGAAAATGGGGCCAACCGAAGATTTTACTAATTATATTAATGCTGTTATTGATGAAAAAAGTTTTGATAAGTTAGTTAAATTTATTGATTCGGCTAAGAAAGACAACCAAGTTGAAATTATAGCAGGTGGAAATTATGATAAAACAAAAGGTTATTTTATTGAACCCACTCTAATTGTTGCAAAAGATCCAAAATATGTAACCATGTGCGAAGAATTATTTGGACCTGTTCTTACAATTTTTGTGTATGATGAAAATAAGTATGAAGAAACTTTAGAATTAATTGATTCTACTTCTATTTATGCTTTAACAGGGGCTATTTTGAGTCAAGATCGTTATGCTATTGAATTAGCTACTAAAAAATTAAGTAATGCAGCCGGTAATTTTTATATTAATGATAAATGTACAGGTGCAGTAGTTGGACAGCAACCATTTGGCGGTTCAAGAGGAAGTGGAACAAATGATAAAGCAGGAGCGAAAATTAATTTATTACGTTGGGTTTCTCCACGTACTATTAAAGAAACATTTGTTCCGCCTATTGATTATAAATATCCCTTTTTAGAGGCTGATTAATTTCATGTTAAAAGAATAGAAACGTGTTAAATTATATTTTTTTCATTTATAAAGAACATTCTTTTAATAAAAAAGACTTAATTTAATTTTGGTTTTAACTTAATTTTTGATAGGTCTTCCACCATCGATCTGGAATTTCGCCACTCAAGGCTAATTCGTAATCTTTATAACTGCAAGGCATTAATGTATGACGTTCAAATTTCGAATCTTTATGAGGCGGGTAGGGTATTTCCATCCACCAACGATCG
>CAMCZO010000092.1 GCA_945887955.1 Chitinophaga pinensis | reverse complement strand
ATTAAAGTAAAGGTAAGAAATTACTAATTTAGTTATCTTTAAATTTCTTTTATAAACATGTAAATTGCGTTTTTATATGTTAATTTTGTTTTTTATTAATTGAATAATATTTAATTTTTACACAGGTTTATAAATATGAAAAAAAGTGTTACTATCGTTGGTGCTGGCTTAGTTGGTTCTTTACTCTCTATTTATTTGTCTAAAAGAGGTTATAAAGTAAATGTTTTTGAACGAAGACCGGATATGCGACTAGAAACGATGAGCGCTGGTCGTTCTATTAATTTGGCTTTAAGTGATAGAGGTTGGCGAGGTTTGGAAGGCGTTGGGATTGCTGATGACATTAAAAAAATTTCTATTCCAATGTATGGACGTTTTATTCACCATAAAGATGGAACAAATGCTTACCAACCATACGGTAAAGATAATCAAGCTATTTATTCTGTTTCACGTGCTGATATTAATATGAAATTAATGGATTTAGCCGAACAACAAGAAAATGTAAATATTCAATTTAATAAAAAATGTACGTTAATTAATAGAAAAGATTTGGCTATCACATTTGAGGATAATCTTACAAAAGAAACTTCTAATTCCTCTGCCGATTTATTGTTTGGAGCAGATGGCGCTTTTGCATCATCTAGATTATCAATTCAACTTCAAAGCGACCGATTTGAATATAATCAACATTATATTGATTGTGGTTATAAGGAATTAATCATTCCAGCAGGAAAAAACGGAGAGTTTTTGTTGGATAAAAATGCTCTTCATATATGGCCAAGAGGTAGTTTCATGATGATCGCTCTTCCTAATCCTGATGGCAATTTTACATGTACTTTATTTTTACCTTTTGAAGGAGAAAAATCTTTTTCTAATTTGAAAACAGATAAACAAGTTGAAGATTTTTTTAAATCTGAATTTTCTGATGCGTTTACTTTAATGCCAACTCTTATTTCTGATTTTAAAACGAATGCAACGGCCTCATTAGTTACGGTAAAATGTGCCCCTTGGGTTTTTGATAATAAAATTGGCTTAATTGGAGATGCAGCTCATGCAATTGTTCCATTTTATGGGCAAGGAATGAATTGCGGATTTGAAGATTGCGTAGTTTTAAATGAACTGATTGAGAAACACAATGATGATTGGGATATTATTTTCCCAGAATACGAACAATTACGAAAACCTGATGGTGATGCGATAGCTGATTTAGCGATTGCTAATTTTGTCGAAATGCGTGATAAAACCGCTGATCCAAAATTTATTTTACAAAAAAAAATAGAAGCTAAATTTTCTCAACATTATCCTGATAAATGGATTCCATTATATAGCATGGTCACTTATAGTCCACATATTCGTTATAGCACAGCATTAAAAGAAGGGCAAAAACAACAAAAAATAATGGATGAAATTATGGCTTTAAATGACATTGAATCAATTTGGGAAAGTGATGAAATTGAATCGGAAATATTAAAACGAATTAGTTAAATATAAAATCGCCTTAATTATTAGTCGCCATTTTTACAATTTATTTCCAAGTCAATTAATTTATCGATTTTAATCGATTATTATTGAAACGTTATGTTATAATCTTTAGGCTTGTTAATGCTTTTTTTATTTCATTTTTAAATAAAATATAAAATAGTAAGCCAAAAGTTATTAATTGAGTCAAATACAGCCAAATGTTGTATTGAGAGAAAATATAATACTGTGCCACATTTATAATAATGTATATAAAAGGAATAAGTAAAATTTTTGAATAATTAAACTCGTATATAAAGACAGATTTAGTAAATAAAACACAAAATAACACTTGTATAATCTTTGTGCTTAATCCAGCAAATATTGCACCTATTAATCCAAAATAATGAATACAAACAAGGGTTATCAAAATTTGAAACAAGGCGCTTAATCCAAAAATAGACAATAAAACATTAATTTTTTTGGTATACATAATAGTTGAAAGGTAAAAATTCAAAATACTACGTAATGCATATCCACCTGCTAAAATACCAATGTATTGTTCGCTTTGATAAAAGCTTACGTTTTTTACAATTAACTTATAAATAAGAGGGATAAAAATGCAAAATAATATTAATTGTAAGATATTAATAGCTGTAAATACATTAAAATAACGATTGCTTTCGGGTGTTGTTTTGTTATTTTTAGCTTTATTCCAGATTTCATAGAGTTTAGGAAAAATAACAGCCGACAAACTATTTTGTAAAAACTCTATGCCAAAAAAGCACTTTAAAATTAAATCGTATGCATTTAAATCTGCATTTAAAATACTCGACTGTAATAAATAACGATCTATTTGTCCTAAAATCCATCCACAAATAACATAAAATAAATAAGGGAGGCAGAATTTAATTAAATCATTAAAAAAGCTTTTATCTAATACAAAAGTTCCATTCTTATTAAAAATTGCAAAGGCCATTACAAAAATAACAAAGCCTGACAATAAGCGTCCATAAATAGGACCAATAATGCTATTTGGATAAAAGTATAAGCCACCAAGTGAAATTCCAATTGTTGCTATAAAATTTACGATATTGGTTATTAAAAAAAGTTTAGATTGTTTTAAATAAATTAAACAAATTGTAGCAGCTTTAAAATAGGCATTAAAAAAAGCGGTCAGAATAGAGTAGAAGCCATAGGGCCAATAATTCATTTTTAGATTACTTTGATATATTATTTTAAATAATTGCTCGCCAAATAAAGCTGATAGAATTAATAATCCTACGCCTATTATTAATAAGATTAATGAAACAGTACCAATAAATTTTTTTTGCTTTTCAGGATCTTCGCTTAATTGAGAGTATTTAATGCCAAAATATGATTCTATCGAGAATGAAAAAAGAATTTGAAATAATAATGAAATACTTATATAAAATAATACTTGAGTATAATTTACATCTGATAAATAGTTGGTATAAAAAGGCAATAATATAATTCCAGCAACCATTGGAAGCGAACCTCCGAGGGTAAATAAGATAGATGATTTAAAAAAAGATTTACTAATCATATATTTTTTAATGTAAAGTAATTCATACTAATTTGTTCATATTTAAAAAATGTAATCAAAGCTGCTCATTTTTTAATTGGTACAACTTTAGAATAAGCTAATAATTGTATAAATTTGCCAAATATGTACTAATTTTTTACATATCGAAGCCAAAACTTATTAAAAAACTATTTTTAAATGAATAATAACGAAAAAACAACCTCAAAAGAACAGGTTGAAGAATTTTATAATACGTTTAAAGAGCATCAAAAAAAATTAGGAGTTAATATTCGTCATAGAACAATTTTTAAAAATTTAAAGAAGGCAGGATTAAATAATGATTCAAAAGTATTAGAAATAGGTTGTGGAATTGGAACCGTAAGTGGTTTAATTTTAAAATATATTTCTCAAGGTTCATTTGTTGGCGTTGATATTAGTAGCGAAAGTATAGAAATGGCCAAAATATTTAATTCTCAATATCAGTATGCAGAGTTTTTAGTCAATGATATGAGTGCATTTACACATTCTAAAAAATTTGATTTTGTTGTATTACCTGATGTTTTAGAGCATATTCCGGTTCAGCAGCACTTAAATTTATTTAAAGTACTTAGTGCTGTTACTACTGAAAACGCGATTGTCTTAATTAATATTCCAGAACCAAATTGTTTAAATTGGGCTAGAAAAAATCATCCTGAAAAACTTCAAATTATTGATCAATCATTGAGCATGCAAGATTTATTAAATAATTCATATCCTCATGGTTTTAAGTTATTTTCAATGAAATCTTATTGTCTTCAGTATAAAGAGCCTGATTATACGTGTGTGATTTTAAAAAAGAACATGGAGTTAACTAATTATCAAATAAAAAGTAAATTATCTCTTGGAATAGAAAATTTTATAAGTAAATTGACTTAAATGAATTTGTTTTTATTTTCGAATTTTTTTCCATATAAAAAGGCCGAAGCTTTTTTATTGAACGAGTTTGAATTTACAAAAAAAGAAGCCTCGTCTATTTATTTAATTAGTCTTTACGGAAAGCATGAAGAATCGTTAATTAAAGAAGAATCTAATTTAAAGTTACTTAAACCAATTATTAATAATTCAAGTAGCAAAATCTTTTTGTTGTTTAAAGGTGTTTTCAATCTAGCTCCAGTTAATTTTCACTTAAACGAATTTATTAAAACCAGTATTTTATTATCTCCTCAAAAGTTATATTATTGGTTTATCAGTTTATTTATTTCTAGAGCTGCATTGTCATCTGATGCATATAAACAATTAGTTAACTTAGTTAATGCGTCTAAAAACCCCATACTTTATTTTTACTGGGGTGATAATTTAGCTTGGACTATTCCATATTTTAAAAAAGAAATTAAAAATAATGATTTAAAAATTATTATTCGTTTACATGGCTCTGATTTATACGAAAATTTAAAACATAATTATGCTCCTTTACGTTCAGCTATTTTTTCTGCTGTTGATACTATTGTTCCAATTTCAGAACATGGTTACAATTACATTTTCAATAAGTATCCAAAAGTTTCATCCAAAGTTTTTTTATCTCGTTTAGGTGTTTTTGATAATGGTCTCAATAATATTAATAATATCAAAAATGTAAGTAATGAATTTACTATTGTTTCGGTTTCTAATGTGGTTGCTTTAAAACGTTTAAATCTATTATTTGATGCTCTCCAAAAAACACAATCAAATATTATTTGGCATCATTTTGGTGATGGAGTTTTGATGAATGATTTAAGTAATTCTATAAAAAACAAACGTCAAGGTTTAAAAGTTATTTTACATGGATATGTTTCGAATCAAACACTAATTAATTTTTATCAGAAACAACAGGTTGATTTATTTGTTAATGTAAGTTCTTCTGAAGGTTTACCAGTATCTATAATGGAAGCTTTGTCGTTCGGAATACCGGTTATTGCTACTGATGTAGGAGGATCTTCTGAATTAGTTAGCGATAAAGTTGGCGAATTGATTTCTTCTAATTTCTCTACAGAAAGTTTAGGAAAAAGTATTGAAAAGGTATTGAATTTAAAATCAGAAGAATTGTTATTATTAAGAAGTAATGCTAGGTCTATTTTCGAATTAAAGGTGAATGCTAAAATCAATTATTTATTATTTTATAATAAAATAAAAAACTGATTTTTTATTTTTAATTATTTAATCTTCTTGATTTTCTGTTTCAATGTGATTTTCATTATCAGTTAATTCATCTTCATTTTCAGTATCTTCGCCTTCTTCTGCTTCAAGATTAATTAGATCATCATCTTCAATGCCTTCTTCATTAGTATCGATTATTTTATAAATATCTTCTTCTGGTAAATCGGGTTCGTCTAATAAACCTGCCATAGCTAAGTCAGAGCTGAGTTCTTCTTTAGCCATATTTAATTGTTTGTATTGTTTTGGAGCAGTTCCAAAGCTTTTGATTATTAATGGATATTTAATTTTAGGGAGCTCCTCGGTTATTTTCATCATTTCTATCATAAAACCCCATTTCACAT
>CAMCZO010000091.1 GCA_945887955.1 Chitinophaga pinensis | reverse complement strand
CAGTTCCATAAGCATATGCATAAGCAGAGCCCTCAACAGGTAATACCGAAGCAAACTCAGCATAACATAAAGAGGCGAATAAACAACCAATACCTGCAATTACAAATGATAAGGCTAAAGCTGGTCCTGCGTAATCATGCGCTGCAATGCCAGTTAAAGTAAAGATACCGCCTCCAATAATAGCGCCTATT
The DNA here is from genome assembly GCA_945887955.1 of Chitinophaga pinensis. GTDB lineage: Bacteria > Bacteroidota > Bacteroidia > B-17B0 > Aurantibacillaceae > Aurantibacillus. Next base: position 5,333 of record CAMCZO010000091.1, on the reverse strand, counting down.
CCTAATGATGTTAATCCCCATTTAGTTAATACACGCTTTAAATCACTTTTTTTCATATCAGCCTCAAAAGCCGAAACTGGTTTTATTCTCCAAACTGACATCTTATCAATAATTTTATGTTACCAAATTAACTAATTATAGTTTAATTAAACAAACGACATTAAAAAAATTAATAGCAATCAACACAAAAATATAAAGTTGATAATATAAATATTTGATTTATTTTTAAAATATTATATTCGTAAATACAAATGACTAAAAACTTAGTAATTATTCCAACCTATAATGAAATTGAAAACATTGAAAAAATGGTTAGAATGGTATTTAGTTTACCGCGAGAATTTCACATTTTGATTGTTGATGATGAATCGCCAGATGGAACAGGACTTGAGGTAAAAAAACTTCAAAAAGAATTTACCCATCGTTTAAATATTGAAGAACGAAAAGGTAAAATGGGATTAGGGAGTGCATACATTCATGGATTTAGATGGGGATTAAAAAATAATTTTGATTATATTTTTGAAATGGATTGCGACTTTAGCCATAATCCTAACGATTTACTAAAATTATTAGAAGTATGCGAAAATGGTGCTGATTTGGCTATTGGCTCAAGATATTGTAAAGGTGGAAAAATTCATAATTGGCCCATTGGAAGAATTTTAATGAGTTATTTTGCATCAGTATATGTCCGTTTAATTCTATGGCTTCCAATAAAAGATACTACAGCAGGCTTTAAATGTTATCGTAATCATGTTTTAAAAAGTATCGAATTAAACGAAATTAAATTTAAAGGCTATGCTTTTCAAATAGAGATGAAGTATCGCGCATACAAAAAAAGATTTAAAATAGTAGAGGTTCCAATAATATTTACCGATAGAATATTTGGTGAAAGTAAAATGAACACAAAAATTTTTAAAGAAGCAATTTTAGGGGTAATCAAAATGCGATTTAGTATCTGATTATATTTTTATTAGTTTACAAAAAATAATTTAATTATAAATAATACTCCAAATACTATTTTATTTTTAGTAAATCCTTTTGCAGGAAAAGGTAATGCTTTATTAATTGCAAAAAATGTAGTTGAAATTATGAAACAAAACGGTTATGACACCGAATTGTTTGAAGGTAAAAACAAAGATGATTTTTTTAATTTCACAAATATTTTCGAAATAAAAAAAATAAAAAAAATTGCAATTTTTGGTGGTGATGGCACAATGCACGATATTATTAATGCCATTATGATTAAACCCGAATGGTTAGCAATACCCTTATTACTTTTTCCTTGCGGTACCGGAAATTCATTTAGTCGTGATCTAGATTGCTTAAGCGTTGAAAAGGCAACCGAACTATTAATAAATGGTAAAGAAATGTTAGTTGATTTAGCTGAAATAAAAAAGAATGAAAATACCATTTGGTCTTTTAATATTATCGGTTGTGGTTTAGTTTCTCATATCAATATTTTAGCCGAAAAATTACGTTGGTTAGGGGCCGCAAGATACAACATAGCAACTATTATAAATATAATTGTAAACCCTGTATTAAAAGCAAAAATTTATTTTAACAACGAAATGCATGCTAAAGATTATTGTTTTCTTTTGGCTTGCAACACAAGATTTACCGGAAAAGGGATGGAGATGGCCCCGTTAGCTAAATTAAATGATGGATTGATTGATTTTTTGATAGTAGAAAAAACAAGCAGATTAAAACTATTAATGCTTTTTCCTAAAATATTTAGTGGGAAACATTTAAATAGCCCTTATCTAAGATATGTTCAAACAAACTATATAAAAATAGAAACCCAAAAACCAGAAAGAGTTAATATAGATGGAGAAATGAAGGGAAATACCAGTCTTGAAATAATAGTTCATAAACATAAACTAAAAGTAATTATATAATTAAAAGTTTATTATTTGATTAATTATTTATTAATCCAAAAACATTCTAATTTAAAAATCAATTTAATTTATTGCTATTACTATTATAAATAATTTAATTATTATTTTATAAAATAACTAATAAATTAACTGCTATTTAGATTGCAATTGTTTAATTTTACAAATTATTTAAAAAAAATGAAACTTTATACAATTATTTTTAGCTTGATGATTAGTTCAATAGGAATTAGTCAAAATGAAAAGCATTTAAAAAATTTAAAAATGTTAACACATGGTGGCGATAATGCAGAAGCATATTTTAGCTACGATAACAAAAACGCTAGCTTTCAAAGTAATAATTCTAAATGGGGTTTAAAATGTGATCAGATATTCAATTTAGATATAAACAAAGCTGAAAAAGACTCTACCTATCAACCTAAAATGATAAGTAGTGGAAAAGGACGAACCACCTGTAGTTATTTTTTAAAAGATAATAAACATATTTTATATGCTTCAACGCATAAAGGTGGCGACGATTGTCCACCGGTACCTGAAAAGAAAGGTAAATATTTATGGGCTGTATATAAATCGTTTGATATTTATATAGCCGATTTGGAAGGAAATATTAGCTCACAACTTACAAATTCAGAGGGATATGATGCTGAAGCAACAATATCACCAAAAGGAGATAAGATTGTTTTTACAAGTGACAGAAGTGGCGATTTAGAATTATGGACTATGGACATCGATGGAAAAAATCAAAAACAAATTACATTTGGATTAGGTTATGACGGAGGAGCTTTTTTTTCGCCTGATGGACAAAGAATAGTATTTAGAGCGTCGAGGCCTAGCGAAGAATTAGAAATAAAAGAATACAAAGAATTGTTAGCTCAAGGATTAGTTGCTCCAACGAGTATGGAAATATACACCTGCGACATTAATGGAAACGATTTAAAACAAATTACTCATTTGGGTAAAGCTAACTGGGCTCCATTTTATCATCCAAAAGGTAAAAAAATTATTTTTTCTAGTAATCATCATAGCACTAAAGGCTACGATTTTCAACTTTTTTTAATTAATGAAGACGGAACTGGATTAGAACAAATCACAAATAAAAGTATGTTTAATGCTTTTCCAATGTTTTCTCCAAATGGAAAAAAAATATTATTTTCTTCGAACAGAGATAATGGAGGAACCCGTGATACTAATTTATTTATAGCCGATTGGGTTGATTAAATTATTTCAAAGCATTTAATTGTTGAAGAAGCTTTTTAATTAGTGTTTCCCAAACAAAATTATCCTTAATTAATTGCAAAGCAGATTCTTTTTTTTGATTAATTTCTTCGGGTGAAGTGCTTAAAACTAAACAAATTGTTTTATAAATTTCATTCGCATCAACATTTTGAATTAACCAACCTGTTTTCGGATTAACTAACAGATGAGTTGAACCAACATCCGTTGCAATAGATGTTAAGCCATTAGCCATAGATTCTAAAATAACATTTGGCATTCCTTCACTCCAACTAGGACAAATTAAAACATCGTTTTGTTTTATATGTTTAAACAAACTATTAGAATCGATTATTGTGCCGTGATAAATAACTTTGTGGTGATTAATTTTTTTATTATTGGGGATAGGTCCTATAAAATTAAATTCACAATTTGAGTTAGGATTTAATTTAAAAAATAAATCAATTGCTAGGTTTAATTCCTCGATACCTTTTCTACGCTCGTATCTTCCTAAAAATAAAAATTTAATATTTTCAGAAGTTGGTTGAATGTTATCACTCACTATTTTTAACTCAACGGCAGATGGTAATTCAATAATTTTAGACGGACTAATTCCTAAAGATTTAACTATTTCAGAAATTTTTCCACCATAAGAGAAAACATAATCTGCATTTTTAGAGATAGATTTTACAATTCCCTGTAATAAAAAAACATTTTGAAGTTTAGTTTTAAAATTAGGTGACGGTTGAAACATTTCATAACCATGAAATTTAACTCCAATTGGCGGACAAGAAATTGATTTAATTTTTTTTTGATTAATCAAATACCAACCTGTAAAGCCTTTAGTATAGATAAAATCATAATTAGATAGTGTTGGTTTAATAATCTCAAAAATTAAACGCGAATGCTTATACGAATTATATAAATAATTACCTGGAAAATAACCCGATTTTGGAAAATCGACTATCGATGATTGAATATATTTACGTTCTTCGTCCGAAAAAAATTCTAGTTTATTAATATCGAAATTACTATTATTATAATGAAAGAGATGAATATTGACTTTATTTTGAGCTAAATATTTACATAAATAAAAGGAATGTTTTTGCATTCCACCCAAAACATAAGGCCAAATTCCATCAGTAATTAAGGCTATTTGCATTCTTTATTTAGAAACATACATGACTTCTTTTACTGCTTTAATTATTTTAGCAACACTTGGCAAACTTGCTTCAATTAATGAATTAGCATATGGCAAAGGAGTATCAGCAGTAGTAATTCTAATTATTGGAGCATCTAAAAAATCAAAAGCATCTTTTTGAACTTTATATGTAATCTCGGTTGAAATACTTGCTAATGGCCATGCCTCTTCAACAATAACTAATCTGTTGGTTTTTTTAACCGAATTAACTACAGTGTCGTAATCAATTGGTCGAACAGTTCTCAAATCAACTAATTCAACAGAAACACCTTCTTTTTCTAATTCTATAGCTGCAGTCATTGCTACTTTTAAAATTTTTCCAAAAGAAACAATCGTAACATCAGAACCGTGTTTTTTGATATCAGCAAGACCAATAGGAATTAAATATTCCTCTTCAGGCACTTCGCCTTTATCTCCATACATCTGTTCGCTTTCCATAAAAATTACAGGATCATTATCGCGAATAGCACTTTTTAATAAACCTTTAGCATCATATGGATTGCTTGGAACGATGACCTTTAAACCAGGGCAATTGGCAAACCAATTTTCAAAAGCCTGAGAATGTTGAGAACTAAGCATACCAGCACTAGCAGTGGGTCCACGAAAAACGATTGGGACGCTATATTGTCCACCACTCATACTATGCATTTTAGCAGCACTATTAATAATTTGATCAATTGCAACTAAACTAAAATTAAATGTCATAAACTCAACAATAGGCCTTAAACCATTAGATGCAGCACCAACAGCAATACCAGTAAAACCTAATTCAGCAATTGGGGTATCAATAACTCGCTTAGCACCAAATTCTGCCAACATACCTTTGCTCACCTTATAAGCACCATTATATTCGGCGACTTCCTCACCAATTAAAAAAATTTTATCATCACGACGCATTTCTTCAGATAATGCTTCACGTAATGCTTCTCTAAATTCAATTATTCTCATAATAAGTATCTATTTTAGAACATTTTCCTCAAAATTAATCAATTATTTATTAAGATAATTAATTAATTAAAACAATTAAA
>CAMCZO010000090.1 GCA_945887955.1 Chitinophaga pinensis | reverse complement strand
GATTCTTTAGAATCTCCAATTAAAGAGTCGTTGTCTTGACGATAAAATGCGTAATGCAAAAGAACCCCATCACCAATTTGTACTTTTGCGCCATCCTTATCTTGATTAAAAAAATGGTAATGTAATCCATTTTCGGCCATTTCATAACCTTTAAAATTTGAATTATTGCAAGAGCTTATAACTAATGCAAGTGCAACTATTTTTGTTAAAGTTAATTTTGTCATTTTTAATTTTTTTTTAATTACTGAATTTAATTTATTTTTATTTACCTACTTATTTTTGTTTTAAACCTAATATCTTTAGTTCATACACTAATGGGGTATTTCTAGCTACTTTTTTATTGCTGCTTCCATTTTCTCCAAAAGTAAGCCGTGAAGGTAATAATATTTTTGCATTTTGACCTTTTTTTAACTTGCTTATAACATAATTTAAACCTTTTAACAATTGGTCTGGCGTTCCAAAAACGTATTCAAAATTTAATGGCGATTTTTCAAGAATTTGTCCATTTAAAAAATAACCGCAATATTCTAAACTCACTAAATCTCCTGGTTTAATAAATTCGCCAATTGTATTTTTAGGCATCTCAATCCAGTAAATACCTATGGAATCTTTAATAATATTTATTTTTTGATGAGTAGTTAAATAATCTTGAATTAATCGATTTTCGTTCGTTTTTAAAATTTTAATGAGATTAATGTCTTGATTTGAGTTAAAAATTTGCTTGATTTTATAATTTACCTTTACAACAGAATCTCTTTGGCTAAAAAAAGGAATATTTTCGGTAAAAAACTGTTGTTTAAAAAAAACCTTAGTATTAATTAATAAACTCACACTATCCAATTCGGAACTAAGTGATAATTGTTTGATAAAAATATTATTTTGAATAGCAGAATCTATATCTACAAAATAGGCATCATTTAGTGCTGTAAAACTATCCCAAAAAACTGAATCGTTTTGAGTTTTAAAGGTAACATTAATCCAAGCTGTACTTTTATGCTTGTATTGAAATGACATTTTATCAAATGCCAATAATTTATAATAATAACCAGGGTACTTAACCAAATAAGATGGCTTTAGTTTTTGATTATCTGATTGACAGCCTATAAAAAAAATACTGAAGAAATTAGATATTAAAATTAGTGTGCTAAACTTAATCCACTTCCACATCATACACAATTGGCATTTGAGGGGGTATTTTATTAAAATCGCCTAATAAACCGTGGGCTAAAGGTGAAGGAATTAATAAAATGGCCTTATCGCCCCGTTTTAAATATTTTAAACCTTTATGTATTCCACTTTCAATATCTTCATGTCCTACAAAAAAAGTGCGACTACCTTCTGTTTTAGATGAATAACAAAGGGTTCCATCCATTAATTTTAGAGTAAAGTTTAAAGTTATTTGCATGTTATCTTTTATACTATCTCCCTTAATTGATGGTTTGTAAACAAAATAACGGATACCAGAACCGGTTCTAGTAAAATTTAATTGGTGACTTTTGGCATAATAATCCATTTCATCGTTTTCTTTTTGCATAAGTTGCTGATTTGCTTTAATAAATTGATTTTTAATCAATTCGTTATTTTCTTGATCAGTTTTTGGTGAAACATCTATTTGTTTTGTCTCATTATTATTACAAGAATTTAATAGCAAACAAAGAAATATCAGAGAAAAAAAACCACTTACTTTTATCATATCTATAAACAAAATTAAGAAATAGTTAATTAAAATTAATAGCTAATTTATTATTATTAAATATCTTAAAAAATAAATTAAATTTACTTTATAATTATGACAAAATCTGAACGATATACTCATGTTATTGATTATTTTGAAACGAACATTGGTTTAGCAGAAACAGAGCTTAAATACAATAATTCTTTCGAGCTATTAGTTTCAGTTATCTTGAGTGCACAATGCACTGACAAAAGAGTAAATTTAACTACTCCTAAATTATTTAAAGACTACCCTGATGCTAATACTTTAGCAAGTGCAAGTTCAGATACAATTTTTAATTACATTCGAAGTATTAGTTATCCCAATAATAAAGCCAAACATTTGGTGGGCATGGCGAAGATGTTACTAAGCGATTTTAATAGCAGGATTCCAGATAAAGTAGATGATTTGGTTAAGCTGCCTGGTGTTGGTAGAAAAACTGCCAATGTAATAGCTTCAGTTATATTTAACCAGCCAACAATGGCCGTTGATACTCATGTATTTAGGGTTAGTAACCGAATTGGTTTAACCACAAATGCAAAAAATCCTTTGCAATCAGAAAAACAATTAATAAAATTTATTCCAAAAGAAGTTGTTCCTCGAGCCCACCATTGGTTAATTTTACATGGACGCTATGTTTGCATTGCAAGAAAACCTAAATGTAACGATTGTGGAATAAAAACTTATTGCAATTATTTTAAAAAAATTAATAAATTAACTAAATAAAAAAAAATGGCAAAAAAACAAATAAGAAAACCAGTAGTAAAAGTGGTTAAAAAAGCGATTAAAAAAATTCAAAAGAAAGAAAAAAAAGTTGCGGTAAAAAAAATAGCAAAAAAAACAACTATTAAAAAGATAATCAACAAAAAATTTGTTGCCCACAAAACTAGTTTAAAAATAGGCGATAAAGCCCCAAATTTTGAAGGAGTTGATCAACATGGCAAAACCTTGAATTTAGGCTCATTTATCGGAAAAAAAATAATCCTTTACTTTTATCCTAAAGATGATACACCTGGATGCACAGCAACTGCTTGTAGCTTAAGAGATGAATACACCTACTTAAACAAAAATAATTATGTAGTTATAGGAGTAAGTGCTGATGATCAAAAATCGCATTTAAAATTTGCAAACAAATACGAATTACCATTTAGCTTAATTGCCGATGTGAATAAAAGTATTTTAAAAGCATATCAAGTTTGGGGTACAAAACAATTTATGGGAAAAATATACGACGGAATTATTCGCAGTACTTTTATTATAAATGAAAAAGGAGTTATTTCTAATGTAATAACTGAGGTAAACACGAGCAGTCATGCACAACAAATTTTAGCAAGTTAATTTTAGAATAAATTTTGAGTTCTAAATAAAAAATGTAAATTTGCAATCTCCTAATTTAATTTTTGGGAAACGGATTGGTAGTTCAGCTGGTTAGAATGCCGCCCTGTCACGGCGGAGGTCGCGGGTTCGAGTCCCGTCCAGTCCGCAAATAATAAAAAAAACCCTTGTAAATCAATTGTTTACAAGGGTTTTTAATTTTCGGGAAACAGTTTAGGGGTGAGTTTTGTTTTGTATTTTAGGTTTCCATTAAAAAATATTCAAAAATGGATTTAGAAAAACCAGTTAATTTAATTGGTTAAGTAATATCTATGAAACATATCTGATGGAAAGCGCAACTGATTTGAGATATATTCAAGAAATATTGAGGCAAATATCTTTCTAAAATAACAATTCTTTACTAGAAAAAACCGAAAATGAAATTTCTATAGTTTATAAAAAATGACCATTATGGTTATTTAAAATAAAAATATAATTTCCATTAATTCTTTCTGCCCAACTTACCCAGGAGGCTATTTCTAGATTGCGTTTTGAAAAAATTATTGCAAAAAAAATGAAAGGGCTTAGACTAATTTTGATATAATATGCATAAAGATACTAAGAAATATAAGATTAAATCACAATTGAGAAAGAAAGAATTAAATTAAAAAATGCCGAAAAACTAAATTGCTAATTGTCGAACATTAAAAAAACCAAAACCCTTGATAAATCAATGATTTTGGCTTTTAGTGGCGGAGAAAGAGGGATTCGAACCCCCGGTGGTATGACCCACAACAGTTTTCAAGACTGCCGCAATAGACCACTCTGCCATTTCTCCGGGGCAAAATTACTATTTTTTTTAAATTATCAGCTACTTTTAAAAAAAAAAATTAACTTTAATAAATGTTAATAGTTTTTTTAAATAATTCATCAAAACATCCTTTCATATTGGCTTTTTTGATGCTTTTATCCTTTATTAATTCTGCTCAAATTAATGCCTTTTATAGCGATGCGGTTTTTAGCACCCCAAAAAATCAATCATTTTTAGAAACCTACTTAACTATTAGTAGCAATTCATTATCAAAACAAAAAAAAGGTAATCAATTTCAAAATTCAATACAGATCACTTTAAAAATTATACAAGATTCGCAACTATTAAAAATAAACAAATACAACCTTTTAGGGCCGGTCTTCTGCGACACTTGCATTAAACCGTCTTTTATAGATGTGCAAAGATATTCGCTTAATAATGGTATATACACCATTCAATTACAAATTAGTGATAATTATGATAATAAAATTAAACCATTACAAATTGAATCTAGAGTTAAAATTGATTTTAATCCCAATCAAATTCAAAACTCAAGTATAGAATTAGTTGAAACATTTATGAAAACAAATTCAATTGGTATTTTATCTAAAAGCGGTTACGATTTAATTCCATACACCATTAACTATTTTCCAGAGGCCACAAAAAACTTAAATTTTTACTTTGAAGCTTATCATGCCGATACAATTATTGGAAAAAATAAACCTATTTTATTTTATTATTATATCGAAGAAAGTCAACAACTTAAAAAATTAAATGAATTTGGTTCATTTAAAAAACAAATAGCAAATGAGGTAAATCCTTTACTCGGTAAAATAAACATTAGTAAATTAGCTAGCGGAAATTATAATTTAGTAATTGAATTAAAAGACGAGAACAACATCACGCATTTGCAACAAAAAATTTTCTTTCAACGTTTAAATAAACTGATTGATAATGAAACACTAACAAAAAACAACAATATAAAAAATGTAACAGATTATTTTGGTAAATGTAACCATGCAGATACATTAAAAATGTTTGTAGAATGTTTATGGCCAATAGCCGACGGTATTGACAAGGATCGAATTATTAATCAGGCTATAAAAAAGGAACCAGAATTGATGAAAAAATTTGTGATTGATTTTTGGCAACGTCGAGCAAATGATACTGTTAACCCACTTAATTTGTGGGCTAATTATTACAAAAATGTTCAAACGGTGATGGCTAATTTTAAATGTGGTAAACAAAAAGGATATTACTCTGAACGAGGAAGAGTTTATTTACAATATGGGGCACCCAATCAAAGATCGCAACAAAAAAACGAACAAAATACTTTTCCATACGAGATATGGCAATACTATTCACTTACTGATGGAACCAATAAACAACGATTTACAAATCGTAAATTTGTATTTGTAAATAAAAATTTAGGTGATGATTGTTACACCATGATACATAGTGATATGCGTGGCGAAATTTATAACGATAGATGGCAATTTGAAATTACAAGACGAAATAGTGATGGCGTTTCAAACCCAGATAATACCGCTCCAAAAGGCACAGAATTTAATCAATTTAACGAAATTTACAATAACCCGAGATGATAGCTAATAAAATACCTGTTGCAGTTGTTATTTTAAATTTTAATGGAAAAAATTATCTCGAAAAATTCTTGCCATTAGTTTTAAAATTTTCTGGAGAATCTAAAGTTTTTGTTGCCGACAATAATAGTACTGACGATTCTGTTTCCTTTTTAAAAGATTTTTTTCCTACTGTTATTGTTATTAAAAATGAAGGAAATTATGGCTTTTCTAAAGGTTATAATATTGCTTTAAAACAAA
>CAMCZO010000089.1 GCA_945887955.1 Chitinophaga pinensis | reverse complement strand
CGGCTAAGCATTCTGTTAATACGCTTAATGCAGCTTTACTGCTTGAATAAGCGCTTAATCCGGCAAATTTTGAGCTCCCCTGAAATCCACCCATGCTACCAATGTTTAAAATATGTGATTTGTTTTTTTTATTCATTAATGGCAAAAGCAGTTGTATTAAAATAAATGGAGCAAATACATTAGTTTGATAAGCCAATTGCAAATCTTTATTTGTTATCTTTTCGAATGGTTTATTTACAATTTGGCCAGCATTATTAATTAAAACATCTAGAGGTAAATTTAGCCCTTTTATTATTTTGAATATTTTTTTTAGGTGTAGTGGATTTGTTACATCTGATTTAATTGGCAAAATAGAATGTGTGTTTTTTTCTTTTACAAGTTTATTTAACGAATCTATATTTCTCGAAACTGCAATAATTAAATTAGAAGGGCTTTGAGAAAATAGTTTTACCATTTCAAAGCCAATGCCTTTTGATGCTCCTGTAACTAATATCAACATAATTTTTTTTTTAAAATTAACTAATATTAAATAAATAAAAAAATAGGCAAAAGCCTTATTATATAGGTGAACTAATGAAAAAAAATAAGTCTAAAAGAATGGATAAATAGTTACGAAACTTTATACAAGAAAAAATAAAAACTTAAATGATGATATTACTTGAAATAGTTTGTATTATTGACTTTTCTTTAATCCTTATGATTTTCGTTAATAAGAAAAATTTATGCTCTTTAGGGAAGTCTATTGTAAACTCAAACAAATAAAAGTATTTGTTAACTCTCTATTTTCGGAGCTTTTGCTTCTTTAATGCCAGCTTCAAACTGCACATCAAGACCATGCGATACTACTTTGGTATTTTCATAAACATCAAACTTAACTGCCTTACCCCATTTCATACTTATAAAATGAACCCCTTTATTTTCATATGGTTCGCCATTTAATAAGTGACATGTAGCAGTCCAACGAGCTATCACTAGCGTATTAGCCGGCCCTCCTTTTATTTGAATATCTATAATTTCAAATTTAAGCTCTGGGAGAACAATATTTACTCTTTTAAACCATCTTAATACACTTTCTTTATCATGTCTTGTCCCGCTAAGACTGTTATCTCCTGCAAAGGTATGTTCTAAATTTTTATCAGAAAGTCCTGACATCATTTCTTCAGGACGATGTTCCTCAATTAATTTAAAATTTTTTCTTACTATTTTCTTTACGATATTATGGTATATATTCAAACTCTGTGCATTTGCAACTAAAGTTGAAAATGCTAATGCTATCAATAGTGCCAATGGCTTCATATTTTTAATTTTTTATAAAAATCAAAGTTACGTCACTAATGGCATTTACAACATGAACCTATGTTAAGAAATACTTTTTCTTATTCTACTTAAAGATTGAGGAGCAATACCAATATAGGAAGCAATATGTTTTAAAGGAATTAGTTGTAATAAATGAGGCTGTTCACTAAATAAATCTAAGTACCGTTCTTCAGCTGATTTAGTTAAAAAGGTTAATTCTCTTTTAGATTTTTTTAAAAATTGGTCTTCACTTGCTAATCTTCCGATTGTATTTCCAATATTTGTTTTTGCATATATTTCTTGAAGGTCATCATAAGAAATACTCCAAATGATAGTATCTGTAATGGCTTCGATTTGGCAAGAAGAAGGCTGTCGAGTTAAAAAAGAGTCATAAGCAGTTACAAAATTACCAGCAAAAGCAAAGTCTATAGTTATATCATCGGAATCTTTTGGAATATATTTTCTAACAATCCCTTTTTCAATAAATGATAAGAAATTTTCTTTTTTATTTACTAATAAAATAAGAGCCTTTTTATCAAATACCCTTCTAATAAGTTTAGATGAAAAAATAGCCCAATCATGATCAGAAATGGCAACCATTTTCTCAAAGTAATTTCTTATTTCAATCATGCTGTAATGATAGTAATTAATTTTAAAGCTAATCGAATATTAAACTGTCATATAAACAACTTTAATAGATGTGTTCAGCCTAATAAAAGTTAAATTAAAAAATTTTAAAACTTTTTCTTGATATTAAATGGTTTAGTGGGCTTTTCAATTTTTGATAAAATAGATTCTGTTTTAAAACTATCTGAAAGTAATAATTTTGCTTGATTAATGTCTTTGTCATTTTTTATATTAGATTCAATTCTTCCTTTTTGAAAATAATATCTAGAAACAATTTCTGTTTCTAGTTCCTTGCATATTTCCGATTTATGTTTTATTAAATCATCTTTTTTATCTTGAATCAATTTATTTAATAAGGTTTCATATTCTGATTTAATAAGCCCAAAAGACTGTTCCTCTTCTGCATCCTTTTTTAATTTCTCTAATTCAATTTCAATATTTGATTTATAACTATAATCTTGTGTTTTTATATACGTCATAAAGTCGTTATAATCTTCATCGGTTAACTTAAAATTTGAGGCGTCGATTATAGTTGGTGTTTTTAAAGCATAATTTGTTGCGTAATTAAAAATATGAAATTTAGAAAGTAATGAAATTAAAACAGTGTTTAGTTTTTCTTCTGATGATTTTATATCAGGCATTACTCCTGCTCCATCATAAACTATGCGCCCCTTTTTTGTTTTAAATGCAGTAATTAAACTATCTGGAACTTTTTCAACTCTTCCCTCTTCATTTTTATTACTATAATCTAAAGCTTGCACGCAGCGGCCACTCGGAATATAATATTTAGCCACAGTTATTTTTATTTGTGAGTTATACATTAGCGGTTTGGTTTGTTGAACTAATCCTTTGCCATATGTTCGCTTGCCGATAATAATTGCTCGGTCTAAATCTTGTAAAGCCCCACTTACAATTTCTGAGGCTGACGCTGAATTTTCATCTACTAATACAGCTAAAGGGATTTTTATATCTATCGGATTATTGACAGATAAATATGATTTATCCCAATTAGAAGTTTTCCCCTTGGTATATACAATTTCTTGTCCTTTATCAACAAATAGATTTACAATATTAACCGCTTCAATTAGTAAACCACCAAGATTGCCTTTTAAATCTAAAATTATATTTTTACAATTTTTATTTTTTAGATTAAGTAAAGCCTCTTTAACTTCGTTACTGCAATTTTCAGTGAAAGCAGTTAATTTAATATAACCGGTTTCGCTATTTGGTAATACTCCAAAATACGGCACCGATTTTGTTTTAATTTCCTCTCGTTTTAAAATTAACTCAATTGAAGATGTTTGACCTGCTTTAATTAGTTTAACTTTTAAAGACGTTCCGGCTTGTCCTTTAAGAAGATTACTTATTTCATCACTCCTCTTTCCTTCTACATTTATATTATTCACACCAATTAGTTGATCTCCGGCCCTTATGCCTGATTTAAAAGCAGTAAATCCTTCGTAGGGTTCGGCAATTATAATTTTTCCATTAATATCGTTTACCAAGGCTCCAATACCGCCGTATTCACCTGTGCTCATAAATCTAAAATCTTCTATGTCATTTTCAGTGTAATAAACAGTGTATGGATCTAAAGATTTTAACATGGCATCGATGCCAGTTTTCATTAATTGGCCTGGTTTGGTTCCATCAACATATGATATATTTAACTCACGATAAATAGCATTAAAAATATCTAAATTTTTACTTATCTCGAAATAATCAGGCGTATAGGCAAGCCCAACAAATAGTATTAAACTGATAGAAAGTGCAGCAATCCATTTCTTTATTTTGGAAGTAAAACTCATTGTTTAGTTAGGATTAATTGAGTTTAAATTTAATGAGAATTGTTTGTTTTTTTGACTTAAAACATTTTTTTAGGGATTTTTCGCATTTTTTTCTAGTAAAACCAAATAAAATGTCGTACTTTTGCCACCCGAATTAATCCCGTAAGATTATGACATTTATTTTTTAATCAGTATGCTTTGAGTCGGATGCTGATATAAAATCCATAAGACTCTCTATCTGATTAATATTTTTTTCATTTTCTTTTAAAAAATTAATATTTGCCTATGAAACTGTCAATGTTTAAATTTAATCTGCCGAAAGAATTATTAGCAGAGTATCCATCTAAAAATCGCGAAGACTCCCGCTTAATGGTTGTAGAAAGAGCTACAGGAAAAATTACACATAAAAAATTTAAAGACATAACCAATTATTTTGATGATGGAGATGTGCTAGTTTTGAATGACACTAAGGTTTTTCCTGCACGCATGTATGGTAATAAAGAAAAAACTGGCGCAAAAATAGAGGTTTTTTTACTACGTGAATTAAACGCCGAAAGTCGCTTATGGGATGTTTTAGTAGATCCAGCTCGAAAAATTAGAATTGGTAATAAATTATATTTTGGCGAAAATGATAATTTGGTAGCAGAAGTAATTGATAACACTACCTCTCGCGGAAGAACCCTGCGTTTTTTATACGATGGAAGTTATGAGGAATTTAGAAAAATACTATATGATTTAGGCGAAACGCCTTTACCAAAATACATTAAACGTGAGGCTGAACCCGAAGATACTGAGCGTTATCAGACTGTTTTTGCTAAAAATGAAGGCGCCGTTGCGGCCCCTACTGCTGGCTTGCACTTTAGTCGCGAATTATTAAAACGATTAGAAATTAAAGGGGTTCAGTTTGCACCATTAACTCTTCACATCGGCCTTGGTACATTCAGAACTGTAGAAGTTGAGGATTTAACTAAACATAAAACGGAAAGTGAGGAAGTTTTGATTTCGAGTGATGCCTGCAAAATTATAAATGCTGCAAAAGAAAGAAAAAAACGGGTGTGCGCTGTTGGAACAACTGTTATGAGAGGAATAGAAACATCGGTTTCAACTACTGGACAATTAAACCCTTTTATTGGCTGGACTAATAAATTTATTTTCCCTCCATACGACTTTAGTATTGCTAATTGTATGATTACTAATTTTCATATGCCAGAAAGCACCTTGCTGATGATGGTAAGTGCCTTTGGCGGATATGATTTAATTAACAAAGCATATAAAGAAGCTATAAAAGAAAAGTATCGCTTTTATTCTTATGGCGATGCCATGTTAATTATATAATAGAGTTACCTCTATTACACGCCTAATTTTTTCTTTAAACGCTCTGTTATTTCTAAAACTGCGGGGCAAACCAATGTGTTTAGATAAGTTAAAGATAAAATTTGTTGCATTTTTTTTCGATTCGTATGGGGATAATCTCTGCAAGCTTTCGGTCTATCTTTATAAATAACACAATAATTATCTTGATTTAAAAAAGAACATGGAGATTGCTTTAAAACATAATCATTGTCTTCGTCTATCTTTAAATACTTGTCTATAAATGCTCCTGAGCGCATTTTAGTTGCTTTTGCAGCTCGTTCAATATCGCTCTGATAAAAAATAGGAGAAGTTGTTTTGCAGCAGTTAGCGCAACTTAAACAATTTATTTGTTCAAAAACTTTTTCATGTTCTTGGTGAATTATTTCATCAATGTTTTTAAACGGTCGATTATTTAACTTTTTATAAAAAAGCTGATTTTCTTTTTTTTTGGACTGCGCTTTTTTATTAAATTCAATAAAATCCATATATAATTAAACTATTAAAAAACTACTATTAATTAAAATAAACGAAAGTTGTTTAACTAAAAAAGCCGTCAAATTAATTTGACGGCTTTTTTAGTTTAATTTTTTATTTAGCTTTTTTTGGGGCCGCTGCTTTTTTTGGAGCCGCTGCTTTTTTTGGGGCTGCTGCTTTTTTTGGCTCTTCTACCGCAACTATTTCTTTTGCTACTACTTTCTTAACTGAAACTTTTTTTGCAGCTTTCTTTTTTTGACGCTTTACTCCCGTTGAACCGATATGTATTTTACCACGTTTTGTTCTTTTATCACCTTTTCCCATAATTTAATTTAGTTTTTGAGTGTA
>CAMCZO010000088.1 GCA_945887955.1 Chitinophaga pinensis | reverse complement strand
CCGGTTCTTAACGCATTACTACTTGCTCTTTCTTGAATTTCAAAGAGGGTGACTTGGCGAACGCTATCATATGGAGGTGTTAATAAATCGAAAGTAATTGAATAAATAATAAGTTCGTTAATTATATCACTTAATTGTTCTTTCGAAATAGGTTCAGCACTAAACGTATTATATTTATAACCTATTTGAGTTTTAGTCTCAATAAAAAACTTTTTATCTTTATTAATAAAAATACGAGCAATTAAATACCCCAAATCGTTTGTTCGATTATATTTAAACGAATCAGCTAAAAAATTATACACTCCAATTATCCCACAAAAAGAATTCATTTCATTTCTTTTTACATAATTGGTTTTGAACATGGGATGCGATTTTTCGAATTCAAAAACATTTGAATGCATTTCGAAATCAAGCATATCGCCAGCTACTTTTAACTGATATGCGTGTAGGCTAATTTCTTTGAAAGATATATTTATGCGTTTATCTACTTTTGAAATAATTCCAGCTAAATCTTCGGCTTTTTCTTTTAAAATAATTCTTAAGTCATTAAAAACTTCAATAGTATTAGTATATACATCTTGTTTCATTACAGACTTATCTTTTAATAATTTAAGAATAGTTTCTTTTTGACTTTGCTCTTGTTCTTTCATAATTGTTTTTTTAATACGCTCTTGCAAATAAAACTCTTTGTTTACTTGGTTTTCCTGAATATATACATAGCCCTTCTTCTTTAATATTATTAAGTGGAATACATCGAATTGTTGCTTTTGTTTCTTCTTTTATTTTTTCTTCAGTTTCTGGAGTTCCATCCCAATGCGCCAAAATAAATCCGGGCTCTTCATCTAAAAGCCTTTTAAATTCAATAAATGAATCTACCGTATGAGTCATCTTTTGGGTTCTTTCTGATGCTTTTTTGAATAAATTATTTTGAATTTCATCTAATAATTTTACAATGTATTCTTCGGCTTGATTTATTGAAACAATTTCTTTACTTAACAAATCACGTCTAGCAATTTCAATAGTGCCGCTCTCTAAATCACGTTCGCCAATTGCTATCCTAACTGGAATGCCTTTTAATTCATACTCTGCAAACTTCCAACCTGGTCTTTGAGAATCTCGATTATCATACTTTACAGATATATTATTTAATTTTAATTTTGTCATTAACAAATTAACTTGTTCAGTTATTTTTTCAAGCCCCTCTTCCGATTTGTAAATTGGAACAATAACAACTTGTGTTGGAGCTAATTTGGGAGGAATTACTAATCCTTTATCATCGCTATGACTCATAATCAATGCACCCATTAATCTGGTACTTACTCCCCAACTTGTTGCCCAAACATAATCAAGCTTCCCCTCTTTATTAGCAAACTTAACATCAAAAGCTTTTGCGAAGTTTTGTCCTAAAAAATGAGACGTTCCAGCTTGTAGGGCTTTACCATCCTGCATCAAGGCTTCAATACAATATGTTTCTTCGGCGCCTGCAAATCTTTCGTTACTTGTTTTTAAACCTTTAATAACGGGTATGGCTAACCAATTTTCAGAAAAATCAGCATAAACATTTAACATTCTTTCAGCTTCTTCTATGGCTTCTTTTTCTGTTGAATGAGCCGTATGGCCTTCTTGCCATAAAAACTCTGCTGTTCTTAAAAAAAATCGAGTTCTCATTTCCCACCTTACCACATTGGCCCATTGATTTATCAATAAAGGCAAATCTCGATAACTCTGAATCCATCCCTTATAAGTATTCCAAATAATTGCCTCGCTTGTTGGCCTAACAATTAATTCTTCTTCTAATTTAGCATCAGGATCTACTATTAGTTTACCTTTATTTTGTGGGTCGGCTTTTAGACGGTAATGCGTAACAATGGCACATTCTTTAGCGAAACCTTCTGCGTTTTTTTCTTCTGCCTCAAATAAACTTTTTGGGATAAATAAAGGAAAATAAGCGTTTACATGCCCAGTATCCTTAAACATTTTATCTAAAGCTTGCTGCATTTTTTCCCAGATAGCATAGCCATGAGGCTTTATTACCATGCAACCTCTAACAGCACTGTGATCTGCCAAATCTGCCTGAACCACAATATCATTATACCATTTGCTGTAATCTATTTCTATTGATGTAATATTTTTACTCATAATTTTGTTAAACTATTTACTCTAATGTTAAATTTATAAAATTATAAAGACAAATCATGTAAATTAAAGTTATTTTAAATTCTAATTTTGTAAATTTACTCAAAATCTGCGCTTATTTTATTCTTTAAAATAAATTTGGTATGAAAAAAAAAT
Source organism: Chitinophaga pinensis (assembly GCA_945887955.1). GTDB lineage: Bacteria > Bacteroidota > Bacteroidia > B-17B0 > Aurantibacillaceae > Aurantibacillus. Next base: position 3,622 of record CAMCZO010000088.1, on the reverse strand, counting down.
CAGTATTAGCCGCCACAATTTTTTTAATTATTTGTTCATGTTCAACTAATAAACTAATCTCTTACGATGATGATATATATTCTAATCCCGTAGAAGAAAAAAAACTTGCTTTAATAGCTAAAGCAAATCAAGAAAAAAAAATTGCTCAAGATTATAAAGAAAAGGAATCACAAATTCAATCTCAAAAAGAAAAAGATTCGAAAAATAAATATTATCAAGATCCTACTTATCACCACGATGATTATTATGATTATCAATATTCGTCTAGAATATATCGTTTTAATCAGCCTATTTTAGGTGCAAGTTATTACGACCCTTATTACACTAATTCATACTCATATAATCAAAACCCTTTGTATTATGGAAATAGCATTTATAACTCATACAATTATGGCTATTCGTCAGTAATAAATAATAATAATTTTGGTTTTGGAAACAACGGGTCCTATTTTGGCTGCTCTAATTTAAGTGGGTTCAATTCTTTTGGATATTCTAATGGCTATTTTAATAATTATAATTCTTATAATCCTGGTTATACTAATAACGGATGGGGCTATTACAATAGCTTTGATCCAAATAGTACTCAAAAAAATATGGACTATGGTAAAAGAAACGAAAGCTTTAATTTTAATTCAGAAAACAAACAAATTTCTGAAGGAAGTAAAATTCGAGAAACCTATATTGAAAAAACAAATCAACAAAGAAATGGCAGTCATCGTTTTTCAGAATCTCCACGAAACCAACAAGAAAAATTTAGAAATGAAGAATTTAGCTCTCAAAATTCAGTTAAATCAAATGAATCAAGGCAAGAAAATTCAAATAGATTTATTCAAAATAATAATAACAAATCTCAAAATAGCGAAAACATTCGCGAAAATTCAGGCCGCTTAAATGAAGTTAATCAAGAAAATAATTCTAGATCATCAAATAAAAGCCGCTTCGAATCTAGTGAAATTAACTCAAACAATAATTTTGGCGGTAATCGATCATTCGAATCAAATTCTCCAAAAAGCTCTGAATCTGGAGGTAGTAGAAATAGGCCTCGTTAGTTAATGCCCGTATGCGCTTAGTTTTTCTTAATATTTATTTATTATTTTTTTCGTGTATTTTTTCTCAAAACGAATTAGATGCTATTCGATATTCTAGAGGAGGTTTAAATGGAAGTTCAAGATTTATTAGTATGGGTGGAGCATTCAGCTCTATTGGCGCCGATTTAAGCTGTGGCGCTTTTAATCCTGCTGGTTTAGGTCTTTATAGAAAAGGAGACTTAGCTTTTTCATTTGGCATTAATAATAATCGAAATGAAGCTACTCTGAACCAAACTTTAACAAGTACATATCAAGCTAATTTAAATATTAATTTTTTTGGAATTGCCTACGCGGTCAAAAGTAAATCTGATCAAGAAAGTAGACATGTTTTAGCTTATACGAGCACACAATTACAAAATTTTAATAACTCAACCATCATGTCGGGCTATACTAATTCAAATTCTATTGCAAAAGACATGTTAAATTTAGCTCAACAGCAAAATAATATAACAAATTTAAATTATAGTTATGAAGGCCTGGCATTCGAAACTTTGTTATTTGATACAGTCAATAACCAATTTATTTCATTGTTAGATAATAAACGAAGCGTAAAACAAACACGAGAAATTAATACTGAAGGGTTTCAAAAAGAAATAAATCTTTCTTATGCCTATTCCTTAAAAGATAAATTATATTTTGGTTTAAGTATTGGAATACCTGAAATTGAATATACTTCTACAACAACACACACCGAATCAGACGATAAGGATAGCATGCGCATAGGTTTTATTACACCAACCACTTATACCACAAGCTATGTTGATGGATTACCTATTTTAAATAGTTATTATTTTGATTATTTGGGATTTAATTCATTAAACTATACAGAGTATTTTAAAACAACCGGAAGCGGTTTAAATTTAAAAATTGGTACCATTGCTCGCTTAAACGAATTCATTCGAATTGGCTTTTATTATCATACCTCAACAACTTATTATTTAACAGATGAATATTATAACAAAATGAGTGTTTCATTTGATGGCCAACCAAAAGACCCAATAGAATATAAAAATCCAGAAAATGGAGGCTATTATAAATATCAATTAACTACTCCATCTAAATTTAGTTTAAGTACTGCTATTTTATTAAAAAAATTAGCTGTAATTGGATTAGAATACGAACAAGTTAATTATACCAATGCTAAATTAATTAGCGATCCTGAAGGCGAATTTAATACAGCAAATAATAAACTAAAAAATAATTATTCTGCTGGACATAATTTTAGAATAGGTAGTGAATTAAATATTAAACCCATTTTTTTTAGAACAGGGTATTCGCTGCAAGGCAGCCCAAACGGTTTATCGTTAAGCGGTAATTTAGTTCGACATTCGTTTAATGTTGGAATTGGATTCCGAGCCAAAAATAATTTATATTTTGATTTAACATGGAATAGAAAAACAACATCTGAAGATTATTTTTTATTTAAAACTCTTACAAGTAAATCTTTGATAAAATTAAACAGCACCTCTATTTCTATTACCATTGGATTTAAATTTTAAACAATTCAATTTGTTTGAGTTTTAATCTTTATTTTTAAAAACTAAAAACAAACATAAAATGAGTAAAAAAATACTTGCAAACGATGGCATTGATAATATTGGAAAAGCAATACTCGAAAAAGCTGGATTTATTGTTATTACAGAAAAAGTATCGCAAGAAAATCTGATACAAGAAATTAATGAAAAAGGTTATGTTGCCTTAACCGTTAGAAGTGCTACAAAAGTAAGAAAAGATATTATTGACGCCTGTTCTAATTTAAAAGTAATAGGACGAGGTGGGGTTGGAATGGATAATATTGATGTGGAATATGCTCGTGAAAAAGGAATAAATGTAATTAATACTCCAGCAGCCTCTAGTAATTCTGTAGCCGAATTAGTATTTGCTCATTTATTTAATGCCTTGCGCTTTTTATACGATAGCAATCGTAAAATGCCACTAATTGGTGATACTAAATTTGATGAATTAAAAAAGAAATATTCCAAAGGAATTGAACTTAGAGGCAAATCTATAGGTATTATTGGTTTTGGTAGAATCGGGCAAACTGTTGCAAAATTAGCTTTAGGCCTTGGCATGAAAGTTATTGCATACGATCCATTTATTAATGAAAGCTCTATTGAAATTGATATTGATGGTCATGAAAAAAAAATTACATTAAAAATAATTACCACTTCATTAGATCAACTTATTAAAAATTCAGATTTTATTACCTGTCATGTTCCAGGTGGAAGTATAATCACAAAAAAAGAAATTGATAAAATGAAAGATGGCGTAATTTTAATTAATACCTCTCGCGGTGGTGTAATTAATGAAAAAGATCTGCTAGATGGATTAGATAGTGGCAAAATAGCTCAAGCTTGTTTAGATGTTTTTGAAAGCGAACCAATTCCTGCAGATTTTATTTTAAAACATCAAAATATTTCTTTAACACCCCATATTGGTGCAGCCACTATCGAAGCACAAGAAAGAATTGGTTTAGAATTAGCCGAAAAAATTATTGCGGCGTTAATTTAATCTTATTTAAACTTAATTATTCG
>CAMCZO010000087.1 GCA_945887955.1 Chitinophaga pinensis | reverse complement strand
TGGCACCTTGATTATGTTTATTTAAACAAAAACAGAAGATTAGTTGCAGATACAGCATATAACGACATCTCCTTTTCTCAAGTTCCTAGTTCTTTTCTTAAAAATTATTCAGCCATGCCTTTCGAACAATATAAGCCTTTCGAAATGGCTATAAAAAACTCTGTTCGCATCAAAAATAATGGTGTCCTAACCTTAAACATGACCTACGAAAATAAACTATTTGACAAAAATGGAATATTAATTAACTCATACTCTGGTGGAGCTGATAATTTACCTCCATTCTATAGCAGTGGCTATAGTAGTATTACTGCCCATGCAAATCCTATCTGTAATTATACGTTTAACCCACTTCAAGATAGTGCCGATTTTACAATTAAACATTTTGTTTATCGTTCTTCGGGAATTTCTTCTGATTTTATTGTTTTAAACGATACAATAATTCAAAAACAAAGTTTTAAAAATTATTATGCTTTTGATGATGGTAGTGTTGAATCGGGTTACTTTATTAATGGACAAGGTGGAAAAATGGCCTTAAAAATAACTGTTAACGTAACTGATACATTAAGGTCATTACGTGTTTATTTTGATTATGATGGCGCATTAACCTTGGCACAAAGCTCTTATTTTTTTAGACCCTGCGTTTGGGCCGATGGTCAATCTGGACCAGGCCTAATTATACTCAGAGACTCTGCTTGCTTGCCAAAATATAATTCTAAAGGCTATAATCGTTTTTCAGAATATAAACTTACTACTCCTTTGGTTTTAAATCCTGGAACATACTATATAGGAATTCAACAACAAGTGGCAACTGGATTAACAATTGGCTTTGATTTAAATAATAATTATAAAACAAATTTATATTATAATTCAGGCACTGGCTGGAATCAATCACAGTTTAACGGATCTTTAATGTTAAGACCAGTTTTTGGTAAATATATTCAGCCACCTGTTTTAATAAACGAAAATAAAAAAACAGACTTTACTTTTTTTCCAAATCCTTCAAACGATAAAATTACTTTTCAATATGATTCTCAAAACATATTTTCAATCCTAATTTATAATGCGATAGGACAATTGGTGATTAATACAAATGAATTAACTTCGAACAATGCTACAAACAATTATCAGATAAATACCTCTCATCTTCCTAATGGCATTTACTTTTTAATTATAAATGAAAACAACAAATCATTGCAACAACACAAATTAATTATTCAGCACTAAATCTTCCCAATGTTAAATATAGATGAAGAAATTGATGAGCTTCCAAACGATGAAGAACAAACACTCTTTGAGCACCATCATATTAAAGTAGAAAAAGGGCAAGTGAGTATGCGTATTGATAAATTTATTATGATACGTGTGGCAAATACTACAAGAACTAAAATTCAAAACGCTTGCGATGCTGGCTTTGTTCTTTTAAATGGTAAACCCATTAAATCTAATTATAAAGTAAAACCATTAGATGAAATTTCAATTGTATTAACTGTTCCTCCTAGATCAGTTGAAATACTACCTGAAAATATTCCCTTAGACATTAATTACGAAGATGATTTCATTGTACTAGTAAATAAAAAACCTGGAATGGTAGTTCATCCTGCTTATGGAAACTATACCGGCACATTAGTAAATGCCCTAGTCTATCATTTTAAAAACCTACCTAAAACTAAAACAAAACTTAATAATGATTTGTATCTAGAACGACCTGGCTTAGTCCATAGAATTGATAAAAACACTTCTGGAATTATTATTATTGCCAAAACAGAATTAGCTATGACTCGATTAGCAAAAGATTTTTTTGATAGAACAATGGATCGGAAATATATTGCAATTTGTTGGGGGGATTTAAAAACAGATAGTGGAACTATTATTGGAAATGTTGGTCGAGATTTAAAAGATCGTAAAAAAATGCACACCTTTCCTGAAGGAAGCGAATATGGAAAACACGCTGTAACTCATTACAAAGTATTAGAGCGCTTTGGTTACATTACACTTGTTGAATGCAAATTAGAAACAGGTAGAACGCATCAAATTCGCGTTCACTTTAAAAGTATCGGTCATCCTCTATTCAATGATAATGAATATGGTGGCGACAGTGTTTTAAAAGGAGTTAACTCATCTAAATATAAACAATTTATACAAAACTGCTTTAATTTATTGCCGCGACAAGCGCTTCACGCAAAAACACTTGGCATTACACATCCAATTAGCGGCGAAAAATTATTTTTTGATTCAGAAATTCCTCCTGATATGCAAGCGGTAATTGAAAAATGGAGACGATACACAAAAGATAAAAATTTTATTAATTAAATTTATGGAATATAGACGATTAGGCAAATCTGGCTTGCAAGTAAGCCTTCTTTCATTTGGAAGTTGGATAACCTTTGGAAAACAAATTGACGACACAACTGCAGATGAATTGATGAGCATTGCCTACGACAATGGTGTTAATTTTTTCGATAACGCAGAAATTTACGCTCGTGGCAAATCAGAAACCGTAATGGGTAGCCTTTTAAAGAAAAAAAAATGGTCACGAAGTTCATATTGTTTAAGTAGCAAAGTTTTTTTTGGCTATGAAGAAGGTAAACCGAATCAAATAGGGCTTTCTAGAAAGCATATTATAGAAGGATGTGAAGCGGCATTAAAAAGATTACAAGTTGATTACATTGATTTGTTTTTTTGCCACAGACCAGATAAAAATACGCCAATAGAAGAAACTGTTTGGGCAATGAATACTTTAATTCAACAAGGTAAAATTTTATATTGGGGTACTAGCGAATGGGGGAACGACGAAATAATGGCGGCATTTGTTTTTGCAGAACGAAATAAGCTAATTGGCCCAACTATGGAACAACCTCAATACAATATGTTTGAACGAAGTAAAATAGAAAAAGATTACTTATTATTATTTAAAGAGTTCGGATTAGGAACTACGATATGGAGTCCTCTGGCCAGTGGCTTACTAACAGGTAAATATAATACCAATACTCCACAAGATAATAGATTACACATAGAAGGAATGGATTGGCTAAAAGAAAGAACTCTAGGAGATTTAACTCGAATTGAAAAAGTAAAACAACTGGATTTATTTGCAAAAGATTTGGGTTGCTCATTACCTAAATTAAGTATTGCCTGGTGTGTAAAAAACACAAATGTAAGTACTGCAATATTAGGCGCGAGTAAAGCTGATCAATTAAAAGAAACAATTAAGGCTTTAGATGTTTTGCCCCTGTTAACGATTGAGGTAATGGAAAAAATTGAAAATATTCTACAAAATAAACCAACACAAGCCTTGTTCTAATTTTATTGTTTCCCGATAAAAGTATAAATTTATTCCTATACGTCCCCAAACATTAATTTTAATAGTGCATTAAAATTTCAGAAAGTGAAGTCTCACTTAGTTGTTGTTCTTAAGAAAACCTATAGCTTAGGGGATAATAGAATTATTAATATCGTAAATACTTCTATTATTTCGCCTTTAGATATAATTTAGGTTTATACTTATGCTGGCATTCAAACTATTATTTATAAAACTAGAATAAGTAATGATCAAACATTTTTTAATTTGTATGCGTTTAGAATTTTATTCTTTAATCACACTTCCTCTGTAAACAGATTGATTATTTTCCATTACATTGATAAAATAAATTCCTTTATCAAATGTATTGATATTAATTTTATTAGTTAATTCTGCTTTTTGAGTTTTTATGATTTGCCCTAATACATTTGTAATTGTTATGTAAGTATTGTTTAAACTAAGTAATTCAATAGTAAACTCTCCGTTATTTGGATTAGGATAAATTTTTAATCCGTTTTGATTACTTAATTCGCTAATCCCTGTGCATGTATTTACTTTTACCTGAACAGTTCCTGTTCCTTTACATCCATTTAAATTGGTTCCTGTTACCGTGTAATTCGTGTTGATGATTGGATTAATTGCAAAACTTTGTGTTGTTGCTGTATTATTCCATACATAGGTATTTGCACCATTGGCAGTTAATATCGTAGACTCACCTCTACAAATTACACTTCTGGTTAATACTGCTGTTACGGTTGGGTTTGGATTGATTGTTAAATTAACTGATCCGGTGCTATTGCAAGACATGTTATTAATTACAGTTACAGCACTTACTGTGTATAATGCACTTACACTTGGATAAACAAATATGCTTGATCCTGTTCCGCCATTACTCCATAAATAGGTGGTTCCTCCAGATGCATTCAAGGTAACTGAATTTCCCATACAAATGGCAGTTGAATTACTTACTGTTAAAGTTTGGGTAAATACATCTACACTTATGGTTTGGGTAGTATTGCATCCTACTCCTACACTTGTAACTGAATAAACTGTATTTGCAGTTGGACTAACGACTACTGCCGCTGTGGTTGGTCCAAAATTCCAAGTATAGTTACTTCCTCCAGAAGCAGTTAAGGTAGATGAACCTCCGGCGCAAATTAAGGTCTCGCTTGCTATTACATTAATAATAGGGCTTGGATTTACAATTACCACTTGGGTAGAATTAGATGTGCAACCTAAAGAGTTTGTTCCGCTTACCTGATAGGCTGTTGGTGCTGTTGGACTAACCACTAAACTTGAGCTCACTGTTGGACCAGATTGCCAGGTATAAGAACTTGCGCCAAAGGCAGTTAATGTTACTTGTGCTCCAGCGCAAATAATTGAATTACTTGCAGAGGTAGTTAATGTTGGGTTAGGTTTAGCAAGGATAGTAATTGTATTCATCCCTGAACAAATTGTGCTAGACCCAATGACGGTATAAATTGTAGTAGTTAAAGGATTTACAAAAACATTAGCTCCAGTTATGTTACCTGGAAACCAAGTATAGGTAATGGCTCCACCTCCTGATAAGGTAGCCGTATTTCCTGAACACACAGACGTAGATGAAGAAATAGCCATTACAGACAAAGGAGGATTAGTTGAGGAAGGAATTGCTATTGTAGAAGAAAACGAACAGTTTGATGCATCACTTAGCGTGAATGAATAAACCGAAGCAGTTAAATTCAAGGCTTGTACTGAATTTTGAATGGGGTTAGTTGACCAAGTATATGTATAGGGAGGTAATCCATTTGTTGCAACAATTGAAGCAGATCCATTCGCTCCGCCAATACACCCAACTTGATTAACATTAACAGAATAACTTGGCATTGCTGAGCCAGAAGCGCCCATAATTAAAATACGAGCGTTTCCTGAAATATTTTGGATAATAACTCTTGCCACACTTTTAAGCCTGTTCGCACAGGTTAGATTTAGATTAGTATTATACATTAATGGTTGATTTAACGTATTTGAAATTATCCCACTTGTTCTACCGCATCGTCCAAAACCACTAATCATAGATGGTGAAGCAGTAAACCAATCGGGTAGATTTAAATTATTAAATATTTGAATAGAATTATCTGTAAATCTTACTTTAATATTCAAGGTTCCTGAACCTTCAGTAGCAAATCCTAAAAGACTAAGAGACGAATATGACATTGGATTGGTAAATATTAAACTATCTGTTTGCCCCGTAATTATATATAAAGCATTAGGCTGATTATAAGGTCTTAATTGGAAACTATAGCCTGCATTAGTAATTAAACCATTATTAGGAATTCCTCCAACAATACTATAAATGGAACCATATGAAGCGCTGTATAAAACAAAATCACTTCCATCTATAGCACCTCCTGTATTTGCTATAGAAGTTGTATTTTCTGCAACTGCATCTAATGTATAACCAGAAGTTAAAATTGGAGCGTATGTTTGAGAAAAAACAACATAATTAAGGAGAAACAAAAATAGTAATGAAATAAAAATATTATTTTTCATATTTTACCGTAAATAATTTAAACGAATGTAATAATTAATTCTTTATCGATTATAAACAAACATGTTAAGATTTAAAATTGTAAGATTATACTTTTTCAAGTAATTTTAATGGAATGATTTTTAATTTTTAAATATTATTCTTTAAAAAATTTATGCTAAAGTTGTCAGAAAATAAATTAATTAAGTACTTTTTTTTTGGCAATTATTTTTATGGTTTATGCGCAGTTTTTCTGGCTATAGAATCTATTGTAAGTTTAAAAATCGCAATAAAGTCTAA
>CAMCZO010000086.1 GCA_945887955.1 Chitinophaga pinensis | reverse complement strand
CCACCACCACCACCTATGGTTGAACTAGTAAGGTTTACTCCTCCTGTAATTAAAGATGAGGCTGTCGAAGAAGAGCCCCAAAAATTACAAGAAGAGGTAAAAGATGCCAACGTTAGTATTATTGACCAAGAAGGAGACAAAGATATAGTTGCGCCTCCTAACGATGGGCCAACAGAATCAGTAGGTCCCGAAATTTTTTTAGTTGTTGAAGAAAATGCTGAATTTCCTGGTGGACTAGCTGCCATGGGAAAATACATGAGAGACAATATGCAATACCCAGCAATGGCTCGCGAAGCCGGCATTAGCGGAAAGTGCTTTTTAAAATTTGTTGTTAATGAAACTGGTGAAATTAGTAATGTAGAAGTTTTAAAAGGCGTGCCCGGATGCGCCGATTGCGATAAAGAAGCAATTCGTGTTGTAAAATCAATGCCCAAATGGAAGCCCGCAAAAATGACTGGTCGCTCTGTAAAGTGTTATTTTAATCTGCCTTTTAGTTTTAAAATTCAATAATTTAAAGCGCTATTGCTTTTATAAAAAATTATGAAATTAGGATTAAACTCAATTTCTATCTGGCTTGGATTTATAATGATCCTTTTAGTTATATCTGGCGCTGCCGTTTTTTCTTTTTCTGATTTTATGTCTGATGAATTATTTGGTAAAAAGCGATTGTTTTTTATTTTAATGCTTGTTGCTTATTCTGTTTACAGGAGCTTTCGTCTGTATCACGCTATTAAACAAGCAAACAAAAATGATGCGTAATTTTATTAAATACAACGGTTTGTTTGTTTTTATTAGCGCGTTCTTTTTTTTCTCTTGCTCAAATTATTTTAAAAACGATTATAATGATAATAGTCCTACTTCTGGAAAATTAAAAGTTTATATCGACGAGGGCCTAAAACATCACATTAAAAATCAGGCGTATACCTTTGAATCCATTTATCCAAACGCAAACATTTATCTTTATTCTTCAAGCGAAAATGATGCCATACAAAAATTATATAATGATAGTTGCGAGCTTATTGTTATTTCTCGTGTCTTAAATAAAAATGAAATAAAATCCTTTGCCTCTAAAAATTACACGATAATCCCTACGCCCATAGCAAAAAGTGGCATTGCAATTATTACTTCAAAAAAGACACCAATCAATAAACTAAGTTTTGAAGAGGCTGTTAGGGTTTTAAATGGTCAGAATAATCTGTTTGATTCATTAGGAAACCCTATTTCATTAAGCGTTGTTTTTGATTCGCCAAATTCTTCTGTTATTCATTATCTTCAAGACTCAGCATTAAAAAATCTAAAAATTGGGTCCAATTGCGCCGTATTAAATTCAACTCTAGAAAGTATTAATTATGTAGTCCATCATAAAAATAGTATTGCGTTTATAGATTTTGCTTGGCTCAGCGATTCAGACGATTCTATTTTTAAAGCCAACGAAAGCGTTTTAAAAATTTTACCCCTTAGTAAAAAAAACAGCCGCTATTACGAAAAACCAAATCAAAGCAGTTTTAAATTAAACACTTACCCTTTTACTAGAACAATTTATGCAATAAAAAAAACCGGAGAATTTACTTTAGCAAAAGGATTTGAAACATTTATGGCTGGGCCTAAGGGACAGCTTACTTTTTTAAAACAAGGCTTATTGCCAAATAAACAAAACGAAAGATCTATTAAAATAATTATTGAGCCCTAACTATAATAAATTAATTAAAAAACGTTATTTAATGCCCTCATCTTCTTTATAAAGACAATATTCGCTAATTTTATAAAAAAATTATTCCATCCAAAATATGAAAAAAATTATTTTTGTCTTGCCTGTATTTTTAACTTCTTTTTCTCTAATGTCACAAACATTAAAAGAAATTGTTTCAAAAACCGATAACGAAAATTTTGATGCAGCGGCAATAAATTTTAGAACACTAATTACTTTAGAGCCCAATAAAGGCGAAAATTATTTTTTCTTTGGCGAAAATTATTTTAATAAAGGCGACATTGATAGCGCAAATTATTTTTATTTAAAAGGACTTGAATTTAATGCAACATGCCCTCTTAACTATGTTGGCATAGGAAAAGTGCTCCTAGTTAAAAACAATTTAGAAGAAGCGCAAGCTCAATTTTTTAAAGGCAAAACTTTAGCGGCGAATAAAAATGCCGAATTCTTGCGAAGAAATGCCGAAGCGTGGCTGGTTACAAATAATAAAAATACTGATGAGGCAATTGTTTTAATAAATGCCGCCATAAAAATGGAGCCTAAAACTTCTGAAAATTATATTATATTAGGAGATGCTCTATTAGAAAAAAATCCTGCAAACGGAAGCGAGCCTATTAAAAGTTATAATAAAGCAACCGAACTAAATCCAAAAAGTGCAAAAGGTCGTCTCCGAATAGGCAAGCTTTTTCAGCGTGGGCGCAATTATCCTTTAGCTATCGAAAAATATAAAGAAGCTATTGCCTTAGAGCCAACGTTTGCACCTGCCTACCGAGAATTAGCCGAAGTATATTCTTTATACGCCAAACACGCGTCTGCGATAGAAAATTGGAAAAAATATTTAGAACTTAATAATAACGACGATGCAAGATATCGGTTTATGAGTGCACTCTATTCAAACAAACAATACCAAGATGCCATAACCGAATATGAGGCTTTAAAAAAACAAGGGTATAAAAGTTTATTTTTAGAACGACTGGCGGGCTATAGTTATTATGAGATAGGAAACAAAAACGATGCCGACGCCTACAATAAAGGATTAAAGGCTCTTGATTCTTTTTTTGATCAAGCTGGCAATGGGTTTAAATACTTACACAACGACTATAAATACAAGGGACTACTTTTGTGTCGTTTAGGAAAAGACACCCTAGGGATTTTAGAATTAGAAAAAGCCCTTGCGATAGATAGCATAAAAAACTTAGAAACTTTTTCAGAGCTTGCCTCTGTTTTTATGAAAATGAAAAGTTATGATAAAGCAATAATAAGCTTTAATCGTAAAATACAGATTAACGATAAGGCCATAAGCGCTAATGATTATTTTGCTTTAGGCAAAGCTCATTTTTTTTCTGGTATTAATATTCAAAAAGAGTCTAATGATTTAAAAGAGGTCCTTATAAAAAAGAAAAAGCCTGCAGATTCTCCAGAAATTAAATTAAAAGAATCTTCTGCCGTTACTTTTTTTGTTAACGCCGATTCTGCTTTTTCTCGTCTTACCCAAATTTCTCCAAGCTGGCCAATAGGCTATTTTTGGAGAGGTCGGGCCAATTCATACCTCGACCCAAAAAATGAAAAATGGTTAGCAAAGCCTCACTACGAAAAATTACTTGGTTTAATAAAACCCGAAGAACGAAAGGGCTCATATAAAAGTAACGTTATTGAAGCTCTAGAATATTTTGGAGATTACTATGTTAATGTAAAAGACAAAATAAAAGCCGACGAAAATTGGACTGCCATTAAAGAATTAGATCCGACAAACGAAAAAGCAAAATTTTATTTTGCCCCATTAAAAACAAAAGGCAAAAACTAATAAGAAAAATTAATTAATTGTTAAGCAAATTTATTAATTGTGGGTTGTCTAACGTTTGACGGTTTTTTGGAATTTTAAACTGGCTAAGCATCGACATTTTTAAATTAATGCTTAAATTATAACTTTTGTTTATTCCAAAAGGCACCCATCTAACTCGAGCTTCCCAACATTTTAAATCTCGGTAAACATCAAATGAGGTGTAACTAATTTTTTTATTTATAAAGTCGTAGCCGCTCGAAATTGTAATTTTCCAATATTTTGTTGGCATAAAATCTCCACCAAAATTTAAAGTTTGTGCAGTTTCAAGTTTTTTATTTGTTGGGTTTGAAACAGAAACTAAATAAGACGCACTTAAATTCCAAGTCGTTTTCTCTATTATTAATTTACTCGGCTTTGCTTTTTTTGTTTCTTCGCTTTCTGGACTTAAAACAAACATGCTGCTGTTAATAGATGTGCCTATAGCTAAATTTGCATTTACCAACCGAGCCAGTTTTTTATTGTGATCATACAACAATTTGTTAATTCTTTTATTAGATGCCTCGTCTATCGCATATGGATCAAAAGAAGAGCTAGCGTTTATATTAATATTTTTATATAATACCGTTCTTGCTGTTAAATTGATGTTGCTTAGCTTAAACTCTTGGGCGGCAAAATTATAATTTGTACTAATGCCCATGTTTTGAATAATGGCCAACTTTTTATAAACAATTCCCGTGTCGGTTTTTTGTTTTATTTTGGCATCAATGGTGTTATTCAAATTTATGCCTAAAGCATTTTGTTTTCCTTTCGCTGGTCCAGCATAAATATTGTCCTCAAATACAGTGTAGGTTTTATAATTACCCAAGGTATCTGATTGTACTTTTTTCCAAAAGCCATATTGCTCGTCGCCAAAATCGGGCCTATAATTATAATTAAGCGTTGGTATTAATAAATAACGAATTTGTTTTAGTGGCCCGTTTTTAAATAAAAAATCAAAATAAAGTTTAGTGTTTATCGAGGTCGAAAAATTAGCATCATATCCGTTTACAAGACCTTTGTTTCTTTTTGAAATAATAGTATCAACCGCTCTATTGTTATAGGCTGTTACAAACTCCTTACTCGTGCTGTTTAAAAACGTTACCGATGTTAAATTAATTTGTGGCGTCACGGTAATATACTTTAACACATTAAAATTAGTTGATATGGGTATACTTTGCTTAATTCCGTTTTTCATTTTTTCTAAAATATTACCCGAAAAAATACTCGAGTCAAATCCGCTTATTGTGTTTTGTGCAGTAAGCATGTAATTAATTCCTATTTTGTCTAACACGTTTTGTTTTACTACCGCCTCTCGTTTAAAAGGAAAAAAACGATTAACATTAAATGTTAAGGCCGGAAAAGTAATATCTACAGGGCTTTTGCCAATTGTGCTTTGGTTGTGTGATGCGTTAATACTTAGCGAACTAAGTTTAAAGGTTTTGGTAAAGGCAACGTTTGATTGAAAACTGTTTTGTAAAAACCTGCCCGAATTAATGGTATTAAACCTATTAAAACTCTGATTTTTAACGTAATTTACGTTTGCGCCAAAACGTACATTTGGATTATTTTTATTATCTTGATTGTGAGTCCAACGAACCTCATAAGAACTTTGTTTACTATAACTAATTGGTATATCAGGATCGCCTATGTTAAATTGACTATAACTTAAATAGGTAAACCCGCTTGCCTGATATAACAAATTATAATTATTGGTGCTGCTTAGTGCCCAACTGCCGTTAGCATAAATGTCGCCCCTAATTATCATATCCGTTTTATCGTTAATGCCCCAATAAAAACCCCCTTGCCTTAAGTTAAAACCTCTTTCGGGAGAATTGCCAAACGTAGGAATTAAAATGCCGTTGTGTTGTTTTTGTGTGTTTGGAAAAAAACCAAATGGCAGGCCTAGTGGTGTTGGCACGCCCCCTATTTCTAAATACATTGGGCCTGTAACAATTTTGTCGTTTGGTATTACTTTTGCTTTGCTTGCTTTAAAAAGAGTTCTGCCATCATCTTCGCTACATAAAGCGCATTTCATGTTTTTAAAAAAAGTTACGTTATTGCTGTCTTTTTTTATGGCGTTACCAAATACTTTTAACTCCCCTTGTTTGGTCCAGGCATTTATAATTTTTCCTTTTTTTGTTTTGGTGTTATACATTATTTTTTCTGCTTCCATGGTTTGCGAGCCATCTTTAAAAACTGGCGTGCCAATGTTATTGCCTAGGCTGTCTTTTTTTCCGAAAGCAGTAATTACATTTTTATTATAATCAATCTCAATAAATTCAGCCTCTATGTTTTTGCTGCCAAAATCTACTTTTGCTTTGCCATATAATATTGCCCGACCTTCTTTGGGGTATGACACCACGCTGTCTTGGCCAAAATAAGAAATGGGCTCTTCGAGCGATTCCGAATTGTCTTTTGCTTGCAAGGTATCTCCTGCTGTTTTCTTAATTGTGTCCTGCCCAAGACCTTGCGCTTTAACACCATTGTTATGGCTTAAAGATATTAACAGGGCAAAGAAGAAAACTACTTTAATATGTGGGGGTAATGTCAAATTAAATCGAATAATTTTATTTAATCGTTCAAGTCATTACAAAGCTACAATACTTTAACATATTGCATAAAGATTTAT
>CAMCZO010000085.1 GCA_945887955.1 Chitinophaga pinensis | reverse complement strand
ATAATTTCTTTAAAATTAAAATTATATTCTAAAGTATAAATATTAAATCCTATTGTTTTTTTATTTAAACTATCTGTAAATGTTTTACTATTAAAAGTATTTAAACTAATAAAATCATTACCAAAAGATTTTTTTAGTTTGCCACCAATTGAATTGTTAGGAGTGGAAGCCATTCCTCCGTTTAATATACTTTTACCGTACATAAAAACGCCCGAAAATTGATTTGGTAAATCATTCGCCTCTAAAATAAAACCTTGAAATGCTTGTTTACCCCATCTCGAATCTTGAGTAATTCCTCCATAATCATAAAAAGATTTATATCTATCTATCGGATTTTTTGATCCAGGATCCCAGGGGTTTCTTTCAAAAACTGAGTATCTATTATAACCAATGTTAGTATAAAAGGTAAAAGGCGATAACGAGTACCAATTTATTCCACCCGTCATAATTTTAAAATTTCCAATATCTGTTGAAAATGCACCATGCACATTTACACCAAGATTTAACCCTTTGATATAATTAGTTGAGGTAAAACCACTCATTCTATTCCACAGATATAAATCAGTACCAAAACTTACATTGGACTTTGGACTTCCAGAAATATTAAGCATCAACTCAGGAATTTGACTATCATCACCAATAAATACTTTTTTGGGAGTTTTTGAAAAAGAGCTTGTATCGCCAGGCGAATTATAATAAGCCTTTTTCATATTTTGATAATTACCAATAAATCGGTAGTACCCACTAATATTAATTGTTTTAAGAGTTGCTTCGGATTGCTTTGGAAAAATCCCAAAAGAAATATTATTAATATTAGTTGCTGACCTTATAGTTATTCTTTTTACTAAAGAATCTTGACTAAAACCTGAAATTGAAAAAAAAGTAAATAATAAAACAAAATTTAAAATAGGATAATTATATTTTAATTTACAATTCATTTTAACAAATATACTTAATGTTTTTTTAACACTAACTATCTATTCTGAATCTTTTTTAAAAGAATCCATTGTTGCCGTTTTAAAATTAACAAGGTTAACTGGTGGGTCATTTTCAGTTCTTGGTAAAACATAAAAAGGAATATTTGTATAAGCAACTTTTTTACCATTAGATATTGTTACAAATAGTCTATAACCTCCTTCACTTAATGGCGCCTTAAATGATATTTGATTTAATTTTTTATTTTTAATTAAGCCGTTTAATTCTTCAGGTTTATTTTCTATATCACCACCAGATTTTAAATCTGAGCTTTCTGGTAAAATTGCCCATTTATAAATTAATTTATCATTATTTTTAGAACTTGCAAAAACTTTAGCTTCAAACTTATTTTGAGATTTGAGATAAATATTTTGATTTTTATTTAAGCCATTTACAAAAAAAGAATCAACCGAAGGAGAAAG
The DNA here is from genome assembly GCA_945887955.1 of Chitinophaga pinensis. Lineage (GTDB taxonomy): Bacteria > Bacteroidota > Bacteroidia > B-17B0 > Aurantibacillaceae > Aurantibacillus. Next base: position 5,426 of record CAMCZO010000085.1, on the reverse strand, counting down.
GTTTTCTGGAAAAGTACCTTTCCAACAATATTCAATTGCATCAAGGGCTTCAGTTGGCATACCCTCCTCTGAAAATAAACCATACCAAGTAGATGTATATTCTTGTTTATTTCCCCATAAAAAAGCGTAAGAGCCTATGCACTTTTTATTATCAGCAAAAATACACTTCGAAAACCTTTCTAAATAGCTTGAGGATTTCTCTTTACTTGTTTGTTCAATCGACGAACCCCATTCTGTTTTTGGAGATTCCCAATGTCCATTTGGACCCCATTCTGTAATCATATAAGGCCCTTCCCATCCAAACTTTAAAATATTTTCTTTAACATTACCTATATCGCCGTATGTATTAACGCCATAAATATCAATATGTGGCGCATTTGCTTTTATTAAAACAACTTCATTTGAATCTAATCCGGCTGTAACAGTAGAAGTTGGATGATTTGGATCAACTTCATGGATCATTTTAGCAATGTCATTTATTGCATTCCAAACCTTTGTATTAGTATAAAATAAATCAACTTCATTTCCAACACCCCACAATAATAAAGCAGGATGATCTTTATATTTCAAAACAATATTTTTAAAATCATTTAATTGTTTTTCTATTTTTTGTTTATTGTTATAATCAAATCCGTGCCTTTCATGCTGAACCCATAAACCTAACATTACTGTTAATCCTCTTGCTTGAGCATCATCTAAAATTTGTTGTGCATTTTCAGGTCCCCATGTTCTTAAAGAATTACCTCCACACTCAACAATTTTATCTAAGTATTTATCTCCACCTGCCCCTTTAATATAATAGGGTTTTCCATCTCTTACTAAATTCCAATTTTTTCCATCAAAAGTCACCTCAACTTTTATAGGTTTTTGAGAAAACAAGATAAAGTTTAAAAAAATTAGACAGCAAAAAATAAGTCTTTTTAAAATCATACTATTTTTATTAATTTATTTTTAAAGTTCAAATGAAAATCCTTGTTGAATTAAAGATTTGTATTTCTTTTTATCAAATCTATATAAACGTGCTGGCCGATGAGCAACTGAAATTTGAAAATAACCTGTATCAATCAATAAACTCATGGCTAATAATTTTTTTCTAAAATTTCTTTTGTCGAGATTTATTTCTAATACAGATTCATAAAGATTTTGAATATCAGATAAAGTAAACTCTTTAGGTAGCAATTCAAACCCAATTGGTTGATGCCTGACTCTTTCTTTTAATTTATTTTTTGCATAATTTAAAATTTCAGTGTGATCAAAAGGCAAATTGGGTGTATTGATTATTGAGTGCCATTTAGCTTCCTTTGCCCAAGAAGATGGATTTAATTTATAATCAATAATTTTAACTAAAGAAAAATATGCAACAGTTATAACTCTTCCCAAAGGATGACGATCAACTTTACCAAAAGTATGTATCTGATCCATAAATACATTTGATAAACCAGTTAAATCAAATAATATTCTTCTAGCAGAATCATCTAAATCTTCATCTAATTTTACTAAATCACCAGGTAATGCCCAAGTTCCAATGTATGGTTTAGCCCCTCTATAGATTAACAATACCTTTAAATCTCCTTGATCATAACCAAAAATTACTGAATCAACTGAAAATGCTGATTTAAAAAATTGTTTATGTATATCCATTTTTCAAATTTAATAATTAAATTAATATTTAAATGGATTCGTGTAATAAATACAATAAATAATTATATTTGCCAAAATACAACAAAATTAAATTATGATTATTATTGCTGACAGTGGATCAACAAAAGCAGATTGGAGAATAATTAAAAATAAACAAATTGTTGCCACCATAAAGACTATAGGCTTTAATCCTTTTTTTCACACCGAAGAGTTTATAATAAATGAACTGAGAAAAAATTTTAACAATCAAATTCAAACGGAAGAAGTAGAAAAAATATTTTTTTATGGAGCCGGCTGTTCAAGTGTTGAAAGAAATCAAATTATTTTAAATGCACTTTCTGCTTTTTTTACAAACTCGACAAACAAAGTCTATCATGATATTTTAGCATCAGCAAGAGCAACTTGTGGAAACAAACCTGGCATTGCATGTATTTTAGGTACTGGATCAAATTCATGCGAATATGATGGGTTGAATATTATAGATAATCTTCCATCACTCGGATTTATGCTTGGCGATGAAGGAAGTGGAAGTAATTTTGGTAAAATTTTAATTAAAAAATTATTTTACCGAGAACTTACCGAAGATTTAGAAAATAAATTTAATTTGAAATATGGTTATTCAAAAGAAGATATCTTAAATTCTTTATACAATAAACCGCACGTAAATGTTTTTTTGTCAAAATTATCTGAATTCTATTCTGAAAATCAAGAAAATTTAATAATTAAAGGCATGGTCAAATCATCTTTTACTGATTTTTTCTCGAGCCACATTGTTAAATATAAGAATCATAAACAGTATCCTATCCATTTTGTTGGATCAATTGGTTTTGTTTTTAAAGATATTTTAGAGGAAGTTGCTAATGATTTTGGCCTGAAATTAGGCCTTATTATCAAGAATCCTGTCGAATTATTAGTTAAATTTCATATTGAAAGTTACTCAGAAAATTTAATTTAGTTCATTTATATAAACGTAATAAAATTCTATTTTAAACAGAGGCGATAATTATTTTAATTAGTAAGTGTAGTTTTTACACAAAGATTGTATATTTGTTAAATTAAATTATTATAATCTATGGAGCAAAGTTCACAAAAAACAAAAATAATAAAACCATTTAATGCTGTTATTTTTGGAGGTGATGGTGATTTAGCCGTTCGTAAAATTTATCCTGCTTTTTTTCATCGTTATGTTGATAATCAAATAAACTGCGATTTTAATATTTATTCCATAACTCGCTCTATAAAAAAACATGATAACTTTTATTCTAACCTAAAAACTTTTATTGAAAAAACAATTGATTACGATTTGGATAGAAATAAAATCGATTCTTTTTTAAAAACCATCAAATTAATTAATATTCCCAGTCATACCGAAAAAGATTATGATGTTTTAAAAAATGAGTTAAACAAATCGTCAAGTTTTCAAAATATCTTCTATTTATCAACTCCTGCAGATGCTTTTGGTGATATAAGCGATATGCTTAAAAAATGTAATTTAATAGATGTAAGGAGTAAAGTGGTATTAGAAAAACCTTTAGGCTTTAGTTTAGCTTCGTCTAAAGAAATACATTCAAAAATTAGTAAATCTTTTAACGAAAATCAAATATATCGTATTGATCATTATTTAGGAAAAGAAACCGTTCAAAACTTAATGGTCCTTCGTTTTGCAAATCATTTGTTTGAACACTCTTGGTCTTCAGAAGATATTGAGTCAGTTCAAATTACTGTTGCAGAAAACATCGGAGTTGGAACGAGAGGAGAATATTATGACCATAGTGGTGCTTTATTAGATATGGTGCAAAATCATTTACTACAATTACTCTGTCTTATTGCAATGGAGCCACCTGCAAAATTGGAAGCAGATTTTGTTCGTAACGAAAAACTAAAAGTACTTAATTCATTACGATTTTTTAATGAAGATTCTGCTTTAAAACAAACGGTTAAAGGTCAATATACCAGAGGAAAAGTATTTGAAAATCAAGTGCCTTCATATTTAGAAGATATTAATAAATACGAATCCGGTACAGAAACTTTTGTTGCCATAAAAGCTTTTATCGATAATTGGAGATGGAAAAACACTCCATTTTATTTAAGAACTGGTAAAAGAATGAAAAACAGATATTCTGAAATTATTATTAACTTTAAATCTGTAAAACATAATCTCTTTCCTTCACAAGGAGAAATTCCAGGAAATAAACTTATTATGCGACTGCAGCCAGAAGAAAGAATTGAGCTTGTTCAAATGACAAAACTTCCTGGGCCAGGTGGTTACCGCTATAAACCAATTTCATTAAAATTAGATTATATGGATTCATTCCTTGAAAGATTTCCAGAGGCCTACGAGCGTTTAATTATTGATATATTAAGAGGCGAACAAACACTTTTTATGCGTCAAGATGAATTAGAAGCAGCATGGCGTTGGATTGAATCAATTACGCATAGCTGGAAAAAAAATAAAATGAAAAATATTCTTTATGAAGCCGGTTCTTGGGGCCCAGGAGATAGCATCATGGAAAAAAATCATGCATGGATAAAATTAAAAGAAGATGGAGATAAAGAAATTTGAAAATAAAAAAAATCTTGAAAGTTCTTTATTATTAAAAATTTCTTCTTGTATTTCAGATGCAATAATAAAATATGGCGATGCGCGATTTTTGCTTTCTGGTGGAAGTACTCCTATGAATTTGTATTCTCTTCTTTCAGAAGAAACTATTGAATGGGAAAAAGTTAAAATTGGATTAGTTGACGAACGTTTTGTTCCAAAAGAAAATTTATTTAATAACGAAACTCAAATTAAAAATAATCTTTTAAAAAATTCAGCAAAATTTGCAACAATTTTTGGAATGGTTTACAATTATGAAAATGAAATATTAAATTTAAAAATGGTTAACCAACAATATAAAACTTTTTTTGAAAGAATAGATTTTACAATTCTTGGAATGGGAGAAGATGGCCATACCGCTTCTCTATTTCCTGGAGATAAAGAATCGGAAGAATTAATGAATACATCTAACATAGGAATATTTTCAACAAAATCGCCAAGTTTCCCTTATAATAGAATTACCTGCAGTAAAGAATTGATAGCTAATAGCAATTATATAGCTTTGTTTATTAATGGAGAAACCAAATTTAATGTTCTTAAAAATTCAATAGAAACTCAAGTGCCGATTTCGTATTTTGTAAAGAATTCAAAAAACATGGAAATTTATTATTCAAAATGATGTTAAATAAAAAGATAGAAGATATTACAAATAGAATTATTTTAAGAAGTGAACTAAAACGCAAATTATATTTGAGTCAAATGTTGTCTCAATTTAATAAAGAATTTTCACGTGCACATTTAAATTGCGGTAATCTTGCACATGCTGCTGCAGGCTCAGAATCAAAAGATAAAGCTGCTTTAGAAAAAAATATTGTTCCTAATTTAGCAATTATTACAGCCTATAACGACATGCTATCGGCTCATAAAACTTTCGAACACTATCCAGAAAATATAAGAAAATTTGCAAGTCAATACAATGCTGTAGCCCAAGTTGCTGGGGCTGTTCCGGCTATGTGCGACGGAGTAACTCAAGGTCAAGCCGGAATGGAATTATCTTTGTTTAGTAGAGATGTTATTAGCCTTTCAACTGCTATAGGTTTATCACACAATATGTTTGACGGGGTTTTATGTTTAGGAATTTGTGATAAAATTGTTCCCGGATTATTAATTGGCGCATTAAAATTTGGTCATTTACCAACTGCTTTTGTTCCTGGCGGGCCAATGCAATCAGGAATTAGTAATGAGG
>CAMCZO010000084.1 GCA_945887955.1 Chitinophaga pinensis | reverse complement strand
TTAATTTTTGATAGGTCTTCCACCATCGATCTGGAATTTCGCCACTCAAGGCTAATTCGTAATCTTTATAACTGCAAGGCATTAATGTATGACGTTCAAATTTCGAATCTTTATGAGGCGGGTAGGGTATTTCCATCCACCAACGATCGCTTTTTTTACTTTTATAAAAATTAATTTCTTGTTTTTCGTCCTGCATAACCACATGAAATTGCAAATAGTTAACATTGTTTTTGCTCGGGAAATCATTTTTTCGTTGATAAAATCCATCCATAAAACACCAAATCATTTGTGCAGCTAGATGGCTCGTTTTTCCGTGCTCATCGAATTCAGGATTAATTTCGTAAATACCCAATGAGGATAACTTATCATTCATTCCTGCATATCGCATCATTTGGCAGGCTTCTTCGGCATAAAATCCATTTGGAGAAGCGTAGGGGTTTGCAGGAGCGTCAGAATGTTTAATAGCTTTGATATCAAACGTTAACATATCAGCTTGTCGAATAATTGGTTCCGTCTCTTCAATTTTATCGCGAACTTCTCCCAATCGGTAAGCATCAAAATATAATTTTGTCATCATCTCAACGCTATTTTGATCTACTAAATAGCTTTGATAGCCTATATTACTGTAATTAAATAAAAAGTTAGGTTGATATAAAATAATTTTTCCTAAATATGACGTATTAGAAATATTTTCTTCTGGGTTACCAAGATCAAAAACACTATCGATAGAAACGATATTAATGGTTTGTTCTAGGTTTTTATAACCCAAAAACTGAGCATAACTTAAATCTTGTGACCCACCAATAATAATTGGAACAATGTTGTTTCTTATTAAATTATCAACCACTGTTTGTAAAGCAAAATAAGTATCGTCGCTAGAATTGCCTGCTATAATATTACCTAAATCGGCTACACGTAAACTATAACTTCCGCCATATAGTTGATATAAATAGTTGCGCACAGAATCTGGTGCTAATCCACAGCCTATGTTTTTTTCAGAATTTCTATCTTCGCATACACCAATAATTGCCAAATCTATATTTTCGAGAGTGGGAAAAATTTCTTGGGAAGAATATATTGAAAAGAGTTGCCCAAATTGTTTTTCTTTTAATTGCGAAACATTAAATAAATCATGAGTATTAATTGGTTGAAAAAAATGTGAGATATCGCTCATGGTTATATTTTATTTTATAAAAATAGAATATTTTACTCTAATTATTTTTATTTTCATCTTATTATATTAATAGGGGAGTGTTAGAAACTATAATTACCTTTTTTAATTTAATTGTCTTTTAAACTAACAAGAGTTATTCGATAACTTTATGTGTTATATTTAATATTTATTTTTAATTAAGTATAAATTTGAGTTTATAAACTCAATTTTAATATATTCTCCTAAATTTAGTAATCGTTTAACTTATGTTTTACGAACTCTTATTAATGAAGGTTTAGGGCTTGATTTTGAGCTTACCCAACAGCTTGATTATTTTATTAAATCATCGATGCCGAAGATTAATTATTCTGATGAAAGCCTTGATGATTGTATTCATATTTCGCCTCATCTTATTTTGTTTGATTTTGGAATTAAAGATTATCAGTTGGAAGTAATGAGCAACCCTCAATTTAAAAAAATATTGTTTAAAACAAGTAATTCTTTAATTCCATTTGATTTATTTGGAGCTAGTTTTTGGTTTTTAACTCGATACGAAGAGTATTTGCCACATAAATCTGATAAATATAATCGATTTAATTATAAATATAGTTTAGCATTTCAATACGATTTTATTGACATACCTATAGTTAATTTATGGTTAAATGAGTTTAAGGAGATTTTAAAAACGCAATTTCCCAACCTTATTTTTGCAGAAAGAGAATACAATTTTTTATCGAGTATCGATATAGACAATGCATATAAATATAAATATAAAGGCTTTGTAAGATCATTAGCTGGTATAGTTGCTGATAGAAATTATAAAAAAATAAAGTTGCGTTTTCAAATCATTTTAAATAAAGTAAAAGATCCATACGACTGCTATGATTTTTTATTAAGTGCACATAAACAATTTAAAATTCAATCAATTTATTTTTTTTTATTGGGAGATTATGGACCAAATGATAAAAATCACTCAGCATCTGATTTAAGATTTCAGTCGTTAATTAAACATTTAGCAGATTATTCTTTAGTTGGTATTCATCCCTCATTTGGTTCAACGAATAATTTACAACAGATAAAAGTTGAAACTAGTCGATTAACAAATATAACACACAAAATAATTACTAAAAGCCGCCAACATTTTTCAATCTTGAATTTTCCTCAAACGTATTTAAATTTAATACAGGCTGGAATTTTAAATGATTATTCTATGGGTTATAAAGATTGTAATGGGTTTAGAGCATCTTATTGTTTCCCTTTTAAATGGTATAGTCTAGATATTGAATCTATTAGTGCATTAACAATTAATCCATTTTGTTTAACTGAAAATAGTTTAATTGCTGAATCTGATAAACAAAGTATAAATATTGAAAAATTAGCAAAAACCTTAATTGATGAAGTGAAAAAGTATAATGGTCAATTAATTTCTATTTTTCACAACGATTCGTATAATCAAAAAATAAAAGATTTTTATTTATCTTTTTTAAAATTAGCTGAGTAAAGAATTTAAATTTTATAGATTAAGGGATGTTGTTTAGTTCTAAAGCAATATTTTTTACTATGGAGCTAGTGCTCGATATTATCATTTGAACGCCAATGCCAATAACAATAAATCCCATCACTTTAGATAGAGATGTTAATCCAGCTTGGCCAGTATATTTCATTAAACGAGGAGCGAATTTAAAAATAAAGTAAATACTAATGGCTACTAAAATTATAGCTATTATGGCGGCCGTATCTTGCCAAAACGCCTGACCTAAATTTGTACTACGATTAGAATACAAGGTTATTAAAAAAGACATTGACCCAGGGCCTGCTAATAGAGGCATAGCTAAAGGGGAGAATGAAATATCTTCTTTTTTATCACTTTCTTCTCTTAACTTCCCACTTATTTCTCTTTTGTGTTTTAAATTAAGTAATTGCCAACCAGATCTAAAGATAATGAGACCGCCAGCTAATCGTAAAGCAGGAATTGTGATGCCAAAAAAATGTAATAAATAAACCCCAACATAATACGAGGTAATGCAGATGATGATGATGTAAATACAGGTTTTTCTAAGTGTTTTTAATTTATTTTCTTCAGAGTAATCTTCTGTAAGGGTAATATATACAGGTAGCGCACTCATTGGATTGATTAATGAAAATAAACCAATTAAAATGGTTAAAAATATTGAAGGTTCAATCATTATACAAAAATACCTTATAGATTTGTAAATTTATCATTTTTTTAATTCATTTAATACAATCAAATAGTTTAAAAATTGTTCTATTTTTGTTAATTAAATTTATTTAAAATGACTTTAAGTTTCAAAACACTAATTACTCGTACACTCAGTGGTATTGTATTTGTTGTTTTGTTAATAGGCAGTTTATTTTGGAATTATTATTCCTTTTCAATTTTCTTTTTTTTAATTGCTTTTTTAGGGTTAAAAGAATTTTATAATTTAGCCGACAAATTAAATGTAAAGACATTTAAAATAACTGGTTTTTTTTGTGGGGTTTTAACTTATCTTGCTTTTATAAATATATCTTTCTTTTTTAAAATTAATTCTGAATACATAAACAAATTGCCTTTGTTTTTATTGTTTATTCCGTTTTTAATTTTTGTCGTGGCTATATTGTCAAAACATCAAAATCCTTTAGAAAGCACTTTATACACTTTAATGGGTATATTATATTCAGTTTTACCTTTTGCTATAATGCATAAATTGGTATTTGATTCAAATCAATTACAATATAATCCCAATTTTTTATTTATAATTATTTTATTGATTTGGAGTAACGATACATTTGCTTATTTAGGAGGGACTTTTATCGGAAAACACAAGATGATCGAACGTGTTTCTCCAGGAAAAACATGGGAAGGAACCTTATTTGGTATTTTTATTACGATTGCTTTATGTTTTTATTTTCATAAAAATATACAGGCAACAACTTCTTTATCATGGATTTTTTTGTCATTTTTAATTCCAATTTTAGCAACAGTAGGAGATTTGGTAGAAAGTATGATTAAGCGTATTGCAAATGTTAAAGATACTGGAAATATTATGCCTGGTCATGGTGGTATTCTTGATCGATTTGATAGTATTTTATTTGTTGTTCCTTTTATAGTGATAATAATTAAAATCTTTGTTCAATAATAATTAATTTTTAATTTTAATTATTTGCTTTAGAATATTGTATAGTTCTTGAGCTTTTTGACTTCCAATTTTATAGGTAAAATTAGCATCATCAGTTAACTCAATAAAATCTTGCCCACTTGTATAAAATTTTATCACTCCCCTGTTATGAAGATTATAAACAGCTCTACGAAAAATAGTTTTCTTCAATTTAGTTTTTTTTATGGAAGTAATTGTATTTAGATCTATTTTTATTTTTCTAGAGGTCCAAAAACCTTCTAATAGTATATAATTTTCATATACTTTAGTTTCGATGTGCAATACAAAAGTTAAAGCAGCACTTAAAATTAATATACAATTGCCTACCACAAAAAAAATAAAACCCGAATTACTATTATTTTGAATAATAAAAATATTTATATTCAATAAATTTGAGTTTTCGCTCAAATAATAACTAAATAAACAAAAAATTGCGAGTGCAGTTCTGATTACAATACTTAATCGATTATGTCCTAAGTATTGTTTTTCTTCAAATAATATATTTTTATTTTGCACTAAATGTAAGTTTTATTAAATCAGTTTGTTTATCTATTTTGTATCGTTGATCGCTTCTTAAACCAATTATCCAAATAATATCGTTATTACCATTAATTAGTAATTTAGTATTTGTTTTTTCGAAGGCATTTAGTTTTTCGTCTTTATAAATTTTACTAATCAATTTAAAGACATTCATACCAAAGGGTATAAATTGATCTCCTATTTTTTTTGTCCTTACTTGAATGGGAAATATCAAATCTTTTTCGCTTATATATAATTCATTTTTTTTTGGTTTATTAATTTTTTTTGTTTTTGAAAAAGCAATATCTGGAATGTGTTTTAATTCATTTATAGAATTAATATATAAGGTATTTTGTATTTCTTTATGAATAGGTTTAATAATTAAATAGTCTCGATCAATAATTAATTGATGTGTTTGAGATAAAAAACCTTTTCCTGTATTAAACTTTTTTGAAATGCTATTTATTAAATTTTTTTCTTGTGTCTCGTTAAAGTTAAATGGTTTTAATATAAAATTAATTATAGTTTCTTTATGAGTTTCCTCATTTAATAAGTGCTTATTAATTTTTAATGAATTAGAATTAGTTGACACTAATTTTTTATATTTATGTTTAAGATAATCCTCAACAATAGAAGCTTCTTGAATAAAATGCTCCGTATTTTTTAAAAACGTTTGTTCTAATTGAGGATGTCTTTTTTTTAGTTTAGGAATTATTTCTAATCGTAATAAATTACGTTCATACTTTGTATTTAAATTACTTTTATCTAACCTAAAATTTATTTTTTGTTTCTTGGCAAATAATTCTATTTCTTGTTTATTAAAAATTAATAATGGCCTGATTATATCATCTTTTTTTTCAGAAATACCTTTTAAGCCTTTAATTCCTGTACCTCTTAATAAATTAATAAAAATTGTTTCGACTAAATCATCTGAATGATGAGCGGTTAATAAATAACTATAGGATTGTATTTTTAACAATTCTGAGAACCACTCATATCTCAGGTCTCTTGCCGCCATTTGAATGCTAATTTTATGTTTTTTACAATATTCTTCTAATTTAAATTGTTTAATAAAAATTTTAACTTTTAATTGTTTGGCTGTTTTTAAACAAAATTGCTCATCTAATTTACTTTCTTTAGCCCTTAGGTTAAAATTACAATGAACTAGATCGAATTTATAATTTAATTTATTTAATAGATGAGCTAAAACAACAGAATCAACTCCACCACTTATTGCAAGTAACAATTTGTCTTTTTTCTCAAAAAGCTTTTTTTTAAGTATATTTTTTTCAAATTTCTCCTCCATCTAGGTAAAGGTAATAAATTACTAATTTAGTTATCTTAAAATTTGTTTTATAAACATGTAAATTGCGTTTTTATATGTTAATTTTGTTTTTTATTAATTGAATAATATTTAATTTTTACACAGGTTTTAAATATGAAAAAAAGTGTTACTATCGTTGGTGCTGGCTTAGTTGGTTCTTTACTCTCTATTTATTTATCTAAAAGAGGGTATAAAGTAAATGTTTTTGAACGGAGAGCTGACATGCGACTAGAAACGATGAGCGCTGGTCGTTCTATTAATTTAGCTTTAAGTGATAGAGGTTGGCGAGGTTTGGAGGGCGTTGGTATTGCTGATGACATAAAAAAAATTGCTATTCCAATGTATGGACGTTTTATTCATCATAAAGATGGAACTAATGCTTACCAACCCTATGGTAAAGATAATCAAGCTATTTATTCTGTTTCACGTGCCGATATTAATATGAAATTAATGGATTTAGCCGAACAACAAGAAAATGTAAATATTCATTTTAATAAAAAATGTACGTTAATTAATAGAAAAGATTTGGCTATCACATTTGAGGATAATCTTACGAAAGAAACTTCTAATACCTCTGCCGATTTATTGTTTGGAGCAGATGGCGCCTTTGCATCATCAAGATTATCTATTCAACTTCAAAGCGATCGATTTGAATATAATCAACATTATATTGATTGTGGTTATAAGGAATTAATTATTCCAGCAGGAATAAACGGAGAGTTTTTGTTGGATAAAAATGCTCTTCA
>CAMCZO010000083.1 GCA_945887955.1 Chitinophaga pinensis | reverse complement strand
CCACCACCATATCCACCAACACCTCCGCAACCACCACCACCACCACCGCAATAACCTGGACCGCCTGCCCAAGTAGGGAAACTTAATCCACCATAAGCGCCACCTCCAACACTTGACCAGCCAGCACCTCCACCGGCACAAGCTACATTACTCCATAAACCAGCATTTCCACCTAATGATGCTAAACCACCAGCTGCACCACCAGCACTTGCTTGATTACCAGCTGCAGAAATTGTTCCTGCTGCTCCTGCATGTAAAGCAGAAGAATTTGTATAATTACATTTTCCACCACCGCCTCCTGCTGCAATTAATAATGTGGGACCAGAAGAATAAACAAAACTTCCGCCGCCACCACCAGAACTATTTTGTACTTGACCACCAGCCTGTAATAAACCCATTTGTCCAACAACCAAGGAATATACAGCCCCTGCAGTTGTAGTGAATGTACCAATCATTCTAGCCCCAAGGCCTCCGCCGCCATTGAAGGAGCCTCCTCCCTGAGCACCATTTGCTTGAATAGTAAATTGAGATACACAACTTGGAACAGTAAATGTTTGAATACTGCCAGTATAAGAAAATGTTTGTACTATTTGTGATTGACTTATTAAAACAAAAAACAAAAATAAACAGCTTATTATTTTTTTATTGTTTTTTGAAAAAAGAGCTAGTATCATTATTTTATAAAGCAATTAAATATTATTATTTAAACTATATATCAATAATATACAAAATTAAATAAAAAAAACTATTTATTCTCAATAAAATTCATGTAGTCTTGTAAAATAATTATAGCACTAATTACATCAACAGTATTTTTATTTTGGCGTTGTTTCTTTTTTACCCCACCATTGAGAATAGTTTGATGAGCAATTTTAGTGGTAAATCGTTCGTCAAAGCGTTCTATTTTTTTATCTAGAAATTTTTTTTGAAGATGAGTTACGAAAGGATCAATAAATCGAGCGCTATCACTCTTTTTATTTTCCATCGTTTTTGGTTCGCCTACCACGATAATATCAACAACTTGCTGCGTAAAATATTTTTCTAAATAAACAATAATATCTTTACTATGAACAGAATCTAAGCCAGTTGCAAGAATTCGAAGGGAATCGGTTACAGCTATGCCACAACGTTTACTTCCATAATCTATAGCCATTATTCTTCCCATAATAAATTTAATAAATTAAAACAAAATTAAAGTATTTTAATTAATATTAGGCATAAACAATCTTACAAATTAAATGTATTGCTTTAAAAAGAAGCCGTAAATTTGTATTAATGATGTTTAATAAAAATAGTGCCGAATTAATTTTATCTAAATCCTCTTATCCAGAGGAATTAAAAAGAATAGCTAAAAAAGTATTTAATAACGAAAGAATTTCTTTTGAAGAGGGTATTTTGTTATATCAAAAGGCTGAATTAGGGTTTTTAGGTATATTAGCTAATTATGTTCGAGAAAATAAAAATGGTAATTATGTTTATTTTAACCATAATTTTCATGTAGAACCAACAAATGTTTGTGTTTACTCTTGTGCATTTTGCTCTTACTCTCGTTTAATAAAAAATAAAGATCAGGGTTGGGAATTATCAGTAAACGAAATTTTAGACATCGTAAAAAAATACGATAACCAAGATGTAACCGAAGTTCATATTACCGGTGGTGTTGTGCCAAAGCAAGATTTAAAATTTTACACCGACTTATTTAGTAAAATAAAAAGTTACCGACCAAATTTGCATATAAAAGCTCTGACTCCAGTAGAATTTCATTACATTTTTAAAAAAGCAAAAGTAAGCTATGAAGAAGGGTTGATATTAATGAAGGAAGCTGGATTAGACAGTTTACCGGGAGGAGGCGCAGAGATTTTTAATACAGAAATAAGAGATAAAATTGCAGGTGGAAAATGTTCTACAGATGAGTGGCTTAGTATACACGAAATATGGCATAAAATGGGCAATCATTCAAATGCCACTATGCTTTATGGCCATATAGAAAGTTACGAGCATAGAATAGACCATATGGACCGTTTGAGAAAATTACAAGATAAAACAAAAGGGTTTAATGCTTTTATACCATTAAAATTTAGAAATAAAGATAATGCCATGGCTCATATAAATGAAGTAAGTGTAATTGAAGATTTAAGAAACTATGCTGTATCCCGAATTTATTTGGATAATTTTGCACACATAAAATCTTATTGGGCTATGATAGGAAGAAGTACGGCACAATTGTCATTAAACTTTGGAACAGATGATTTAGACGGAACAATTGATGATACAACAAAAATATATAGTATGGCAGGTTCTGAAGAGAAAAATCCAAAATTAACTACACAAGAATTGGTAGATTTAATTAAATCGGCAGGGAAAATTCCGGTACAACGCGACACGTTATATAATGTAGTTAAAGAATACACAAATAATTAAACTGTAATTTGTAATATCTTAAATAATTGAAAAAACTTTTTTTGTATCTTATATTATTTTGTTTAAATGCAAAAGCACAAGACAATAAAAAGTCTGTTTTTACATTATTACCAGCCATGGGATTAAATTTTTGTCAAATACATGGAGATAGTTATTCTGGTTTCGATAAACTCGGTTTATTTTTTGGAACATCTGTTAATGCACGTTTAAACAAAAAAATGAGTTTAGAATTTGGTTTTTATTTTTCACAAAAAGGAGCTCGACATAATTCAAACCCCGAAAATGGGGATTTTTCATTTTATCGCGTTAATTTAAATTATCTAGATTTACCCATATTATTTAAATACCAAATAAACTCAACTTATTTTGTTACAGCTGGTCCCTCATTTGCATATTTATTTAGCTATAACGAAAACATTGATAATACAGATATGACTGGAACTTATTATTTTAATAAAAATGAATTTGGAGTAAACTTTGGATTAGGGAAAATTGTTAAAGAAAAATTTTATGTCGAGATAAGAGCATCTAATTCTATTATCCCAATAAGAGATTACGGAATAATAGCTAACAAAATCATTTTCCCTAACCCTATCGCAACCTTCTTTAATAAAGGCTTATATAACAACATCATTTCATTAATAGTATCATATAAACTCGATTTTAATTCAAAAAATGGAAACTAAAAAACAAAAAATAGCAGTAGCTGTTACGGGTGCAAGTGGAAGTATTTATACAAAAGTTCTTCTCGATAAACTAACTACATTAAAAGAACAATGTGATGAGATTAGTATAGTAATGAGCGATAATGCAAAAGCTGTTTGGGAATTAGAATTAGAAAACAAAATTTATCAAGATTATGATTTTAATTATTATGATAAAAATAATTTTATGGCCCCATTTGCCTCAGGTTCTGCAAAATATGATGCGTTAATAATTTGTCCTTGCAGTATGGGCACTTTAGCAAGAATATCTTCAGGTATAAGTAATGATTTAATAACTAGGGCTGCAGATGTAATTTTGAAAGAACGAAAAAAACTTATTTTAGTTACAAGAGATGCGCCTTTAAACCTTATTCACATTAATAACATGAAACTTCTTACCGAAGCCGGTGCAATTATTTGCCCTGCTTCTCCTTCATTTTATTCAAAGCCAAAAACATTCGAAGAATTAGCGGCCACTGTTATTGATAGAGTTATTGATTTAATAGGGCTCACACAAAAAACATTTCGTTGGGGTATTGATAAAACATAAATAGAACACTGAGTGTTTTTTTCGTAAAATACTAATTTTTTAAGTTCATAAAAAGCAACAGTTATTAAAAGTATTGTGTTAATTAATACTTATTGCTATAAAATCCTAGAATAAATTTATATTTATATTTATATTTGAAGATTATTTATATAACAATCCGGTAACTCAAAATTTACTTTTGACAAACAACAGCGCAATATTTGATAAAGATGCTTTTACATTAACTCATAATGTACAATTAACCGATGCCGTTGAAAATAGAATAAAAGTGATTACTTTTTTCAAAAGAACTATTGATATAGTTTTTTCACTGATCATTATGTTCACTATTTTAATTTGGTTAATACCAGTTCTAGCTTTATTAATAAAATTAGATTCAAAAGGCCCTGTATTTTTTAAACAAAAAAGAACAGGCTATAAAGGCAAAACATTTAACTGTTTTAAACTAAGAACAATGAAAATTAATAAATTGGCCGATGATTTACAGGCCTCTTTAAATGATCCACGCATAACAAGAATGGGGAAATTTTTAAGAGTTTCAAACTTAGACGAACTACCTCAATTTATAAATGTTTTAATTGGAGAAATGTCTATTGTTGGGCCTAGACCTCATATGCTAATTGACTCTGAACATTTTGCTGAATTATTTCCTGGATATTACAATCGCTATTTAGTAAAACCTGGAATTACAGGAATTGCTCAAATTCATGGTTTTAGAGGGCCAACGCCCAATACAAGATCCATATTTAAACGTCTTCAATGGGATTTATATTATGTAGAACATGCTACAATAGGCATGGATATTAGGATTATTTTATTAACTACATTAGAAACAATTCGCGAAAGTCTTAAAATTAAAATTATTAAGAAAATGCCTTTAAATAGTTAAGTAGCTAAATACATTAACTTTTTTCTTCTTATTTTTGAATCTAAAACATGCTAAAAAAAATACAATTCTTAATTTTAAATAACTTTTTTCTATTTTTAATTCTAATTCTTGCCTCTTTCCTAAGATTATTTAATGTTGACTTTCAAAGCCTTTGGGACGATGAAATCATAACGATGATTGAGTCAAATCCAAACATATCATTACGTAATGCCTACCATACCTATATAAATTATGATAATATGCCTCCATTATATTTCATTATTTTGAGGTGTGTGTTTTTAATCTTCGGATATACAAGCCTTGTATTAAGATGTTTTTCAGCGATCATAGGCATATTAAGTATTTTGGGAATCTATAAATTAGGTAAAGAATTAGTTAACAAAAACACTGGATTAATAGCCGCAAGTCTTTTATGTGTAAATTTTTTTCACATCAATTATTCACAAGAAGGTAGGCCGTATTCTTTTTTAGTGCTATTTACAATTTTATCTTTTTTATATTTTGTTAAGTTTTTAAAAACACAAAAAAATAAAGATGTTTTAATTTATACTCTATTCTCATCCTTAATGATTCAGGGTCAATTTTTTGCATTATCCATTATAATAGGACAATTTTTAGTGTTTTGTTTTTTTTATATACAAAGCGAATCTCTAAAAAAATCTTTTTTATTTAAAGGATTATTATCGGCAACAGTTTTGTTAATTAGTTATATACCTGCATTTCCACAATTATTCAAAAATTACAAAATTAAATCATCATGGATTGAAACTCCAAAGGGCAATGAATTTAGCCAATATTTAGGCAACTTCTTTGGCGATTCAGAAATGATTCTACCGATAATTTATATTTTAATAATTACTTATTTTATTATTCTAACCTTTGAGAAAAATACAGATTCAAAACCTTTTATTTCAAATCCATTATTATTTTCATTTATTATACTTATTTCATGGCTATTCTTTAGTCTATTATTTCCTTTAGTAATATCATATCTTGCTATACCCGTTTTAGTTCCTAGGTATTTTATTCATTTAATCCCTGCAGTAATCTTAATTTTAGCTATTACTTTAGATTATATTAAAAATCGAACCATTTCATATTTTATTTTTTTTATCTTGATTATTTTTTCGTTAAACGACTTATTAATTATTAAAAACTATTTTAAAACTCCAACTAAGCCTGAATATCGTGCAGCTTCGAAATTTGTTACTGAAAATATTAAAAAAAATGATGAAATTGTCTCAAAAACTGGTTTACACTATAAATATTTTTTTGATTATAATCAAGTAAAAAATAATTTTTACTGGGAATCTCTAGAAAATTATACCCATAAAATAATTAACAAAAATGTCTTAAAACCATTTTGGTATTTAAGTGTTAGAGAAGAAAATATTGATGTAGAAAAACAATTAGATACCTTATTTTTAAACAAGTACTATATAAATATGAAATATGAATCATTTCAAACTTTTGCTTTAAAATACGAGCCAATTCCAGATAAAACTATTCGAATTAATTTTATTCAAAAAACAAAACAATCTATTAATAATCCTATAGTAATGGATGTTAACTCTTGTTTAACATCTCAAAAAATTTCATTAAATAAAGGGTTTTACTCCCTATTCTTTTGTGCAAAGAGCTTACCAGAAAATTCAATTAATACTATTAATGCTCATTTAACATGCAGATTAAATGGAAAGATTATTGGAGGATGTTTTTTAAATAATATAGCTTATACAACTAATAAAATTAACTTTTATACAAATAACAATTCAAATGCTATTATTGAATTATGCTTTGATAATGATTTTTACACAGATAAATCAGACAGAAATGCTATTGTAACATCTACTTTCCTTGAAAATAAGAATAATTAAATTATGCATGGCATTGAACCATTTTATAATTGGAGGCATTTATATATAGCTTCAGAAGATAATCAATCTCCTTTTTACAATAAAGAGTACAGTGAATTTGAATATACAAATACAATTTATAATTTCTATATTCATCCGCAATGGGACGACATTGGAAGCGAAACTATTTACATTAAAATACTATTTGTAGATTATGAAGAATCTTATGCAATTATTGAATTAATTGGTGAATGGAATGATGCAATCAATAACGATATTATGTTTTTAAAACGGGATATTGTTGATGAACTAAATAATTATGGTATTAATAAATATATTTTAATTGGCGAAAATGTTCTTAACTTTCATACAAGTGATGATAGTTATTATGAAGAGTGGTTTGAAGATATCGGAGATAATGGGTGGATTGTATTAATTAATTTCAGAGATCATGTTTTAATAGAATTTAAACAAGCCCATTTAGATTATTTTTTTATTTATGGAGGTGAATTAGATGAAATTAATTGGAGAACCTTTTCACCTGGCAAACTTTTTGGTAATGTTTCTAAAATTATTAATAAACGACTGAGTTAATATTTATGAATTTTAATAAATACCTATGGAATTTATAGATCCAAAATTATTAGATTATTGTCAGGATTTTTCAAGCGACGAAAATAAATTATTAAAAGAACTTAATCGAAAAACCAATTTAAAAATAAATCAACCTAGGATGCTGAGTGGCCATATCCAAGGTCGATTTTTAAGTTTCTTATCCAAACTTAAAAAGCCAAATTACATATTAGAAATAGGCACCTACACGGGCTACTCTGCAATTTGTTTAGCGGAAGGACTTTCAGATAAAGGTAAATTAATAACAATAGATCCAAACGAAGAAACTAACTGTTTTGCAAAACAGGTTTTTAAATCATCTCCTTA
>CAMCZO010000082.1 GCA_945887955.1 Chitinophaga pinensis | reverse complement strand
TTAAATAAAAAAAACCGGTTTAAAACCGGTTTTTTTGTTAGCGATACAAGCTTAAATTTCCTTTAGTATTATAATCAAGCCCATCTTTTCCTTTTGCAGTTATAATATAAAAATAGGTTCCCTCAGCAACATCTTTACCAACTTGATTTTTACCGTCCCAAGCAATATTTCCTGTGTTACTAGTTAATTCATAAACTTTATTTCCCCATCTATCATAAATTAATGCAGTAATTTCTGTTAAATTAGAAGCCTTTAAAAAGAAAATGTCATTACTGCCATCTCCATTAGGAGTAAATACATTAGGTACTTCTAATTTTGATGGAATATCAACTACAATAATTTTCTTGAACACATCCTGGCACGAACCTTTATTGTTAAAGATAGTTACTGTGTAAGTTCCTGGTTGAGTATATATTGATGATGGCGTTATTGAAGAAGAAGGAGTAATTGAGCTAGTTCCATTTCCAAAATTCCAAACCGAATTAATCGGAATTGTTGAGCTAATTGTTGAAGATGAGGCTGAGTTGTTTGTAAAATTAACTGTTAATGGAGCAAATCCACTTATCTTATCTGGAGTGAAATTAGATGTTAAACTTCCATTTTTTACTGAAACAGTTCCTGTTGTCTTACATCCATTTGAAGGATTTAAAACTTCTATCTCATATATGCCTGCAGAATTTACATTTAAAATAGAGTTTGTTATCGCACTAGTTGACGAAGTTCCGCTACCCTCTGTATGCCATAAAAATGTAAAATTACTATTGGCATTACTAATTATTGCGTTTATAGCTACAGTTGCCGTTCCACAATCTAAGAAAAATGGGTCGGGCCCTACTGGATTATTTACAACCGGAAATATTCTATTATCAGCAATTGAAACCGTTCCGCTTCCCAAACAACCATTGTTTAAATTTTTAGCTGTTAATGTATAAACTCCTGGAATAAAAGCATTATAATTGGAAGTTAATGATTCACTAAATTGAGGCGGTGGTCCTTCCCACAAATAACCTTGTATAATTTGTGTGTTTGGAAAATTAGAAGGAGATTGACTAGAACTAGTATTAGTTAATACCACACTTGATGTGTTACAAGCAATAACCGTTGAGCTCAAAGATATTCCTACTTTAGGAGGAAATATATTTTGATACATTGGTATGATTGACGAACTCTTACATGTATTATTATTATCAATTACCGTTAGTGTATAGTTGGCTACCAAAGTATTGGTGGTGTTACTTGTCGTAATTATTGTAATTGGAATGCCTTGTAAATTTCCTGGCGCTGTTGGAAATGACCAATTATAACTCACATTTGGCGTTAAACTAGCTCCTTCTAATTTTACTGTGGGCGTAGCACAAGTTAGCGTTTGATTTGGAACAATAGCCTCAACGTTTGGTGCAAATGTATTTTGAACAATCGATATCGGAACTCTTGTTCTGCAATTTGTTGCATTATCCTGAACAACAACTGTCCATGTACCTGGAACTGTTACATTGGTAATGGTAGGGGCTGAATTTGTTGTGAACAATGTTGATGATCCTGGAGGTAAAAAAGTGTAACTCACGGCTCCACCAGGCACAGGACTTGTAGCAGCATTTGAAATATTTACAGTAATCATACTTTTTGTGCCACAACCTAATGTAAAGTTTGATGGACTATTTACGCTAAATGTAGGTAATTCTGGTGCTGCAGTAATTGTAAAAGTTTTAGTGACTTTACAACCGTTTAATAAATTAATTAATACATGAGTATACGTTCCTGGACCAGGAGAGAAAATTGCTGTTTGTGACATAACAGTAACGGTACCTCCAAGCGGAGACATAAAATCGTGCTGAACATTTATAGAGGGGCTTAATGCAGTTGCAGTAACTGTAACTACAACCGAATTTGTACAAGTAATATTCTGTAACAAAGGAGAAATAACAGAAGTGGGAGGACTGAAGTTAGATCCTATAGAAATTGTTTTTGTAACCCCACAGCCACTTACAGGATCAAAACCAGTTACCGTATAATTTCCAGGCGTTGTGATTGTTACAGGAGTTCCAGAATAAGATGCTCCAGCAGAAACCCAAATATAATCAATCATACCATAAGTATAGGTTGAAAGGGCATTTATTTCTACCGATGTGTTAATGCAGGTAAGACTTGTCGTTCCTGTAACATTTTGAAAAGTAAATGTTGGAACTGGCGCAGCCGGATTAACACTAACAGTGGCAATAACCAAACAACCTAATGGGTCGGTTGCCGAAATATTAACAACGGTTGGAGCAGGTCCGGGTGGAATTGAATATGTTGCAATTGTTGTACCCGGATTAATTGATAGTGGCGGCGGGCTCCATATTAAAGTTGAAGGAACAGCAGCAGATCCCGATGGTGTAATTGTAACCACCGCAGTTGTTGAACCGCAAACAGCTTGAACAATAGAGGCAGCTAACAATGGAGCAGGAGTAATAGTTGCTGAAATGATACGTTGAATGGCCGAACAAGATCCCTGGGGATTCATAAACAGAGTATAAGTTCCAGAAATATTGGTGATGTAACATATATTTGTTAATGAGGGTGCTGCAAAAGCAGGACTAACTCCTGGTCCAGCCCAAGAATAAGGTCCTAAGCCCGATGATGCGCAAAGAGTTGCTCCAGCTGCACCGCAAGTTGGTACTGTTATATTTCCTGAACCAGCACCATAAGGAGTTCCATTACCGTAAACAACCATTGGACCACATTGGGCATCAAAATAAACATAACCATAGTGACCACTTGCATCACAATCGTTTGCTAAAATATCTATTGTAATGTTTTGACCAATGTAAGGGGTTAGATCCATCGAATTTACTTGCCACTTGTTAAATACTATTCCAGAGTTAACCGTAGCTGGTGTTCCAGAAACTGCATTTAAAAAACCAATTCCATTTACAGTGTAGTTTTGACAACTTCCACTTGGTCCAGCAGCAGAATAACTAGGGCAAGCAATTACAGAATTGGTTGTAGCATTAGTTAATTTAATTTGAAATGCACCAGCACTGCAGCATGAGTGTCCTGTACTAGATACAAAGATAAAAGCAAATTGAAACAGCGCATTGTTTGAATTTACGGCAAAAGTTTTAGAAAGTCTTTCAACACTGTATGCTTGAGTACCCAATCCAGGACTATTAATGCGGATAAATTTATCTCCAAACATACTTTGAGCAATCTGTGGATTATTTAATGCTGCATTTGGGTTGGCAGCGGTAGAACCAAATACCGAAAAAATTGGATAAATGGATCCAATAACTGGGTCAATTATGCCATTGGGAGCGGAAATTAATTCTGACTCAACAGGGTTATTTGTGCAGCACCCAGTTAGGTTACAAGCATTATTTGGAGGATTTACGTTGCCTCTTGTTACGGTCCATCCAGTAATTTGATTTTGTGCAGTTACAGATCCGGCGGTAGAAGCTTCAAAATCTTCATTTGTACAACCAGGAACTACACTTAATTTAGCAGCAGTATTAAAACTATAAGGTGAATTTTTTATTGGTTTTGGCCAAAGATTATATCTGTCATTAATAAATGCACGTTTTAACTGATACATTTTTACTTTAAATTCAGCACCTAAGTATTGTTCAGAAATTGCTGAAGCTCTAGCGGCATCTTCTTCAAATCCTTTCAAGGAATCTTTATCAAAAATGTGAAAATAAGTTGGGTCTAATTTAAAATCTTGTGCCCAACTGGTATTAATAAATGACATTAAAACTAAAATGGTTGCAGTAATAATTTTGCTCAACTTATTCATAAATTTATTTTTTTAATTTTATTTAATCGTAAACTTACAAATATTATGCCAAAATTAAAAATTTGTTAAAATATTGAGAGGATAGCATTAATTTTAACATCCATGTACTTGTAATGAAATTTTAATTATTATTGGATTTTTTTGGTTCTTTGCCTGCTATTTACTCATAAAGTCGAGTTTAAATGTTTTTTTATAAGATTAATTTTATTTTATTTTATTTACTTTGTCGGTAACTAAAATGGACGGAATAGAAATTAATTTACAATTTGAACGTGTTTTAAATTTTGTAAATCAAACAAACCAATCAATTTTTTTAACTGGGAAAGCAGGAACTGGTAAAACAACCCTTTTAAAATATATTAAGGCAAACACATTTAAACAATTATCAATCATAGCCCCTACAGGTGTCGCCGCTATTAATGCTGGTGGATCAACTATTCATTCTTTTTTTCAATTTCCTTTTAGCCCATTTATACCAGCTTTTAAAGAAAATGGCGAAATTGACACGAGTAAAAATAGTCTTTTAGCACCAAAATATAATGCTCAACGCTTGGCTATTTTCAGAAATTTAGAATTATTAATTATTGATGAGGTAAGTATGGTTAGGGCCGATATGCTTGATCAAATAGACATGACCCTGAGACAAATTCGAAAAAAAAATCATTTGCCTTTTGGAGGTGTTCAGGTTTTATTAATAGGAGATATGTATCAACTTCCTCCTGTTGTTCAGCAAGAGGAGTGGAATATGTTGAATCAATTTTATAAGAGTCCATATTTTTTTGATAGTCATGTTTTAATAAACAATCCTACCGTTTTTATTGAGTTAGAAAAAATTTACAGACAAAGTGAAACTGCTTTTATTGAGTTATTAAATAAAGTCAGAAATAATCAATTGGATTCAGAGAGTTTGGCTCTTTTGAATTCATTTTATAAACCAATAATTACTGAAAATGATTATCAAAATAACATTACCCTAACTACTCACAATAGAAAAGCCGATGAAATTAACGACAAAAATTTAAATACAATTAAAGAAAAATCTTATAAGTATAAATCAAAAATAGAAGGTGTTTTTTCTGATAAAAATTTCCCAGCCGATGGAGAATTAATTTTAAAGAAAGGAACACGGGTCATGTTTCTGAAAAATAATGTAGAAAAAAATTATTTTAATGGAAAAATAGGAATTGTAGTTTATCTTGATGAGGATAAAATTAAAGTAAAATGTGATGATGATAAATATGAAATTGAGGTTGGAAAGGAAACTTGGACAAATGTTGCTTATAAACTAGATAAATCTACAAAACAAATAAATGAAGAGGTTTTAGGAACTTTTTCGCAGTACCCTTTAAGATTGGCTTGGGCCATTACTATTCATAAAAGTCAAGGCTTAACTTTTGATAATTTAATTATAGATGCCGCCGAATCTTTTAGTTCGGGTCAAGTATATGTAGCTCTTAGCAGATGCAGAAGTTTAAAAGGATTAACATTAAGTACAATGATTAGCCCAAAAAGTTTATTAAACGATCTTAAGATATTAAATTTTTCTACAACAAAACAAACTAACGAACAGGTTAATTCAATTTTTAATTCATCTCAGCGGAATTATGTAAAATCAGTTTTATTAAATTTATTCGATTTTTCAGATCAATTCCAGTATAGAAAAGACTTAGGAGGAATTATTCAAATGTATAAATCTAAAATCAATCATGAAGGATTGGTTTGGAGTGCTAATTTTTTTGAAACAATTGAAACAATAGTAAATCTTTCGAATAAGTTTAAAGACCAATTAGAATCTTTAATCAATCAAGCAATAATTATAGAAAAAGACGAAGTTTTACAAAATAGAATAAAAAAAGCATCTGTTTATTTTGAAACAGAAATAAAAAAATCAATTGATGATTTAAAAAAATGTTTATTGATATCTGAAAGTAAAGAAGCTGCAAATGAAATAAATGAAATATTACAGTTACTTTTTGATTCTTTATTCTTAAAGCATGAATTAATAAAAGTTTGTATTAATGGTTTTGTTTTTAACCAATTTTTAAACCAAAAACTAAAATTAATTTATCCTGATTTTAAAATAAATATTTATGCTTCGTCTAAAAATACTAAGTTGAGTATTGATGTTCAAAACCCAAAACTTTATCGCGAATTATTAATTTTACGCGACCAAATATGTAATGATGAACAAAAGCCTATTTATTTAGTAGCTAATGCTAAAACTATTACTGAACTTGCTAATTATCTCCCAACTAATAAAGAACATTTATTAAAGATTTCAGGCTTTGGTGAAGCAAAAGTTAACGCATTTGGATCAGAGTTTTTGAAAATAATTCAAAACTACATGATAGAAAATAATTTAGAATCAAAAATGCACTTACTTAAGTTGAAAAAAGAAAAAAAACCAAAAAAAGAAAAATCTCAAAAACCCAATGATGAATTTTATTCACCCAATGACAATTTTGAAAAAGTAAATACAAAAGAACAAACATTTAGACTTTTTGAACACGGATTTAATGTTGAAGAAATCGCTCAACAAAGAAGCCTTTCTATTAATACAATTCAATCACATTTGGTAACTTATATAGCTAATGGGGAATTAAAAATAGATAAACTAGTAGATAAAGAAAAACAAAAATTAATTTTAAAAGCTTTAGAAAATTTTGACTATAATATGGGTATGACCCCAATTAAAAACAAATTATCCAACGATGTTTCTTATTCAGATATTCGATTTATGTTAGCTTATAAAATTAATGAATCAAAATAATTCTTGTTTAGAAGTTTAATTCATCTAAATTTTAAACTTAATTTTGTACTTTTATTAAATAGATAAATTATCATCATGAATTTGCAAGACATTCCATATATCATTTACGCTGAAGAAACACCAAATCCATCAAGTATAAAATTTGTTGCCAATAAATTATTATTGGTGAGCGGTGCATCAGCAGAATATCTCAAAATAAATGAAGCATCAGAGGCTCCAATTGCACAAAAATTATTTCAATTTCCTTTTGTTAAAAGTATATTTATTTCTTCTAATTATATAACCATTACTAAAATTGATTCAGTAATTTGGGAAGAAATAAGAGACGAATTAAGAGTTTTTATAACCGAATATCTTAATAATGGCAATGTTATTATTCAAAAATTACCCGAACAAAATGTATCAAAAGATTCTTCTTTTAAAGAAACGGTTTCTATAAACACCCAACATTCTGCCCCAATTAATGAAGTTGAAAACAAAATTATTGAAGTGCTTGAACAATATATTCGACCAGCAGTAGAACAAGATGGAGGCTTAATTACATTTAAGCAATTAAAAGATGGCATTGTAACTGTTCAAATGCGTGGAAGCTGCAGTGGTTGTCCTAGTAGTACCATGACTTTAAAAGCCGGAATTGAAGCTCTGCTTAAAAGATTACTACCTAATGATGTTAAAGAAGTTGTTAGCGAAGCACTTTAATAATAAACTAAAAAATTATGGTTAAGCCTTCTTTTGATGAAATTTACATGGAACTTGCAGAAAAATTAGCCAAGCGATCTCATTGTGTTAAAGCCCAAGTAGGGGCGGTATTAACTAAAGACACCCGAATCGTTTCTTTGGGCTACAATGGTCCACCTGCCGGAACTCATAATTGTGACATTGAATGGCCAGAAACAGGTTGCGAAAGAGATAGTAAAGGAAGTTGCTCTTTAGCTCTTCATGCTGAACAGAATGCTATTTTATATGCTGCAAAAAATAACATTAGTATGATCGGATCAACACTTTACATTACGCTTTCTCCTTGTATTGCTTGTGCAAGGGTAATATTTACTACAGGAATAAAAAAAGTTTTTTATAAAGATAGTTACGCCAAATTTAAAGGATTAATTTCAGATGAAGGTGTTGATTTTTTAAGACGCTTTGGAGTTGAAGTGATTGAGTATAAAAATAATAATACATAAAACTATTTTATTCTCTTCATATTAAATGACTTTTGAATTCTACAGATTTTGCTTTAGGATGTTTTTAAGAATTATTTATTGAATGAAAAAAGAAAAATACATTTATTTTAAATTTTTGTTTGTTTTTTTATTTCTTTTAGGATTTTTAAAAAGTAATTATTGCCAGGAAAAAGCTAAGGTAAGTGGACCAAGAGAAAAAACATATAAAGAAGAGTTAAGGTCAAATAAAAAAATAAGGGCTGAACGAAAAGAAAAAAAA
>CAMCZO010000081.1 GCA_945887955.1 Chitinophaga pinensis | reverse complement strand
AGGTTTATCTCAAGAAATTATCCCTAGTTTAAATTACATGTTTGATTTAGTTTTTATTGACGCAGATAAACAAAATTATAATTTATATTTTGACTTAATTATAGATAAAGTAAATCCTGGGGGTATTATTATTGCTGATAATGTGCTATGGAGCGGAAAAGTATTAGATAAAGATCAAGACATTCAAACTCAATACATTCATCAATTTAATATGAAAGTAAATTCTGATAAAAGGGTTGATAATTTATTATTACCAATTAGAGATGGATTAATGTTAATGCAAAAACTATAATCTTTAGAGTGTTTTCAAATAAAAAATTCCCCCTCCAACTCTGACTAATCTATTCACTGTTTTTTTATCTTCATAAAAATGAAGATATTCAATAACTTGAAACAAACTTTTTTGGGTAAGTAATGGGGCTCGAACCCACGACCCTCGGTACCACAAACCGATGCTCTAACCAACTGAGCTATACCTACCATTTAAGGATGGTAAATTTAATGATTTTTTTAATATTATTGAGTTTTTTTTGTTACCTAATTAAGGTAACATTTCCTTTTTTAAAAGTTTCTTTGCCGCCAATGCATTTTACTTTAAGGTACCACCCAAATACACCAACATCCGCTGGTTTGTTTTTATAAGTTCCATCCCAACCTTTATTAATATCATTGCTTTCAAAAACCATTTCTCCCCAACGATTATATATGGCAAAAGAAAGCAAATCTACTTTTAAACCTCTAACCAAAAACATATCATTTTGTTGATCGCCATTTGGTGTAAACGTATTAGGTATAAAAAAATCAGAATTAAGACAATCATCTTTATAAATATCAACATAAACTAAAACTTTCTCAAAACATGGCCCTTTAACAATCATCGCAGTATAGGTAGTTGGCAGATTTGGCTGAGCTATAACAGTATAACCAACAGCAGGAACCGTTGTGTTAAGAGGATACCAAACAATTGTTACACCAGCAGAACCAATGTAACTAAGTGTACTAGAATTTCCCTGAAGCACCAAAGGAGGGTTAGCATTAACTTTAATTGGTAAAATTGATAACTCTTCAACATTAACTCTGGTAACTAATGTATATTGACAAGGATTTCCCGCTATAGAATTTGAAGTGGTAATAACCACCGAATAATCTGTAGTTACATTTGGCGAAGCATTTGGATTATATAATGAAGGAAAATCGAGCGATTGATTTGGAAACCATTGATACGAGATGCCACCAGAAGCCATTAATTGTGATTGAGCTCCTATACAAATTGTGGCATGATTACTAACAGATAAAACTGGTGGAGTTTGCACTTGAATTATTTTATCGATTTTGTCTTTACAACCAAAACTATTTGTTACCACTAAACTAACTGTGTAGGTTCCTCCATTAGAATAATAATTGTAAGGATTTTGAAGCGTGCTTGTTATAAGCGGTGTTAAAGTCCAGCGCCAAATTTCCACATCGTCATACGACAAATCAAAAAATGACACAGAGCCGCCGCAGGGATTTGCCGAAAAACTAAAATTACTGGTTGGTTTAGGATTTACTATAATTTGAGTGGTTAACGATTTTGTACAATTAAAACCAAAAGTATTATTTAAAATATTAACCGAATATATAGTGCTAATACTTGGGTTAGCAATTGGATTAGGGATAGTGTTTAAATTTAAGCCAGTTACAGGCATCCATGTATATGAATTACCTCCACTCGAATTAAGAGTATAAGAAGCACCATTACAAATAGAAGCACTATTTATAACTGTTGGAGAAAAATTAAGAATAGATATTGTTTGAGAAGCAAGACTAGAACATCCATTTAAATCAGTAGCCAACAAACTAACAGTATATGTTCCAGTTAATGGATAAAAATAAGTAGGCGCAAAAAAATTATTTATGGGACTTCCATTTCCGAAATTCCAACTAAAAGGAATTGCGCCAAAATTTCCACTTGAATTATTAGTTATTGCTATTGAATTAGAACAAGGAACATTAGAAAGGGAAAAACTGGCATTTGGTATGGGGTTAACCAATACTTGAGTCGTTAGTGTTTTAATACAATTATAACCAGATGAATTATTTAATATGTTAACTGTGTAAATAATATTTGTTGTTGGATTTGCCAATGGACTTGCTATTAAACTGTTGTTTAAAGTTGATGAAGGAGACCATGAATAACTATTGCCACCAGTGGCAGTTAATGTGATTAATGCGCCTTGACAGATTGAAGTATTTGAAATTACAGAAGGAGTAAAATTAAAAACAGAAACCGTAATTGTTTTTACTACTGTGCAACTAAAAATATCTGTAGCTGTTAAAGAAATAGTATAAATACCATTGCTAGGATAAGTATAAAAAGGAGTGCTTGTTGAATTTGTTGTGACCCCATTTCCAAAATTCCATAAAAAAGGATTTGGTCCGAAGACCCCAGTTGAGATTTGACTTAAATTAACTGTATTACTACATAATGTTGTATTTAAATTTAACGTTGCGTTGGGAGGCGCTATTACTTGAATAACTATTTGAGAACTATCTCTATAAAAACAAAACTGATTTTCGACTAGCAATAAAGTAACAGTATAATTTCCTGGAACAGAAAATGTTTTAACAGGATTAATAATTTGTGAGGTAGTATCATTTATACCTCCACCAAAATTCCATAGATATTTAACACCAGGAGAACCTAAATTCGAAAGAGTAACAGTAATAGGAGAGCATCCCGCAGTTGAACTATTGCCAATTGCAGATTTAACTCTTGGTTCGTAATTAAATTTAAAAACCCCGTTATTACAATTGCTACTGTGATTAACATTTGCGCCTGAATTTGGCCAGGCCCCTGGAGTAACCGGAAAATCATCATTTCCTCCGCAACCAGCGCAAACAGATTGAAATAAAACCCCTTGTTCGTTAATGCGAGAGGTTCCGCCATCTACGTGTTCATCAGATAAACTTCCTCCAAAATAAGAACCATATTTTAAACCAGAAAAGTTTGGATATAAAACCATCAAATAAAAATCGTGTCCGTTTGGAGGAGAAGATTGAAATGCACCAACTGTAACAGGCATTCCACTGAGGTTAGAACAATTAATAATACTTCCACCCCATCCAGACAAACTAATTGATCCACTACATTTATCCACACAAAAAGCGGAAGGAGAAATATCTAAACTTGCTTGCGTACTTCCTATAACCGTTGAAAGATTTAAATTTGTTAATTGATTATTAAATCGCATAATGAATTGATGAGATCCGGCATTAGAATAAACTCCCGGACTAACAGACATAGAACCTAAGGATTGCCCAAACACATAAATACGGCCAATTCTATCGCTCTGTACAAAATAACTTTGATCGTAACTAGCGGTACCAATATATGTTGCTTTTAAAATTTGATTGCCTGCAGCATTTATTTTTGCCAAATAGCCATCTGCTTTTCCACCAACTGGACTAGTTTGATAACAACCCGAAACTACAGGAAAATTGCTACTATACGTTCCGCCCGTAACATAGGTTTGTAAAGTATCATCTACAATTAATGAATATCCTGCATCGTTACCACTACCTCCCAAATATGAACTCCAAACTAATGAGGATAGATTACTATTAAGTTTAAAAACAACAGCATCTTGAACCCCACTTAAACTATTTTGAAATGCATTAAGAACAGGGAAATTATTTGATTTTGTAGAGCTGGCAACATAAACAAAGCCATTTTTATCCAATTGAATTTCGCCGCGGTACTGATCGCCATAATTATATTGAA
Organism: Chitinophaga pinensis; assembly: GCA_945887955.1. Lineage (GTDB taxonomy): Bacteria > Bacteroidota > Bacteroidia > B-17B0 > Aurantibacillaceae > Aurantibacillus. The sequence goes on along the minus strand of CAMCZO010000081.1, from coordinate 4,261 downwards.
GAGAATCGGCTGGATATTCGTTTACTAAACTTATACCACTAGGAGCTGAACATGGGTATACCGTATGAAATTGAGGTGCAAAGTTGTTATAATTAACTCCATCATTTGCGCTGCCTCCCATATACGTTGCGCCAAGCAAAGAACTACCTGTGCTATTAAGTTTAGCTACAAAAATATCAGTGCCATTATTAAATGTTGTCCCATTAAATTGAAAACTTAAAAAACTGCCACCATTAAACGTATTATCAAAAGTAGAAAGTGGCATCGGAAAATTAGTTGAACTTGTAGCGCCATATAAATATAAATTATTAGAGCCATCAGTAATTAAACTGGTAACAATTTCGGCTTGTGATCCACCCAAATAAGTTGAATAAATTAAGGCGTTACCTAATGCGTTATATTTGGTAATAACAAGATCTGTTATGCCGGCACTTACCGAGCCTGTAAAGGAAGTAGAAAAAACACCTAATGTAGTTGGATATCCATTATCAAAAATAGTTCCGCCCGAATATAAATTACCTGAAGCATCATAGGTAGCAGTCATCCCAAAATTATCAGCAGTAGAACCAGATTGAGCTGCAAAAATTAAAACAGGATCTATTATCAAAGAATATTCATGATTATAATCTTGAGGAAACTCGAAACTCAGCACTTTATCTTTAAATTTATAATTACAGGGAACCTCTTTAATACTTCCATTAATATTTTGGTAAGCATAAGGTTTTTGTTCAATTACTTCATTTACTTCTAACTTTACATATAAAATATCATCTTTAAGTTTTATGTCTTTTACCCCTTCATAACTGAGCTTGATATTATTTGGATTTGCATTTGGGGCAACATGAAAATTATATTTAACCCCTGAGGCAGAAGTTAACACTTCGTAATCGATTCCATTATAAATAGAATTAAGTGTAACTTGATGATAATTTTTTACTTGCCCTTTCCATTTTTGTGGATCATTTCCAATAAAAAAGTTTTCATAATCACTTCCTGCTTGTTCTTTTTTGATAAAACTTGGACTGTTAGCGCCTTGAAATTTTATTTTGTAGGCATGACAGGGGATATTAAAATCCTTATAAATCCCTTTTGAAACTCCACCATGATGAATGCTTCTATATTTTATTTTATTATAAAAACTAAAAGTTAAACCGTCATTTTCTATATACAAAGCGCCTCCATCTAATTGTGCACGAAATAAAATACTAGAATTCCACTGCCCAATATTTTCGGTAAATTTTAAAGTTGGATTTATATATGGGCTAGTTAATTTATTTAATGCGAAGTTTTGTGCGAAGTTTGAAACCACACAAAACAAAGTAAAACATAAACAGATAATTTGTTTAAACATTAATCAAATGTAATTTAAATAGCAATATTTTACAAAAAATTAGAAGGTAAAATAGATAAAAACGATTAGCATCGCTTCCCTTACAAAAAATTATAATGAAGTGGCATTTTAACCATCCTTTTTTTATTACTTTAATTTGAAGAAGAACACAAAAATTATATTTCATTATCACATTCAAATGAAGAAATAAATTCTTTAATTAAATTGCTTGCTAAAATTGCTAGGGTAATGAAGCTCGAATTGAATTAAATTTTTCTGAATGGGGAAATTACTCTAGAAGAAAATTAGATCATAAATTAAAAGAATGTATTGAAATGATTGAAAAAAATGAAATGCCCATTAACTCTTATTTAATAATGAATAGTAAAGCTAAACTTAATAATAATCAAAAAGCAAAACTCATATCTTGGTTTAGATCGTTAAGAAATTTTGAAAGTGATAAGCCAAAAAAAATAAATAATTTACTATTTATGTTTAGGCTTAGATTTACTAAAATAATTAGATGATTTTTTATTTGATTTAAAATTCGAAAATTCTTTTTTATTTGCAGCTGGATTATATTCCGGTCCAGGTCCTAAATCAGACGGGATAGGCATTCTTGCTACCTCAAACCCCATCAAATCTTCTATTTTAGAAAGTTTTATTTGATCCCGTTCATTTACAAGAGTAATGGCTACTCCTGCTTTTTCTGCTCTTGCAGTTCTTCCAATTCTATGAATATAATCTTCTGGATCAGGTGGTGCATTGTAATTAATTACTAAACTAATTCCGTCTACATCTATTCCTCGCGACAAAATATCGGTTCCAATTAAAACTCTTATTTTTTTTGCTTTAAAGTCACGCATAATTTCTTCGCGCTCAACTTGCTCTAAATCAGAATGAAATGCTTTAACCGATCCATCCACTTGACGTAAAGTTCGTTCAAGTAACTTTACATTATCTTTAGTAGATGAAAAAATAATAACAGATTGAAAATCTTTATTTTTTAAAATAAGTTTAACTAAAGATTCTTTTTGAGAATCATATACTATATAAACTTGTTGAACAATTCCTGCAGCTGGTTTACTTATAGCAATGTTTATCTGTTCAGGTTCATTTGCAATTTGATTAGCTAACATCCTAATTTTAGGAGGCATGGTAGCTGAAAATAAAATAGTTTGTCGTTTTTTAGGTAAATAGTTAATAATCGATTTTATATCGTCGAAAAAACCCATATCTAACATTCTATCCGCTTCATCTAAAACTAAATGTTGTAAATGTTCAAAATTTATATCTCCATTTTGTAATAAAGCTATCAGTCTTCCTGGAGTTGCGCAAACAATATCAACACCTTCGCGTAAGGCATGTTTTTGTTTTTCCCAAGTCATTCCATCATTTCCTCCATAAATTGCAATTGATCCAACAGAACAAAAATATCCCATGCCATCAATTTGTTGATCTATTTGAAGAATTAACTCTCTGGTTGGTGCAATAATCAAAGTGTTTAAATGACGAGTAGGCGCTTTCAAAATGTGATGAATAATTGGCAAGAGATAAGCTGCAGTTTTGCCAGTCCCTGTTTGGGCACAGGCTATTAAATCTTTATTTTTTAATATAACAGGTATTGCTTGTTCTTGAATAGGAGTTGGCTTTTTATATCCCATACTATAAAGGCCTTCTAATAAAGAATCGTCAAAATTAAAATCGTCAAAGGTCAATGGATGCTTTTTATTAATTTAAACAGTAAAATTACGATTTAAATTAAGAATGATATAATTATTGTAATTTTACCAAATTGTTAACAATTAAAAATAATCCCTAAATAAACTTTTAAATATTCTCGATACTATAAATAAAAATGTACTTTAAAAACTTACAAAAAATATTAACTCTTACTTTAATTGTATTGTTTTTTTCACAATTTAATGTATTGTTAAAAGATAATTTTCCTGTACCCAATGGATTTAAAAACATGCTATTCTATATTCAAAGAAATATAAATAAAAATACCATTTTATATGAACTAAATTATAATGAAAATGGAGAACTAAACGAATCAGAACCAATTAAGGTGAATTGGATTAACTACGAAACCGACAAAAGTCTTGAAGCTCTTAATTACATCCAAAGTACATTTGCTTACGGTTTAAATATAAAAATCTTGGATAAACAAAAAAAATCTTACTCTTTTAATTTTGTTTCTTATAAAAAAAAGATTTTATATCTAATCAAATCTAGTATTGATAAAAAATACCACGTTTATTATACTATAAATAAAAAGATGTTTATTGTACAAAAAATTCATATTCAAATTGAGGGCGGTACCTTCTGGGTTCCAAAAGTAAAATATCTCGAAATCATTCTAAATGACCCTTCTAATAACGAAAAAAAAATCGAAAAAATAATCCCCTAACATATTTCAATTTTATAAATAAATGATTATATTTATACTAACTAATAAATATTAAATAATTATGAAAACAATTAATAAATCAGTTCTTTATGTTTTTATCCTATTTTCAGTTCTTTATAAAGCACAAATAGTACAAACATTTTCTTATACTGGCAGTATTCAAACATTTACTGTTCCAAGTTGTGTATCTCTATTTACTATTCAAGCAAATGGTGCTCAGGGAGGAGGCTCCTTTAATGGCGGCGGAGGCCTTGGGGCTAGAATGATTGGTACATTCACTACAACTGCAGGGGCTGTATATTCCTTGGTTGTTGGACAAATGGGTTTATTACAGGCTGGTGGTCAAGTACAAAATAGTTCTGGTGGTGGTGGCGGAAGTTTTGTTTATTCTTCTGGTCCCACATTATTAATTGCAGCAGGAGGCGGTGGTGGAAAATGTAATTATACAAATTCTTCTGCTTTACATGCAGGAGCAGCAGGAACAATTTCTGCAGCTGGTAATCAAGCAAGTGCTGGTG
>CAMCZO010000080.1 GCA_945887955.1 Chitinophaga pinensis | reverse complement strand
TTGATTAATAAAACAAAATTATGTTTAGTTTAAGGTTAATTAATATACTTTTATAATATAAATACAATTTTTTTGAAAAACATACTTATACTTTTTTTATTTAATTTATTTTTTTACAAAATAATAGCACAATCATCGGTGATTAACGGGAGCGTTAAATATTATTATGATAATGGTAAAATAAGTAGCGAAGGATTAATGAAAGATGCTAAACCTGATGGCTACTGGAAAAATTATTATAAAAATGGAAAAATTAAAATAGAAGGAAATAGAAAAAATTATTTATTAGATAGTTTATGGAAATTTTACAACGAACAGGGTAAAATAAACAAAACTATTTTTTATAAATTAGGAAAAAAAAATGGCCTAACTGTCTTTTACGACACCTTGGCAAATATTATAAGTACTGAAAATTATACTAATGATATAAAAAATGGAGTCGATAAATTTTTTTATTCAAATCATAAAACAAAAAATATTACCCCGTATTTAAATGGAAAAAAAAATGGAACAGCATACGAATACAGCCAAGACTCCTTAATTACCGAAATTTCTGTTTATATAAATGGAATTTTACAAAGTTTCGAAAAAATTAATCAAGTAGATCAAAAAAATAAAAAACAAGGTATTTGGAAAGAGTTTCATCCAAATTTACAAGTAAAAAAAGAAATGAAGTATAATGATGATTCTTTAGATGGATACATTAAAGATTATGATATAAAAGGCAATTTACTATCAACTCAAAAATTTAATAACGGAAAAAAAATATTAAACGCACCTGAATTAGCAAGCGTAGAAGTTTATAGAGACGTTTATGAAGATGGCTTATTAAAATACGAAGGTGTTTTTTTAGATGGATTAGCAATAGGAACACATTATAAGTACATACGAAAAAACCGATGCGATAGCACTCTTTATTTAAGAGACGACACCAGTAGGGTTTTTTTAAAAAGGATGGTTTGTAGATTAGAGCCGATACCCGATAGTGCTATTGAGTATTTTGATGGCACCGTTATTGCAAGGGGCGCTGTTGATAGTATAAGAAAAAGAATAGGAACCTGGCACGAATATCATAATACGGGAGAGTTTAGAGCTAAAGGAATTTATAAAGAAGGCAAGAGAATAGGCAATTGGGAATTTTTTTATTCTTCGGGCTCATTAGAACAAAAAGGAGGGTATAATAAAAAAGGCAACGAACAAGGCCCTTGGATTTGGTTTTATGAAAGCGGTAAAACCATGAGGCAAGAAAATTATGTAAACGGAAACAGAGAAGGCGAATTAATAGATTATAATGAGCTAGGCGAGGTCATTTTAAAAGGCAACTATATAAATAATAATAAAGAAGGCCTTTGGTTATACGAAACCAAACAGTATAAAGAAATAGGAAAATATTCTGAAAACGAACCCGATAGTTTATGGCGATCGTATTATCTTCCATCTAAAAACAAACGTTTTGAAGGTAGTTTTTTAACCGGTGTGCCAATTGGCATTCACACCTTTTATCATTATAATGGTCAAAAAATGAACTCTGGTAATTACTCAGCCGGAATGAAAGATGGCGACTGGAAATATTATGATGAAGAGGGGTTTAATTATTTAACCATTGAATACAAAAACGACATTGAAATAAAGTGGCAAGGCAAAAAAATAAAACCAACTTACGAAGAAAGCTTGCGCACCTATAACATAACTATTGATGGAAACAAAACACAAACCATTAAACGAAAATAAGTTGTAATTAAACATGGCCAAACAAAAATCAAGTTTCTTTTGTCAAAATTGTGGCGCCCAGTCTGGTAAATGGATTGGCAAGTGCCCGAGCTGCAATGAATGGAATACTTATGTAGAAGAAATAATACACAAAGAAACAAAAAACGACAGACTACAGCTTTTTTCTAAAAACAAAAACGATAAAAAAACAGCCAATAAATCGATCTTGCTTCAAGATGTGGGACTTCAAAATTACCCTCGCATTGCTGTGCCCGGAAAAGAATTAACCCGTGTGTTGGGAGGCGGCATTGTGCCCGGAAGCCTTGTTTTGTTTGGTGGCGAGCCAGGCATTGGCAAATCTACCTTAATGTTGCAATTGGCACTTAGATTAAAAAATTTAAAAATTTTATATGTAAGCGGCGAAGAAAGCGAACAACAAATTAAAATGCGAGCCGAGCGCATTGGCGTAACAACCGAAATGTGTTTTATTTTACAAGAAACAAATACTCAAAATATTTTTCAGCAAATTGGCGAAATAGAGCCGCAATTGGTAATTATAGATTCTATACAAACCCTACACACCGCTTATGTAGAAAGCAGCCCAGGAAGCGTAAGCCAAGTTAGAGAGTGTGCTGCTGAATTTTTAAGATTTGCTAAAGAAACCAATGTGCCGGTGTTTATGATAGGCCACATAACCAAAGAGGGCAGCCTGGCTGGGCCAAAAATACTCGAGCACATGGTTGATACCGTTTTACAATTTGAAGGCGACAGAAACCATATTTACAGATTGTTGCGAGCCACCAAAAACAGATTTGGTAACACCAACGAAATGGGCATTTACGAAATGAGCGGCGATGGCTTAAGAGAGGTAACAAACCCCTCCGAAATATTAATAACCAACCGCGAAAATGCAACAAGCGGCGTTACCATATCGGCTACCATGGAAGGAAACCGGCCCATGTTAATAGAAACGCAAGCCCTTGTAAGCACCGCAGCTTATGGCACGCCACAACGGTCGTCTAACGGATTTGATTTACGCCGCCTCTCGATGCTTTTAGCAGTTTTAGAAAAACGATGCGGTTTTAATTTAGCTGCAAAAGATGTGTTTATTAATATTGCTGGAGGCATAAAAGTAGAAGACCCCGGTATAGATTTAGCATTAGTTTGCGCCATTTTAAGTAGCAACGAAGATTTGCCAATATTACAAAACACGTGCTTTGCTGCAGAGGTAGGCCTAACAGGCGAAATAAGGCCGGTAAATAGAATAGAGCAGCGCATTTCGGAAGCAGAAAAATTGGGCTTTGAAAAAATATTTATTTCTACGCATAATTTAAAAGGGCTTCAAATAAAAAACTTTAAAATTAAAATAATAGCTGTTTCTAAAATAGAAGCCGTTTTTAGCAATTTGTTTGAATAACAACAAATTGTTTTTACATTTATAAAAAACAAAACCCATGAAAAAACTATTATCGCTTATACTTTTACTAAGCTTTACCATAAAAGCACAAGAGATTAAAATAGGCACCCAAACTTGGACAACTAAAAACCTTGATGTAAGCAAGTTTAGAAATGGGGAGGCGATACCACTGGCAAAAACCAATGCAGAATGGGAATTGGCAGGACAAAACCAGCAACCCGCTTGGTGTTATTACGAAAACAAGGGAGAAAATGGAACAACTTATGGCAAATTGTATAACGGATATGCCGTAAACGACCCTCGTGGACTAGCCCCATCTGGCTACCACATACCCACAGATAAAGAGTGGACGACACTAACTGATTATTTAGGCGGCGATTCTATAGCAGGAGCTAAAATGAAAAACACCAGCGGTTGGAATAGTTTTGCTGGCACAAAACCCTGCAATGTATGTAAAGATTGGACTGAAGGATACCGAGAAGGAAAAGATGCCTGTAAGGCCTGCGCAAACTGGACAGAAGATTACCGAGGAGGCAACACCTGCAAATTATGTAAAGACACAAAAATAGTAAACGCAGCCAAACACAAGTGTTTAAGCTGTAAAAATACCAAAACTTTGCCAGCTAATATATCGGGCAATGGCACCAACACCACAGGATTTGCAGGGCTCCCGGGCGGTTTTCGTAGCTCCGATGGGTGGTTCTCAGACCTGGGTTCAGACGGCTACTGGTGGTGTTTGAAAAAAGAAAAAGAGATTGTAGGTTTATTTTTTAATTTGTCTGGCGATGTTATTTCAAATGATGGCTTTAAGTATGATCCTCTTGTTACTCCTGAAGTATATCCGGTCGCAAATTATAAGATCAGAAGCCTTCCAGACCCTCTTTTAAATGATTTTGCATCAGGCCGAGATTTTAACACAGATCAATTTGGCTATTCAGTGCGTTGCCTGAGGGATTGAAATTTGACTCTTTGAAATTTTTTTTTGCTTTTTTGCAAATACGTATCGAGAAGCGTTTATGTTGCCATGAGTTCTCGATACAAAAATTCAAAGAGGCAGAATTTTCACTCGAACAGACAATTCACGCTCACCCGCTCCGCTGCCGTTCGCACATTTAACTTTCCATATTAAACTAAAGGTTAAAAATTAGTTTTAAACTTATGTTTCTACCCATATTATAAACTCCGTTTCTGCCCGTTAATGGATTATTGGGCGCATATTTAAGTCGGCTTAAATGACTTTGGTAAGCAGCGTCAGCTAAATTTTCTGCACTAATATAAATGCTCATAAAGTTGGGTCGATTAAACGCTTTTACGTTTGCTCCAAGTCCCGCACTTAGTAATGTATATGACGGAGTTCGGGTCTCGGTACCGTATGCACTGAAAGCCTTGTCTTGTTTGAAAAAATAGTCAACTCCAAATTTTATATAAAAATTGGCCAAGTTTTTACCCACTTTTTTAAACTGCGCTTTCAGCTCTCCTCTGTATTTTGGTGCAGGAATAAATGGTAAATATTTTGTACTGTCGGCTTGGTTGTTTTGCCTTGCCTCAACATAAGAAAATGAATTTTCAATATGTAACCAGTCAAACGGATGCGGGTGAATATCTAAATATATTTCTCCACCTATTAATGTCGCATCACCTTGCGTAAACTTATAAGCTGGTGTTGGGTCAGTTAGGTCGGGTATTGAGTCGCCACCAAATGCACTTGTTAGTTTTCCCGAAAAAATATAATTTGAAATAAAGTTTGTAAATGGTGTAAACTCAAACGTAACGTGGTCGGAATTTAAAAAGTAGGCCAGGTCTATTTGATGACTTACTTCCGATTTTAAATCTGCAGTACCATATTCGTATCTCAAGGCTCCTTCGTGTTTTCCATTTGAAGAAATTTCGGCAATGTTTGGTGCTCTGAAACCTCTTGACAAATTAAATTTAATAGTAGATTTTTTATTAATTTGATACGACAAACCAATACTTCCCGAAGAGCTGTTGTAGTTTTTAGTAAAAGCATCAAATTTTAAATTTGTTGTACTGTCCTCAACGCTTACAGGAGTTTCTAAGCTATCCAAAATTAATTTTTTTGTGTTTATGTTTCTGTTATCAAAACGTAAACCGCCTGCTAGTGTAATTTTATTACATGTTTTTTGAGTAAACACGAATCCTCCAACATCAAAAAGAGAGTATTCAGGGATTAAAAACTCCAAACCTTTATTATAATTATTTTGTTGCATACCACTTGCGCCAAACGAAGTTTCCCAGCCTTTCAGTTCTTCTAAATTGTAACGCAAATTGTAGTTGAAAGTATTGAGGTCAAAAAATAAAGCCATGTCGTTTGGATTTAATACATCACCAAATTCTTTTCGCTTATTATTTTGGAATCCTAAATCTAAATTAATCGTTCCCTTTCTAAGAATAAAATAGTTGTTAGATAGTGCTCTCAAATGATAAACTTCCTGATGAGGAAACCCGATTTTATAACCGCTTAAATCAGATGAAGTGGCCGAAACTTCTTTGGTAGATCCACTTCCGTCAGGTGCCGCGAAAACAAATTGGCCTAAACCGTCTCGGTCTCCTTCAACCATATTTAGGCTTGAGTTAAATGTACTAAGGTTTAAATGCGAATAGCCCCATTTTTTGGTTAGGCCTAAAAACAGGCTCCCATTATATTCTTGAAATCCTGAATTATAAACTTTTCCGTCATACTTGTTTTGATAATTTCCAGCAAACTTATTGCTAAATCTTCCAAGCCATTGAACCCCCTTTTTATTTCCAGCATTTGAAAGTGAATAACCAATTAAATTATTATTGCTTTGGTAGTTTGAAATAAGTTGAGTTTTGATTTGCCCAACTGGTGGAGCTTTGGGAGAAATAAAATTTAAAACACCGGCTATTCCGTCCGAGCCATACATCAAACTGCCGGGCCCTTTTACGAGTTCAATTCTATCAATAGAATATTCGTCAATTTCAATTCCGTGTTCGTCGCCCCATTGTTGTCCCTCTTGGCGAATACCATTGTAAAGAGAAATAACTCTATTGTAACCCATGCCACGAATTGTAGGTTTTGAAATACCTGCACCAGTTGTAATTTGATTTAGGCCAGGCACATTTTTTAATGCGTCAATTAAATTTGTAGAACTGTTTTCATTTAAATCTCCTACATCAATTGGCTTAATAATAATTGGACTTAACTTTAATTCGGTAGAACGGGAAACGGCAGTAATAACCACTTCGTTTAATTCCGACACGGATTCACTAATTAAAAAACTAACAAGGGTGTCGTTGGCTATGTAAATACGTTTAACACTTTTTTTATAACCAATTAAACTTATTTCAAAAAGATAAGTTCCCGTTTTGATGTTTTCTAATTTGAAGTTACCTTCTTTGTCTGTGATAGCGCCAGTTTTTAGGTCGTTTATATAAATTAAAACGCCTGATAAAATTTCTTTTGTTTGTTCGTCTTTGATATTGCCCGAAATTTTATTTTGAGCAACAAAAGTTTGAGTTGCGAAAACGAAAGCAACGATTGTATAAATGATTTTTATTTTCATCTGGAATGTTTAAAAATTGAATAAATGAGAATACAAGACAAGTAATTTGTCCTGTAAAAAATACTAAACGGTATGAGATGAAATAAATGGGGGACCTCTATTAGAAAAAACAGGTGGGCTAAGGAAAAAGTAAGTATTTACTTTGTATAAATAATTTTTACTAACTACTTTGTTAAAAAAGCCAGTATAAAATGTTTGGGGTAAATGAGGGCAAAAGGTATGATTGTCGCATAAAGAACATTTTTTATTGGCAAGAGATAGGTGAATCTTATGATGGCATTTTTCGCTTTTATTAGAATAGTAAATTGTTTTTTCGCAAGAAGATGCCTTTTCATATGAAGCAATTTCAAATTTATGATTATGGAATAAAACGGAAGAGCTGTTGCTGAATAAATAAATCAGTAACAACAGTATTGCTATAAATTTTATGTCGTTGCGTTTCTTCAAAATTTGTTTATTCAGCCTAGCAAATATACAATTATTTAATCTTTTAAATTGGCACAAGAATAGAGAGGCTTACAAGTTTATTTGCATTTTTGCAAATATTATCGAGAAGCGGTTATGATGCTTGAGTTCTCGATACAAAAATTCAAAGAGGCAGAATTTTCACTCGAACCGACAATTCACAGTTGCTTCGAGTAGAATTTGCTTTTTTGCAAATACGTATCGAGAAGCGGTTTTGCCCATTTGTTTGAATAACAATAAATTGTTTATACATTTATAAAAAACAAAACGTATGAAAAAACTATTATCGCTTATACTCTTACTAAGTTTTACCATAAAAGCCCAAGAGATTAAAATAGGCACACAAACCTGGACAAGCAAAAACCTAGATGTAACAAAATACCGCAATGGCGATGCCATCCCGCAAGTGCAAGATAAAAACGCATGGGCAAAATTAAAAACCGGTGCTTGGTGTTATTACGAAAACAATACAGCAAATGGCACAACATATGGCAAGCTATATAATTGGTTTGCGGTAAACGATACGCGTGGCTTAGCACCCAAAGGATATCACATACCCACAGATGCAGAGTGGACCATATTAACCGATAACTTAGGAGAAGAAGCCGGCACAAAAATGAAAAGTACAAGTGGCTGGGATAATAATGGCAACGGCACCAACACATCAGGTTTTGCAGGGCTTCCGGGCGGTTATCGTTCCGACGATGGGAAATTCTACTACGTTGGCGCTAACGGTCTCTGGTGGAGTTCGTCAGAGAACGATACCGGTAGCGCTTGGTACCGCTACTTGTACGACGGTGATGGCCTTGTGAGCAGAAGCCCCAGTAAGCGAAATGGGTTTTCTGTGCGTTGTCTGAGGGATTGACTATTTGACTCTTTGACTAATTTTTTTCGCGGGTATTTTTTCGAATTTTTTTTTGGGATAAAATAAATTTTGAGTTAACTCAACGCATTGTCGCTTCGAGTTTATTTGCTTTTTTGCAAATATTATCGAGAAGTATTTTTTAAATAAGTACTCGATACAAAAATTCAAAGAGGCAGAATTTTTTAACGAACTTACAGGTTTTGTTTTGCTTAATCAACCAGCCCCGCTCTTATTTCATTAAAATAACTTATTA
>CAMCZO010000079.1 GCA_945887955.1 Chitinophaga pinensis | reverse complement strand
CTTCAAAAACAGAAATCTCAAAAAAACGAGCTTTCTTCTGAAGCAAATTTAAGTGTATTCTTAACTATAGCTTTAAAAAATACAGAGCCAATAAAAAAAGCTCAATTAGAGAATCTGATTAGTCAAAAAAAATATGATACTTTAATTGTTTTTTGGGATAAATTGAAAAGGCCTGATTTAGCCGCTCATTTTACTGAAGCTCAAGCCCAACTTAGTCAAAAAGCTGATAAGTGGCTAAAAGCTGGTAACAGGTATTATTATGCTATTCAATTTTCTGATGATAAAACAGAAATTCCAGTTTTATATCAATCGGCGATGAGATGTTATAATAAGAATTTAGCTTTAGATCCCAACAATATTGATGCTAAAATTATGATAGCCTCTTGTTATGTAGAAGGCACTGAAAATCCAATGGAAGGGATTTCCAAATTAAAAGAAATTGAAAAGATTGATAGTAATAATGTAAAACTACAATTAACCTTTGCTTTTTTCTCTGTTAAAAGTGGCCAGTTAGATAAAGCTATTAGTCGATTTAAAAAAGTAATACTAGCAGATTCTAATTATATTGAAGCCTACTTGCATTTAGCCGATGCTTTTGAAAAACAAAAAAATAACTCTAAAGCCATTGAAATGCTTCAAAAATATATTTCAAAAACAAATGATATAACAGCTAAAAATGAAATTAACAATTATATTGAACAATTAAAAAATAATATTAACTAATAATCTTAAAAATTATGCCAAGCGGTAAAAAAAGAAAAAGACATAAAATGTCAACTCACAAGCGCAAAAAACGTTTGAGAAAAAATCGTCATAAAAAGAAATAATTAGCTAATCGCTAGTTAAATTAATAAACAAAATAGAAGGCTTTTTTGGCCCTCATTTTCTTTATTTTCAATATCATAAACATATAAGCAAAAACTTATTTGATGTTTTTTTATTTATTAAATAAAAAGATGACTAGCTTATTTTATTGATTAAATGATTACTTAAACTTAAACATTAAAGACGCGTGAATCAAGAATTAATTATTAATTCCACGCCAAGCGAGGTCGTAATAGCACTGCTTCACGATAAACGCTTAGTGGAATTGCATCGTGAAAAAAACAACTCGAAATTTTCGGTAGGAGATATCTATTTGGGTAAGGCAAAAAAGGTTATGACTGGCCTAAACGCTGCCTTTGTAGATGTTGGATATGAAAAAGACGCTTTTTTACATTATCTCGATTTAGGAACCCAAGCCCAATCTTTTATTAAATATGTTGATCAGGCAAAATCTGGTAAACAAAACGTGAGTAATCTCATGTATTTTAAAAATGAAACTGAAATAAAAAAAGATGGTAAAATAAACGATGTTATAAAATCTGGCCAAAATTTATTGGTTCAAGTTACAAAAGAGCCTATAAGTGCTAAAGGCCCCAGAATAACAACCGAAATTAGTTTAGCAGGAAGATATTTAGTGCTTATTCCTTTTTCTGATAAAATTTCTGTTTCATCAAAACTTAGAAACTTCGAAGAAAAAAATAGGTTAAAAGAGTTGATGCAAAAAATTAAACCAAAGAATTTTGGAGTAATTGTTCGAACGGTTGCCGAAGGTAAATCTGTAAGCGATTTAGAAGGGGATTTAAACGACCTCATTAAAAGATGGGACGACTGTTTCCAATCTTTAAAGACCTCTCAGCCTCCAAAAAGAGTACTGGGAGAAGTTGATAGAACTAATGCTATTCTTCGTGATTTTTTAAACGCTTCTTTTAATGCCATTCATGTTAACGATGCTGCAGTATTTGAAGATTTAAAATCTTATATCAAAACTATTTCGCCCGATAAACTCTCTATTTTAAAACATTATAATGGCAATGTTCCAATTTTTGATGCATATGGGATTGAAAAACAAATAAAAAGTTTATTTGGTAAAACGGTTCACATGAAAAGTGGGGCTTATTTGGTTGTTGAGCATACTGAAGCTTTGCATGTATTTGATGTTAACAGTGGGAACCGTTCAAAAAGCGATTTTAGTCAAGAGCAAAATGCTTTAGAGGTTAATTTAGAATCTGCTGTGGAAGTAGCCCGCCAATTGCGTTTAAGAGATATGGGTGGAATTATTGTGATTGATTTTATCGATATGCATAACGCTGAAAACCGTAAGCTACTATTCGAAAAATTGAGAGATGAAATGAGAAGTGATCGCGCAAAACACAACATTTTACCTCCTAGTAAATTTGGGTTAATTCAAATCACTCGTCAACGTTTAAGGCCTGAAGTAAATATAGAAGTTCTTGAAACTTGCCCAAGTTGCAATGGAACAGGAAAAGTACAGCCAAGCATTTTATTTGTAGACCAAATTGAAAATACATTGCGATTTATCATTAAAGAACAAAATCAAAAAAATATTACTTTAAATGTTCATCCGTATATTGAAGCTTTTATTAAAAAAGGCGGCTTTTTAAAAAGCAAACAATGGAAATGGTATTTTGAATATAAGCAATGGGTAAAAGTTCAAAGTATGGCTAGCCAAGGATTTATGGAGCATTCTTTTTTTAACAAAGATATGGATGAGATTATCTTGTAATTTTTAAATAAAAAAATAATTTATTTAAAATCCAGTTTTTAAATTTTAATATTCTGTTTTAATTTGTATGTATTTTAAAAACTCTTGACGCGTTGTTTCGTTTTCAAATTTACCTCCATAAAACGAACTAACCGTAGCCGAATTGATATCCTTTATCCCACGAGAAGAAACACAAAGATGTTTCGCATCAATTAAAACGGCTACATCTTTTGTGCCTAAAGTATTTTGAATTTCTTTAGCAATTTGCATTGTTAATCGTTCTTGAACTTGAGGCCGTTTAGCAAAATATTGAACAATACGATTTAGTTTCGATAACCCAATTACTTTTCCATTTGCAATATAGGCTAAATGAGCTTTACCCATTATTGGCACAAAGTGATGTTCGCAATTACTATAAAATGTAATGTCTTTCTCCACCAACATTTGTTTGTATTTATATTTATTTTCGAAAAGTGCAATCTGAGGTTTGTTCTTTGGATCTAGGCCACTAAATATCTCTTTAACATACATTTTTGCAACGCGTTTTGGCGTGCCTTTTAAACTATCGTCTTTTAAATCTAGGCCCAAAGTTTCCATAATCTCTTTAAAATGAAATTCTATCTTTTTCATTTTAGCATCATCACTCATTAAAAAAGCATCTTTTCTAAGCGGAGTTCTTGAAGAACTACTAATGTGTCCGTCTCCAATATCTTCTATACTTAATTTTTTAGATTTAAGCTGGGTATTCAACATAATTTTTTTCTGTTTCATTTAAAATAATTTTTAGTTCTAACGACGCGTTAATTTTTTCTCTTAAGATGTTGTAAATAATCATTGCTATATTTTCGGCAGTTGGATTTAAATCTTTAAACTCAACTAAATCTAAATTTAAATTTCTGTGGTCAAATTTCTCTAGAATGGTTTCGTCAATAAGGTTACTCAAAATTTTAGTGTCAATTACGTATCCTGTTTTGGGGTCAACGTAACCTGTTACTTTTACCGTTAAATCATAATTGTGTCCGTGGAAATTAGGCGAATTGCATTTACCAAAAAGCATTTGATTTTCCATATCGCTCAAATTTGGATTATTAAGCCGGTGCGCTGCATTAAAACGCTCTTTTCTGAAAACCGCAACTTTTTTATTCATAAATAATTCTTGTATAACAATGTTAATTGGCGATGATTTTAATTTAATTATAATACTGTGTCAGAAGTTTGCTGAACAAATTTGTATTTTGATTAGTAACAAAGTAAACTAAAAAATGTTTAAACTAATTTTTTTTATGATAAAAGTATTTAATTTCCAAAATATTCAACACAAATACTTGGGGTTTCGTATAATTTAACACAATGCAATTTAACGTTATATGGCAAATGAGGGAGAATTTGTTCCCAAATGGCGAGGGCTAGATTTTCGGTGCTAGCAAGTTTGCCAAACATAAAATCAACATCTAAATTTAGATTTTTATGGTCAATTTTTTCGCAAACATGTTCTGAAAGAATAGCACTTAATTTTTTTGCATCCATTAAAAATCCTGTATCCTCATTAACCTCTCCTTTTATTGTGACAATTAAATTATAATTATGTCCATGCCAATTTGCATTAGCGCATTTACCAAAAACTTCAATATTTTTTTCTTCAGACCATCCTGGATTATATAATTTGTGGGCAGCATTAAAATGCTCATGTCTAGTTAAAAAAATCATAGTGTAAATTTAAGCATTTTATTAAATTTGTAATTAATGAAAAAAATTATTTTAGTTAGCGCTACTGAATTTGAAATTGAACCAACCTTATTATTTTTAAAACAAAGGGCGCAAATTATTAACGACGTTTTTATTTTTAAAAATTTACAAATTAGTTTTTGTATTACCAAAGTTGGAATGGTAAATACTGCTTTTGAATTAGGTAAATTAAATGGCAAACATTTTGATATTGCTATAAATATTGGCGTGTGTGGGAGTTATGGTTCATATTCTATCGGACAAGTATTAAATGTAACTCAAGATCAATTAAGCGAATTGGGTGCCGAATCAAATACTAAATTTATTAGTATAGATGACTTGGGTTTTGGTAAACAAATAAAAACTATTAATTATCCGTTTAATCAATCATTAATTAGAAAATTACCTGAAGTTAAAGGAATAACCGTAAACACTGTTCACGGGAATTTAAATAGCATAAATAAAATAATAAAACAGTATAATCCTGATGTTGAAACGATGGAGGGGGCCGCTTTTATTCATGCTGCCAATGAATTTAAATGGCCTGCATTACAATTAAGAGCGGTAAGTAATCTGGTAGAAGTGCGAAATATTAAAAATTGGGATTTACCATTAGCTATAAAAAAATTAAATTTATTTTTAATTAGTTTAATTAAAAAAGTTGGAGAAGAAAAATAATTTAATTTTACAGCGCTAAAACTTCTTTTAAAACTTCTAAACTTTTTATATCGTTAAATCCTGGGATGTGTAAACGATAATACGCTAGTAATATTTCTAGTAATTGCTGGCGTTGAAAATTTGATAAATTTGTTTTTAAACTATTAATTTTTAAAAACTCAGAAAATAAAACAGAGTCATCTTTAGAAAGCCCTAAGGGCAGAGACAAGGAGTTGAAGGTAAACTGTCCCTCGCGACAATCAAAATAAGGAGTTCGAACAGAATAATTATTTTTTGGTTCAAAGCCTATATATTTAGTAAGCTCAATTAAAAAATAAATATGCAAATTAATATAATTCTCTTGCGCATCGTCTAAAAATTTTAAACATGTTTCGATAAATTCAAATAAATGAAAATTAGAACTTTGTTCTTTAAGCGTTTTAATTAAAATTTCGTTGATAAATTGGGCAATGGATAGTTTTGATAAATCCTTAGAAATCCCCTTGAAAACATTGTTACATGAAGCTTCTGTTAGCTGATGAATATCTTTATTTTGTTTAAAAAGGAATTCAATATCAATTAGCGTTAAAGGTAATAAGGAGCTTGATTTTAATTTTGAAGAACTACCTCTTCCAACAAAAGCCGAAACTGTAAGCAAGCCATTTTGTTTTGTATACAATTTGAGTATTAATTTTTTATCTCCGAATTTTATTGCTTGTAATACAACTGCCTTATCCGAAATACGCATTAATTTATCACTAAAATTTTTGTTAACGCTCTTTGCTCTCCATCTGTTGAAGATGCATATACAATATAGACCCCTGAGGCAACTCTGATTCCAGAAAGATTTGAAACAGGCCAAACTATTTGTCCGCCTTTTGATTTTGTTTCCCAAACCATATTACCACTTTCGTCAACAATTTTTACAATAGAATTATCTATTAAGCCTGTTACGTATACACTTCCGCTAAAGTTTGGTCTAACTGGATTAGGGTATGCATATACATTAGAGTATTCGGGGCTTCCTTTAATACTATAGCTTCTATATGATTGCAGACCAATTTCAGTACCAATAAAAATATCGCCAGTTACTTCGTTATAATTAATATCAATTATATTATTAGAATATAAAGGGCTATTGTCTTTTGTAAAATGATTTAATTGAGTTAAGCCATCTGAACTAAAACAATAAAGGCCGCCGTTTTGTGTGCCAACCCATTTATTATTTGCTCCATCAACAACAATAGAGGTTACGGCCTCCCTCCCTAATAATAATTCTACATTTCCATCTTGAATAATTTTAATTGGTTGCGAATCAAAATTTCCATTATTAAATAAAGCTGATGAATTATTAAATACAGATATTCCTGATCCGGTTCCTACCCAAATTCTACCATCATTATCTTCAGCAATAGAAAATACTGCATTTGATTGTAAATTACCTTTTCCTGCTTGATTTATTAATAACCTGGAATTGTAATAGTTGTTTGGATAATTTTCATCATAAAACTTTGGTGAATTAAAATTATCGTTTTTATAAACTGTAATTCCTCCATCGCGCTCGTGCAAGGCCCAAATGTAATTATTTTTATCTATAAATATTTTTCTGGTAAATCGTGCTGCGTCAAAATTAAAATTTTGATAATCCCCATTTTTTTTAATTACGTTTAAAAAATTTTGTACGTTACTATTAATAAACCATAAGTTACCTTCTTTATCATTTGCAATTCCAGTGCATCGAGGGTTATTAGGTAAAACTTGTGGCATTGGTGAATTAGACGAATTATAAATTTTTACCAATTTATTATTTTTATATTGTAATAAACCATTTCGCCAAGAGCTTGCCCAAAGTGTGGTTTTGTCTTTCCTATCAATATGAGCATAGGTAATATCTTGTACCATATTAGAATCAAAATCTAAGGGTGGTAAATAAGTCCATTGGTTATTTTCAGAAACATTTACTCCTTGATCAATGTATAAGGTCCCTCCTGCGTCATCTGGGTGAGATGGAGAAACTGCTAACTTTCCTTCGAATATATCAATATTATTTACCAAAAATTTATTTAAACCATCAGCCGTAATTTTATTTTGCGGGTAATATGGCCAATAACTATATGTTTGATAAAGCCCATTTAACTCATCTGCCAACCAATAAGACCTATTTGTTTCTTCATCAATTCCAAAATATCCGTCTACTATTTTACATTGGGCTCCATTAAAACTGGTTACATAATTTATAATGCCACCGGTATAAAAATCTCGAACCAAAAAACCAAACTCATTCATAACCGAAAAATACTTGCCATTTACTAGCCCTATTTTATGTATTGTATTTCCTTCATTAGTGGTAGGTGGATATTTTTTCCAAGTATTGTTTTCTAAAATATACAAAGTATCTTTTCCTTTTATGGCTTGATTTAACTTGTTTGGAGAATATGCCGCTAATATTTTTCCTTCTATCGATACTGCTCCAACATAAGGGCCAATAGGGATGTTGGTGTTTAACAAAGCCCAATTTTTGTAATTATTTAAAGCTTTAGTTTTGTAATTAGATTTATATAGCCCAATTGGTGTTGCCGCAACAATAATAGAATCATTTAATGCAACTTGATAAACTTCTAACTCTGCAGCATTAGATCCAATAATATAAGTTTCTTTTATTTCAAGTTTTTCGGTGTCAAATATTATAATGCCAAATCCGCAAGCTAAATATGCCAAATGTTTATCAAAAGTTATTTCGTTGATTGTTTTTTTTCCATTTAGCATTTTTAATTTAAAATCTGGATAATTTTTAATAATTCCATTTAAATCAATTACGTCGATATTACAGTTTTCGTAAATAACTAGTAGTTTATTATTATAGGTATTAGTTCGCAAAAGTTTAATGCCAACATCATTTAAGCCATTAATTTTATTTAATTTTTGAATGCTTTTTTCTAATTCGTCGAAGTAAACTAAACCCACTTTATTTGAGGCGTATATTTTTGATCCTAATTTAGCAACAGTATTACAGGTATTTAAGCTTAATTGATCTTGCCAACTACCTGGGCCAATTTGAGAAAAGTTAACCAGTTTAAAGCAACAAAAGGTGAAAGCGAGAAGTATTCTCATTTATAAAATTTAATGAAGTAATTGATTAACGCTAAAAATACAATATTATTTTAGTAAATTTTGAAAAATATGATGGTATATTTGATGTTAATTGGCTCCGTAGTTCAATTGGATAGAATGTCAGATTCCGGTTCTGACGGTTGGGGGTTCGAATCCCTTCGGAGTCACAAATATAAAATTATCAACCCTCAGTTTAACTTGAAGAGACAAAAATTGGGTGTATATGCTAAGGTTATTATCGCATATAAACAAATTATGCGCTATTTTAAGCGACATTAAAAATGACAATAGAGATATTAACACTTTGGGTATTTGAAGAAGATATTTTAACCAGAAGTTGGTTAGACTGGGTGACAAATAAAAATTAAATTCTTTTAATTAATTCTTTTAAAATTAATGTCATTTTAGGTTCTTGCAAATTAGCAATGTGCTGAACTTCTTCATGAGTAACAGTTTGAACATTTCCTTCTATTCCTAAATCGGTAACTATACTAATTCCAAAAACATCAATACCCGAATGTTTGGCTACAATAACCTCAGGCACTGTGCTCAT
>CAMCZO010000078.1 GCA_945887955.1 Chitinophaga pinensis | reverse complement strand
ATCAAATGATCATATTTGTAAATTTGAAATTAACGTTCTTTTTCAAAATAAATTAGGTTTTTGTTAATAAGTTGTTTATATTTGTGCTTCTTCTTTAGAAGATTGTATATCTCTCAGTTTGTAACACCTTAATTGCAATTCGAAAAATTTTACACTTTTCTTAGATTAACACAATAAATGTGATTTAGATTCACGTGTAAAAAAAAATATAAACGAATTAAAACAATTAATGACATTTTCAAACTTAAGACTTATTAAGCCACTAGTTATGGCACTCGAAAAAAAAGGGTACACCGAACCCACTCCAATTCAAGAACAAGCTATTCCTCATGTATTAGATGGTAAAGATGTTTTTGGTTGCGCACAAACTGGTACTGGCAAAACAGCAGCTTTCGCATTGCCAATTTTACAATTATTAGACGCTAAAAAAGAAAGCAACAAATCTCGTGTAATTAAAGCCTTAATTCTTGCACCAACTCGCGAATTGGCTTCTCAAATAAGTGATAATTTTTTAGCTTACGGCAAAAATTTAGGCATTTCGCATTGTACTATTTTTGGTGGGGTTTCTCAAGGGCCTCAAGTTAATAATTTAAGAAGAGGCGTAGATGTTTTAGTGGCTACTCCTGGTAGATTATTAGATTTAATGAATCAAGGGTTTATTAAATTAAATCAAGTAGAGTATTTTGTACTTGATGAGGCTGATCGAATGTTAGACATGGGATTTATTAACGATATTAAAAAAATAATCGCAAAAATTCCTGTTAAACGACAAACATTATTTTTTTCTGCAACTGCCGCCCCTTCTATTATGAAACTGGCAAATACCATCCTAAATAATCCAGTTAGTGTTGCCGTTACGCCAATTTCTTCAACCGCTTCTTTGGTTACGCAATCTGTTTATTATGTTAAAAAAGAAAACAAACGCTTGTTGCTTAAACACGTTTTAAATAATAGTAAAATTGAACACGCCTTAGTTTTTACACGAACTAAACGTGGTGCCGATAAAGTAGCTAAAGATTTAAATAGTATTGGTGTTTCTGCCGAAGCTATTCATGGCAATAAATCTCAAGGCGCGCGCGAAAGAGCATTAAAAGGATTTAAAAATAGAACAATTCGTATTTTAGTTGCAACCGATATTGCTTCCAGAGGAATAGATGTAGATAAATTATCACATGTAATTAATTATGAAATTCCTGAACAAGCAGAAACATACGTGCATCGCATTGGAAGAACTGGTAGAGCCGGATTAAGTGGCGTTGCATTGTCTTTTTGTGCCCACGACGAATTAACGTATTTAAAAGACATTAACAAATTAATAAAAACAAATATTGAGGTTGTATCTACTCATCCATTTAATTAATCAGATACACAAAAAATAAATAAATAAATAACCGTCTTAACCAAAATTTAGACAAAAAAAAACAACATGAAAAACGGAGTAGTAAAATTTTACAACGAAGCCAAAGGCTTTGGATTTATTAAAGAAGACAACGGACAAGAAATTTTTGTTCACGCTTCAGGCTTACAAGATAACATTCGCGAGAATGATAATGTTACCTTTGATGTACAAGAAGGTAAAAAAGGCTTAAACGCAGTTAACGTTAAGTTAGCATAATTAAAAAAACAAACAATTAATAACCGTCTTAATGAACATTAAGACTAAAAAAACAAAAAAATGAAAAACGGAGTAGTAAAATTTTTTAACGAAGCTAAGGGCTTTGGATTTATTAAAGAAGACAATGGACAAGAAATTTTTGTTCATGCATCAGGTTTACAAGAAGACATTCGCGAGAATGATAATGTAACTTTTGATGTACAAGAAGGTAAAAAAGGCTTAAACGCTGTTAACGTTAAGTTAGCTTAATTCTTGTAATAATAGATTTAAGGTTCTATTGTTAAACATTTATATTTAGGCGAAGAAATTATTATTTCTTCGCTTTTTTTTATTTAATAATGTTGATTAAAGCTTACATTTTTAACAAGTTATAAAAATTATTTTTTATTTAAAACCTCTACTGCTTTTAAAATAGCCGTATCATTTTCGTTTAAAATGGGGTAGTAAGCATCTTTGTCGAATAAATTTCTTCCAATCAAGGCTTTTAAAATTTGATTAAATCCTTTTTCTTTTCCATTAAAAAAAATGTTGGTTATTTTTTTTGTGATTAAGTATTTTTTAAAGGCATCAATTTCGGGTTCGCTTAATTTAAAATTAGAAATAAATTCTTGAGCTGTTTTATATTTTTTTAAAAAAAGCACGCGATTATAATCAGTATACTCAAAGGCAAAAGAGTTTAAAACGCCATAATTAAATAATTTATTAATTAAAGGATTGTATTTAACGGTATCAAGTGGAATAAATATATCTGGCATAATTCCACCACCACCATAAACGGTTTTACCTTCGGGCGTTTTGTATTGTTTGGTTTTATCTGTTTTTATGCTATCGGCGTGATATAATTCTCCATTTTCATAACGGTCGTATTCTTCATTATTATAATCATCAATAGTTTTGTTGTATGGTTTTTGAATACATCTGCCAGTGGGCGTATAATAACGAGCAATTGTTAATCTAATGGCCGAACCATCAGGTAAATCAATTTGATCTTGCACCAATCCTTTACCAAAGCTACGACGGCCAATTATGGTTGCGCGATCATTATCTTGAAGAGCTCCGGCAACAATTTCACTAGCGCTCGCGCTTCCTTCATCAATTAAAACCACTAATTTATTTTTTTCAAAACCACCTCTCGAAGTAGCCGAGTATATTTTTTTTGGATGAGCTTTGCCTTGAGTATAAACAATTTGTAAGCCATTAATTAAAAACTCATCAGCTAAACTAACGGCAGTATTTAAAAAGCCGCCACCATTTCCGCGTAAATCTAAAATCATTTTTGTCATACCTTTTTTATTTAGCATATTAAAGGCTTTTATGAATTCATCATAAGTGGTGCTGGCAAATCTGCTTATTTTAATATACCCAATGGTTGGCTTAACAATGTAAGCAATATCAATACTATAAATAGGAATTTGCCCTCTAATAATTTTATAATCAAGGGCTTTGTTTATTCCCGATCTCATTAAACTTACATTAACTTCACTACCACTTTTGCCTCGTAATTTTTCAAATACTTGTTTATTCGTAATTTTAATTCCGGCCACCGTTTTTCCGTTTACTTTAATTAGTTTATCTCCCGATTTAATGCCAATTTTTTCGCTAGGCCCATCTATAATTGGATTAACAACTCTAATAGTATCTTCAATAATATTAAACTCAACACCAATGCCATCAAAATTGCCTTCAAGCGGCTCGTTAACAGCAGTTAATTCTTCGGCAGGAATAAAATCACTATGAGGATCTAAACTTTTTAGCATAGAGGTAATAGTTTTATTCTCGAGCTGTTTTCGATTGATTGTATCTACATATTGTTCGTTAATATACTCTATTAAATTATTTATTTTATTGTTTGAGTTTTTATCTTCAAGCGATGCACTTGATGAGGTGAAATTAGAATTGAATGTAAAAAAATATCCGATGATTATGCCTAAAGCTAATACTAATGCATAATATAAAGGCACGAAAGGTTTGTTTTTAGATATATCCTTTTCTATATCTTGTTCATTTTGGCTAGACACAATTTTTTTGTAAATTTGATTAAGTTATAAATTTAGTGTTTTTGTTAATTACAAAATAAATCCTTTTTTTATTTTAGCTATTATTAACGCGATACGAATTAAGGATATTATATTTGAAAAAGCTTTAATTTTATGTGTACGAATTTAAAAAAAATTGTAATACTTTTTTTGTTTATTATTTCAGTAGCATCTTGTAAAAAACAAACTGTAAATTCATCCAATCCAGTAGCATCTGTTCCGGTTAATTTGATCGTATATCCAGATAACCCGCTTAATTTTAGATTACAATCTATTGGAGGCTGGGCTTATTTTGATGGAGGAATTAATGGGATTGTAATTTACCGTAAATCTCAAGAAGAATTTATTGCACTTGAACGCACATCTTCTTATTTGCCAAATAATATTAATGCAAGAGTAAAAGTAATGAGTGATAATTTTACGCTTCAGGATACGATAAGTAATTCTCGATGGAGATTATTTGATGGAGAAGTTATTCAAGGGCCTGCTCAATGGCCATTACGAATTTATGCAACAAATTTTAATACAGCTAACGGCACCTTAATGGTTTCTAATTAGAGAGCGTGTTATTCTTTTTTCCAACGAGTTGTTTTAATTAAATGTAACAGGTCTATTTTTAAAAAATCAATTACAATTTTTAAAGAATCGCTATTAGGAATACAATTAAAATAAAGCGAACCGCGCAAAAAATGTTTGGTACTATCGGTTAAATAAAATTGAAGCGAAGAGGCGGTATTTCCTGAAATATTAAATAATAAGCCATATACTTTTGCACTGTCTCTAATAATAGGAATTTCTTCTAAACCTGTTGCTTTTACTTGATGTTTATTTGCAAAGTAATGTGAGTTTTCTAAATTTCGAATTATATCACTGTCTTTTTTAAGCGTTTTATAACTCAAATAAATGGTGGCATTAAACTTCGGGAATTCTAAATTTAGCCAACAGGGTTCTGCATCTTTATGCTTGTCGAGAACTATTTTAGAATAGGTTGGTATCTCAAACTGATAAGGACAAAGGCTATCGTATAGTCTATATTTTTTTTCGGGAAATGCAATTCTAAAATAACCTTTTGGTTTGGGCGAAAAAACGGGCTCATCATCGTTGCATGAATACAGAAACAATAAAATAGTTGAACAAAAAATAAAAAGTATGATTTTAAAAAAAATACGCATGTTATATATATACTCAAAGATATAAAATTCGCATAATTTATTTGTAATCTGTTTTTCTAATTTTACAATCAGCTTGTTAATAAGGCAGTCCTTTACTATCAAGGTCAGGATCATCGTTAGAGCTAAAAAAGTTGGTGTTAGAATTATCGAGTTCTTTTTTTTGTAGAAGCACAAATGTTTCTCCAATAATTTCAGTAATATTTTTCTTAATACCTTCTCTATCTATCCATTCTCTTGTCTTTAATTTCCCTTCAACATAAATTTGCATGCCTTTTTTTAATATTTTGTTTCCGTTTTCAGCTAAATTTCGCCAAAAAACAAGGTTGTGCCACTCAACATGTTCTGATTTATTACCATTTTTATCTTTAAAAATTTCAGAGGTTGCGAGGCTAAAACTTAATTTAGCAATGTTACCTTCTAAATATTTAATTTCGGGGTCTTTACCCAAATGCCCTATTAATATTACTTTATTTATTCCAGACATATGTTAACATTCTTTTGATTTAGTTTCAAGCTCAGCCTTATTGTTCAATTTTATTCTTCAAAATTTCTTTGTCAAAGTTATCATTTTATTGTAGCTAATTAATTGTTTTAATTTATAGAAATTTCGAATAAAAACCTAATTTTTTAGTTTGATTTAGATGATTTTTCGATAAAAATTTAAAAAAAATGTAGTGTCAATAATTTAGTTCCAATTTTTCTTTAAAATAAATAAAAATATATTTGGAGAATAAGAAAAGGATATGTACTTTTGCCACCCCTAAAAGATAAAAGGAAAGATGAAAAGGAGATAGGGGCCACGTTCAAGTTGCGATATAGGGTATTAATAATAGCATAAAATTGTTATAATTAGATACTAGAAAGATATTAAAGACGTTCATTGAAAAGATTGGTAAACAAAGAATAGTAAGTGGTTCGACTGGAGAGAATAAAATCTCGAAAGTCAGTATTTACGAATTAACACACAAAGCTTTAAAGTATAGCGATATACACTAGCCCTTGAGGGATGTTGCAAAAGACAACATAACGTCCTTAAGATAATAAAATATGAAATGAGCTAAATTAGCAAGTTTCGCTTTATTGGTATTTATATTAATAGAGTGAATCTGAGGGACAAACTTTTTTTTACAATGGAGAGTTTGATCCTGGCTCAGGATGAACGCTAGCGGCAGGCCTAATACATGCAAGTCGAGGGGCAGCAGGGTAGCAATATCGCTGGCGACCGGCGCACGGGTGCGTAACACGTATATAATCTGCCTTTTACAGGGGGATAGCCTTTCGAAAGAGAGATTAATACCCCATAACAGTTGACTGGGCATCCAGTTGATTTGAAAGTTCCGACGGTAAAAGATGAGTATGCGTCTGATTAGCTAGTAGGTGAGGTAACGGCTCACCTAGGCAACGATCAGTAGGGGATCTGAGAGGATTAACCCCCACACGGATACTGAGACACGGATCCGACTCCTACGGGAGGCAGCAGTAAGGAATATTGGACAATGCCCGCAAGGGTGATCCAGCCATGCCGCGTGCAGGAAGAAGGCCCTATGGGTCGTAAACTGCTTTTACACCGGAGAAAACCCCCCTACGTGTAGGGGGCTGATAGTATGGTGAGAATAAGCATCGGCTAACTTCGTGCCAGCAGCCGCGGTAAGACGAAGGATGCAAGCGTTATCCGGATTCATTGGGTTTAAAGGGAGCGTAGGTGGACTGATAAGTCAGTGGTGAAATCTCTTCGCTTAACGAAGAAATTGCCATTGATACTGTTGGTCTTGAGTACAGTTGCTGTGGGCGGAATATGACATGTAGTGGTGAAATACATAGAGATGTCATAGAACACCGATTGCGAAGGCAGCTCACAAAGCTGTAACTGACACTGAGGCTCGAAAGTGCGGGGATCAAACAGGATTAGATACCCTGGTAGTCCGCACCGTAAACGATGATTACTCGCTGCTAGAGGGCAACTTTTAGTGGCTTAGCGAAAGCGATAAGTAATCCACCTGGGGAGTACGCCGGCAACGGTGAAACTCAAAGGAATTGACGGGGGCCCGCACAAGCGGAGGAGCATGTGGTTTAATTCGATGATACGCGAGGAACCTTACCAGGGCTTGAAAGTTAGGGAATAACTCTGAAAGGAGTTAGTCAGCAATGACCCGAAACTAGGTGCTGCATGGCTGTCGTCAGCTCGTGCCGTGAGGTGTTGGGTTAAGTCCCGCAACGAGCGCAACCCCTACCATTAGTTGCCAGCGGTTCGGCCGGGGACTCTAGTGGAACTGCCCGCGCAAGCGGTGAGGAAGGTGGGGATGACGTCAAGTCATCACGGCCCTTACGTCCTGGGCTACACACGTGCTACAATGGCTATTACAGAGGGCAGCTACATGGCAACATGATGCAAATCTTCAAAAATAGTCTCAGTTCGGATTGGGGTCTGCAACTCGACCCCATGAAGCTGGATTCGCTAGTAATCGCGCATCAGCAATGGCGCGGTGAATACGTTCCCGGGCCTTGTACACACCGCCCGTCAAGCCATGAAAGTTGGGGGTATTTAAAGTCGGTAGCCGTAAGGCGCCGCCTAGAGTAAAACCGATAATTGGGGCTAAGTCGTAACAAGGTAGCCGTACCGGAAGGTGCGGCTGGAACACCTCCTTTCTGGAGCCATCCCTCAATAAGGGTGTGTTAATAAAAAATGCAAGAATTATTTACTATTTAAGTTTATCAATCTTTTTAAAGATATTGAAGAAAACCCAAAACAAGAGCTGGGTGAAAGGCTTTGCCAAAAGAGGCGGAAAAAAGTAGTCTTCAGAAGGCAGTAAGCAGCAAGAGACTGTAAAAACTGCAGACTGAAAAACTGCCGACTACATTATAAATAGTCCCGTAGCTCAGTTGGTTAGAGCACTACACTGATAATGTAGGGGTCAGCGGTTCAAATCCGCTCGGGACTACAAGGCTTAATTTTGGGGGATTAGCTCAGCTGGCTAGAGCGCCTGCCTTGCACGCAGGAGGTCATCGGTTCGACTCCGATATTCTCCACAGATTTATCTAAAAGATAAATACGTTCATTGACATATTGATAAAGACACGAGAGTTCCATACTCTAAAAAATCTAGGTTTACCTAAGATATAATAAAGAGTTGGACAACAGACAGACTTACAATAATAGAGTCTATAAACAAGTTATTAAAGGTGGTTATTAAATTAGCGCCAACAAGAAAGTAAATAAGGGCGCATGGAGGATGCCTTGGCTCTTAGAGGCGATGAAAGACGTGATAAGCTGCGATAAGCTAGGGGGATTGGCAAATACGATTTGATCCCTAGATTTCTGAATGGGACAACCCGGCTAGTTGAAGACTAGTCATTCCGCAAGGAAAGCAAACCCTCTGAACTGAAACATCTAAGTAGGAGGAGGAGAAGAAAATAAATAATGATTCCGTAAGTAGTGGCGAGCGAACGCGGAACAGCCCAAACCAGAGTAATTACGGTTACCCTGGGGTTATAGGACTACAATGTGGACTTATATTTAATAGTGGAATAGGTTTGGAAAGGCCAATCAAAGAGGGTGATAATCCCGTACACGAAATTAAGTATATACCTAGTAGTATCCTGAGTACTGCGGGGTCGGAGACGCCCTGTAGGAATTTGCCGGCACCATCCGGTAAGGCTAAATACTCCTAAGAGACCGATAGTGAACTAGTACTGTGAAGGAAAGGTGAAAAGAACCGCGAACAGCGGAGTGAAATAGAACCTGAAACCATGCGCTTACAAGCGGTCGGAGCCCTTAAGTGGGGTGACGGCGTGCCTTTTGTATAATGAGCCTACGAGTTGCTCTTTACTGGCAAGG
>CAMCZO010000077.1 GCA_945887955.1 Chitinophaga pinensis | reverse complement strand
AAATCAAAAATCAGACAAGATTTTGCAGAAGGGAAAATAGATAGAGCCGCATTATTAAAAGGAGAATCAGACTCTTATCATTCGCCAGGAACTTGTACATTTTATGGGACAGCCAATAGTAATCAAATGCTAATGGAAGTTATGGGCCTTCAATTGCCAGGTTCTAGCTTTGTAAATCCAAACACGAGGTTAAGAGAATTATTAAATGAAGAAGTCGTAAAAATTATTGCTCAAACAGCAATTAAAAAATCGTTTGATGCTACTTTATGTAATATAATTAATGAAAAAACTATTGTTAATGGGATTATTGGATTGCTTGCCACAGGAGGATCAACGAATCATACGATTCACTTAATTGCTATTGCAAAAGCTGCTGGAATACTAATCAATTGGGATGACTTTTCTGAATTATCGGAAATAATCCCTCTATTAACTAAAGTTTATCCAAATGGAGCAGCTGATGTTAATCATTTTCATGCTGCTGGTGGAATGGGTTTTGTAATAAATACTTTACTTGAAAATGGTTTATTGCATAAGGATGTAAATACAATTCTTGGGTTTGGATTAGATAAGTATACTAAAGAATCAAAAATTAAAGAAAATAAATTAGTTTGGGAGGAAGGTCAAAAAAAATCATTAAATGAAACAATTATTAGAGGGGTTTCAGATCCCTTTCAACCAAAAAGTGGAATACGAATGATGAAGGGAAATATAGGAAGAGCAGTTATGAAGACATCGGCTGTAGAATCTAATCAGATGATTATTGAAGCAGAAGCAATTGTATTTGACGAACAAGAAGATTTAATTAAGGCTTTTAAAAATAATGAATTGAATAAAGATTTTATTGCCGTATTCCCTTTTCAAGGTCCAAAACAAAATGGAATGCCTGAACTTCATCAACTTACTCCTACACTAACTATATTACAAAAAAGAGGTTTTAAAGTGGGCTTAATTACAGATGGAAGAATGTCTGGCGCTTCTGGAAAAGTTCCTGCTGCAATCCATGTTGTTCCAGAAGCTCGAGATGGCGGAATGATTTCTAAAATTCAAACTGGTGATCTTATTGTCTTAAATGCAATTACGGGAGAATTAAATTGTATAGACCATCAAATAATTAATAGATTAGCAAGAACAAAAGATAATTCTAATGTTTTTGGTTTAGGAAGAGAGTTGTTTTTTAATATGCGTGCACTAGTTTCTTCAAGTGAAGAAGGAGCAAGTTTTTTATAATTAAATTACTTAGCCATTTATGCAAAACCTAATTCAAAATAACATCGAATCTATTTTAAAACAACATTCAATAATTCCGGTTGTAACCATTAATGATATAAAAGAAATTGATAGCACAATTAAATCTCTTTTATCAAAAAATATTAGATGTATTGAAGTAACACTCAGAACAGAAATTGCTTTTAAAGCTATTGAATTGATAAAGAATAATTATTCAAAAGAAATTTGTTTAGGTGTTGGAACTATTATTAATGTTGAACAAATTAAAAAGGCAACTTTAATTGGCGTAGATTTTATGGTTAGCCCCGGAATAAGTTTAGAATTAAAAAATGAATTAATTAATTCTAAAATTCCATTTATTCCTGGCATTGCTACACCTAGTGACATTATTTTAGGATTACAATTTGGTTGGTCTTTTTTTAAATTCTTTCCTGCTAATTTATTTGGAGGAATTCCTGCTTTAAAAACATATCAACTGGTTTTTCCTCATGTTATTTTTTGCCCAACAGGCGGGTTAACTGAGAATTCATATTCAGATTATTTAGCACTAAATAATGTTATAAGCGTTGGTGGTTCTTGGATGATAAAATAAAATCAATTTCTTTTATCTATTAAATTAAAAAAAATTAGACTTATTGTATTTAATACAATAATTATATATATTTGTTATAATTAAATTTAAACTAAAACTTCATTTATGATAAAATTAAAACTAACAATTGGTAAATTATTTAATGCTTTAATTCTAACGCTTTTGATTAACTTCACAGCTAGTTCTCAAAATGGACCAATTAATTTTGAAACACCTGGTTTTGGGGCAAGTTGGACTTGGACTGTATTTGAAAACTTTCCTACCAATCCATCTCTTACAATAACAGCAAATCCTAGTCCAACAGGAATTAATCTATCCAGTACTGTTGCTAAATTTAATGCTTTAGTAACAGGTAACCCCTGGGCAGGATGCGAAACAACTCATGGAGCTGGCATAGGAACATTTACTTTAACACCATCTAATTGTATAGTTAAAATGATGGTATATAAGCCAGTTATTAGTGACGTTGGGATAAAATTTGCTACACTTGGTAATGCATCTACAGGAGAAATTAAAGTAGCGAATACATTAATCAATCAATGGGAAGAATTAACTTTTAATTTCACAGCAGTATTAAATGCACCATCATCTTCAGGAATAGATCAAATAATTATTTTTCCTGATTTTAAAATGAATCCGAGCAGAACTTCTAACAACATTTGTTATTTCGATAACATTACTTTTTCTTCCTCAACCTTATCAAATCCCACTCCATCAGTAGCTGCTCCAACTCCAACTGCTGCTCAGGCAAATGTAATTTCATTATTTAGTAATACCTATACTAATGTTGGGGTAAATACTTGGTTAACTAATTGGTCGGCTGGCAACACATCTACTCTTCAAATTGCTGGTAACGATACAAGATTATATTCAAATTTAAATTTTGTTGGCATTGAAACTACTGGAGCAAATATGATTAATGCGAACTGTATGACCCACTTTAATATTGATATTTATACTCCAAATATGACTCAATTTAGAGTTAAATTAGTTGATTGGGGCGCTAACGGAATTTATCAAGGAACACCTAATGATGATACTGAAGCTGAACTAACTTACACGCCAACTTTAAATGGATGGAACACTTACAACATTCCGCTATCCAATTTTGCCAGTGGTGGTTTAGTAAATAAAGCCCATATTGCTCAGATAATTTTATCAGGCAATCCAGTAGGAAATGGGATACTATATGTTGATAATATATACTTCAGTAAATCAAATCTTCAATCTAATAATGCTTCTATTTGTAACGGTCAATCTTATACAATAAATCCTATTGGAATGACGTCATTTACAGTTCAGGGTGGTTCAGGCTCAGCTATTGTCAGCCCTACAATTAATACAACCTATACCGTTACAGGAACAAATTCTTTAACCGGTTGTTCTTCAAATGGTATTATTAGTTTAAGTGTTAATCCTAGCCCAACAATCTCTATTACAGGCAATCAAACAATTTGCGCTGGAGAATATGTGAACTTAAATGCAAGTGGAGCTAATACATATACCTGGAATAATTCATGGGTGGCTAACAATATTTCAGTAACACCATCAACTTCTACAGTCTTTTATGTAATGGGGTCAAATTCTAATGGATGTGTTGGAACTGCTAGTGCTCAAATAATAGTATCTGAATGTACTGGTATTAATTCGATTATTTCTCAAAACGAAATTCAAATTTATCCAAATCCTAATGAAGGCGTATTTACAATTAATTTAAAAAGCTACGATAATTGTTTTATAAAAATTACTAATGTATTAGGACAAATAATTAAAACTCAAAAAGCAGAAATGATAAATGATTTCAATATAAAAACTTTCGAAAAGGGGATTTATTTTATCACAATACTTAATAATAATCAACCTATTTATAAAGGAAGCATTATAAAAGAATAATAATTTAAAATTATAATCAAATAATAAAAAAATCCTCTAAAAATAGAGGATTTTTTTATTTTACTTATTGTAAATAATACAATTATTATGTAATTTTGAGAATATTAATTTTTAAAAATAGACTAAACATGAAAACAATTACTTCATTAAAATTACGAACATTATCGATTTTTTTAATCTCATTTACAATTAATTTAAATACTCAAGCACAAGCTCCTTCAGTTGCAGCTCCATCTCCAACTGCAGCAGCAGCAGATGTTATTTCAATGTATTGCGACACTTACACTAATGTTGCAGTAAATACCTGGCTAACTTCATGGTCAGCCGGAAATACCTCAACACTTCAAATTGCAGGTAACGAAACTAGAGTTTATACAAATTTAGATTTTGTTGGCATAGAGACTACAGGAGCAAATATGATTAACATTTCAAGCATGACTAAATTTCATGTAAATGCCTATACTCCTAACATGACAAAATTCAGAATAAAGTTAGTTGATTGGGGTGCAAATGGCGTGTATCAAGGAAGTCCTAATGATGATAAAGAGCATGAATTAGAATTCACTCCAATTCAAAATGGGTGGAATAGCTTTGATATTAATCTAACTTCTTTTACTGGTTTAACTACAAAAAATCATATAGCTCAATTAATTTTTTCAGGAAATCCAACAGGAACAGGAACTTTATATATTGATAATGTTTATTTTAGTAAGCCTGCATTAGCAAACGGAATTACTGATCTAAGTTTTGAAAACACGTTAAATATTTTTCCAAACCCAAGCAACGGGAACATAACTATAAAATTTGAAAATTCTATATCAAAAAATATTTCAATAAAAGTAATTAATTTATTAGGTGAAGTTGTTAATGCAACTAATTCTTATTTAAACGAAAGTGCAACTATAGATTTATCGAACTTAGCCAATGGATTTTATCACATTCAAATAAATTGTGATGGTAAAATGGCAACTAAAAAAATACTAATACAAAAATAATTTTATTAGTAGTAACTTAGTTATTTAAAATTATTTTAGATTTTCTAATAAAAATTTATTAATTTATATTCAAATTACATTGATTATTGATTATTTCATTAAAAATAAATCATTTCAAAATAAATCATGAAAAAAATTTTAATAGTATTATTAATATTTTATTTTAAATCTTTATTTTCTCAAAACGATTCAATTAAAAAATTAACAATTAGTGGGTATGGTGAATTATACTACAGCTACGATTTTTCAAATCCACAAAATCACGAAAAGCCTAATTTTTTATATAATCACAAACGACATAATGAAATAAATTTTAATTTAATTGTAATTAAATCTAATTATTCAGAAAATAATTTTAGAGCTAATTTAGATTTAATGTTAGGAAATTATGCTCAATATAATTTAAGTGCAGAAACAAATTGGGCTCAATTTATCTATAATGCAAATATTGGAATCAAACTTTCTAAAAAAAATAATTTATGGCTAGATGCCGGTTTAATGCCTTCTCATATTGGCGCTGAAAGTGCAATAAGTGATGATTGTTGGAGTCTAACCCGAAGTCTTTCAGCCGAAAACTCTCCTTATTATGAAACTGGTATAAAATTAAATTATACATCAAAAAACGAAAAATTAAATCTTGCTTTTTTAGTTTTGAATGGTTGGCAAAGAATTAAAAAGCCAGACCATATTCAAAATCCATCAATTGGTTTACAATTAAATTATAAATCATCAGAAAAATTAACGTTTAACTATAGTAATTTTTTAGGAACAGATAAACCTGATACCATAAATGCTTTTAGAGTATTTCATAATTTTTTCATTCAATACGAACCAAATAAAAAAATTGGATTAATTGCTAATTTTGATATCGGTAACGATAAATACGATTTAAAAAACTATGGTATTTGGTATACCCCTGGATTAATAATCAAATATAATTTAAATGATAATATAAAAATAGCCTGCAGAGGAGAATATTATTATGATAAACATCAAATAATTATTACTACAAATACCTTAAATGGCTTTCAAGTATTTGGTTTTTCATCAAACCTTGATTTTAGTATAAATAAAAAAGTAAAATTTAGAGTCGAAGCTAAAATGTATCAATCAAAAGATAATATTTTTCAAGAAAACAATCAAAACAAAAATTATTCAATCACCACAAATCTTACATTTAAGATTTAACATGGAGGAGTTTTTGTTTTAATTAATTTATTTTTACTTAAAACTATCCTTAAATTTTTTATTCTCAACAAATTTTATTTTGATATTTATTAAAAATAAATTAAATTTATATTGAACTACTATTAATTTATTTGCTGTAAAATTTATATTAATTTTTATAGTTCTTAAAAAAACATGAAATCATTCCCTTATCAAATTTCTAATTTAGAAGAATATCATCAAGCTTATCAGAAAAGCATCAAACAACCAGCTCAATTTTGGGAAGAAATAGCACAAAATTTTATTTGGAAAAAAAAGTGGGATTCAGTATCAGAATGGAATTTTAAAGATCCAAAAATAGAGTGGTTCAAGGGCGCTCAATTAAATATTACCGAAAATTGTTTAGACCGTCATTTAAATAAATTTGGTGATCAAGCTGCCATCATCTGGGAACCTAATAATCCAAATGAACAAAACCGTGTATTAACTTATAATGATTTGTATAAACAAGTTTGTCAATTTTCTCATGTTTTAAAAAACAATGGCGTAAAAAAAGGCGACACCGTTTGTATTTATATGGGAATGATTCCTGAGCTAGCAATCGCCGTTTTATCTTGCGCAAGAATAGGCGCCATTCATTCGGTTGTATTTGGTGGGTTCTCGGCTCAAAGTATTTCTGATAGATTACACGATGCTAAATCTGAATTCGTTATCACTTGCGATGGTGCTTTTCGTGGCCAAAAAAACATTCCTTTAAAAAGTGTAATAGACGAAGCTTTAATTTCTTGTCCATTTGTTAAACGCGTTATCGTATATTCTAGAACTCAAATTCCATTAAATATGATTGAAGGAAGAGATACTTGGTGGGAAGAAGAAATAAAAAAAATTGAAACAAAAAATTGTAATATTTTTGAAGCAGAAGTGATGGAGGCCGAAGATCCTTTATTTATTTTATACACCTCCGGCTCAACCGGAAAACCAAAAGGAGTAGTTCATTCTACTGCTGGTTATATGATATACACCAATTATACTTTTATAAATACATTTCAATATCAAACAAACGACATCTTTTTTTGTACCGCCGATATTGGTTGGATTACAGGACATAGTTATTTGTTATATGGTCCTTTGAGCGCAGGTGCTACAACAGTTTTATTTGAAGGAATACCAACTTGGCCAAATGCAAGCAGATTATGGGATATAATTGATAAATTTAAAATAAATACTTTATATACAGCTCCAACCGCTATTAGAAGTTTAATGAGTTATGGCTTAGAACCTTTAAAAGGAAAAGATTTATCTTCTTTAAAAGTATTAGGAACAGTTGGAGAACCTATAAACGAAGAAGCGTGGCATTGGTATAACACGAACATAGGGAAAAATAAATGCCCTATTGTAGATACCTGGTGGCAAACAGAAACTGGTGGTATTTTAATTTCAAATTTAGCTGGTATTACTCCAGCAATTCCATCATTTGCCACTTTACCTATGCCAGGAATCGTTCCTTGCTTAATAGATGAAAACGGAAAAGAAATTGAAGAAAATAATGTAAGCGGAAATCTTTGCATCAAACAAGCATGGCCTTCAATCATTCGAACAACTTTTGGAGATCACGAACGTTGTCGTAAAACTTATTTTTCTACATACGAAAATAAATACTATACCGGCGATGGTGCTTTTAGAGATGCGAATGGAAATTATCGAATTACAGGTCGAGTTGATGATGTATTAAATGTTAGTGGTCATCGTATTGGTACAGCCGAAATTGAAAATGCTATTAATCAACACAAAGGAGTTATAGAAAGCGCTGTAGTTGGATATCCGCATGATATAAAAGGACAAGGTATTTATGCCTACATTATTTATAATAAAAATATTGATGATGTAATTGCATTAAATAATAACATCACACAAACAGTATCAAATATTATAGGCCCCTTTGCAAAACTCGACAAAATTCAGTTTGTTAATGGGCTTCCTAAAACTAGAAGTGGAAAAATCATGCGACGAATTTTAAGAAAAATCGCTGAAAATGATTTAAATAATTTAGGTGACACAACTACACTTTTAGATCCTAATGTAGTAAATGAAATAAAAAATGGAAGAATATAAATCAATGAAATTTAAAAATTTATAAAAAAATTTCTATTGCTTTAGGAAAATGCTCAAATTCGAGTTCTTGAATTTTTTTAGTCAAGGTTTCAACCGTTTCGTTTAAATTTATTTCACATGTTGCTTGTAAAATAATTTCTCCTTTATCAAACTCTTCATTCACAAAATGTATAGTTATTCCACTTTGTTTTTCCTTATTATCAATTACTGCTTGATGAACATACTTACCAAACATGCCTTTTCCTCCATATTTTGGTAATAACGAGGGATGCAAATTAATAATTTTATTAGGAAAAGCATTTATAAATTCAATTGGAATTTTTAATAAAAAACCTGCTAATACAATTAACTCTATATGTTCTACTTTTAAAAATTCTATAAACTGATTACTGTAGTTTTGAAGTGCTGATTTACTTAGTATATGCACATTTTTTTTATACTTTGCAGCACGTAATATAATTCCAGCATCATCCTTATTGGTTACTACTAATTTAATTTTAATTCGAGAATCGTTGGCAAAATAATTAAATAAGTTTTCTGCATTAGTTCCTTCTCCGCTCGCAAATATTGCTACATTAATCATATATACAAAAATATAAATTTTATTACGATTGCAATATTATTTATCTCAGCACCTCATAATTATCTATATTTTTAAAAGTAAATTTTCTTACATTTGCCTATATGATATTAGATTACATTTTGTGGAATCCAAGTCCTGAAGTATTTACTATACCTTCAATTAATTGGCCAGTGCGATGGTATGGCCTTATGTGGGCATTGGCTTTTATTGCAAGCCACTTTTTTATGAATCGAATTTATAAAGCCGAAGGTCGAACCGAAAAAGCTTTAGATTCTTTAACGCTTTATATTATTTTAGGTACAGTTTTAGGTGCAAGATTTGGCCATTGTTTATTTTACGGCCCTTGGTTTGACGAGTTTAATACTTATGGTCAATTAATAAATGAAGGGTACTTATCTCATCCTCTTAATATGTTAAAAGTATATGAAGGTGGCTTGGCAAGCCATGGTGGTGCAATTGGTATTATTGTTGCTATGATTTTATACTGCCGTAAACAAAAAGAAAACTGGTTATGGTTATTCGATCGCTTGGTAATTGTTGTGCCTCTTGCAGCCATGTTTATTAGAATAGG
This sequence comes from Chitinophaga pinensis, assembly GCA_945887955.1. Classification (GTDB taxonomy): domain Bacteria; phylum Bacteroidota; class Bacteroidia; order B-17B0; family Aurantibacillaceae; genus Aurantibacillus. The sequence continues at coordinate 513 of CAMCZO010000077.1, read as the reverse complement.
AAATTTAATTAATAGCGAAATAATTGGCCGTGTTACAAATGTACCTTGGGCATTTATTTTTAGTAGAGAAGATAATTTACCTAGGCATCCAGCTCAATTATACGAAGCAATTTATTGCTTATTTTTATTTGTATTTATGTATTGGTTCTGGAAAAATAAACGCGAAAAAGTTGGGCCAGGTTTTATGTTTGGCCTATTATGTGTATTATTGTTTGTTGAACGTTTTATCGACGAATTTTTTAAGGAAAATCAAGCCGATTTCGAAAATAGTTTGCCAATTAATATGGGGCAAATATTAAGTTTGCCTTTTATTTTAATAGGCCTCTTTATGATTTGGAGATCATACCATCATCTACAAAAAAAATAAATATTTAGTGTTTTTATACAAGTAAACTGTGTAAAACTATTTGTATTGCTTTTAATTTCTATCCTCTCCAGTCGTAATTTTGATTTATTAATACTTTATTATGATTAATAAATACCTTTTTTTTATTTTTATTTTTATTTTTATTT
>CAMCZO010000076.1 GCA_945887955.1 Chitinophaga pinensis | reverse complement strand
CAGCCAGCAGCAATCCTAAAAATGTCTTAATTGAGTATTTTGAAATAAAATTCATATTCATTTTTTAATTACAGTTAAGCTCGGAAAATAGAGAAGTTGTCAATTTATTCATTTGTCGTATGTCGTTATTTACAATGACCGCTAACGTTTTGCAGCTAAGCGAGGTGCGGATTTAAAAGCTCTTCACTGTCTGCTCCTACAAACTTAATTAAATGTTCTGAACTTTATGGCAAGCGCCAACAAAAAGTTTACACCGATGAAAAAAAGCGCTTGCGACTTGCACGAACTCAGCATCTTGCTTAGGTGATGTTAGGGGCTGCCCTTCTGTCTAAAGTGTAGATGTTTCAAGTTAATCCAACTCTTTAGTCAATGCAAGAACAGCTTCTTTAATTTTGTCCCGAACTTCTCTTGTCTGTTGTAACTTTTCTTCATATGTTCCTACAAACTGGGAAGGGTCTGCAAAACTCCAGTTGATTTTTTTGTGCATTCCAGGAAATATAGGACATCGAGCTGAGTTTGCTTCATCACAAACAGTTACAACATATTGATAAAGTCGGCCTTCTTTGAAAAAATCAAATACGTCTTTGGTCGTATTGCTTGAAATATCAATACCGTCTTCTTTCATTACTTCTACAGCAAGCGGATTTAGTTTGCCTGCTTCAAGTCCTGCACTTTCGGCTTGGAATTTTTCTCCGCCAATTTTTTTGAGATATGCTTCTGCCATTTGACTTCGTGCAGAGTTATGAATACAGAGAAATAAAATTTTTGTCATTGCTATATTTTGTTTTATACGGTTAACCAAACTAAATTGATGATACAAAACTTTGGGTCAAAGCCGAAAATGATTTGCAATACTGTGATGGAAACAGTTATAACAATTGGCTTTTTATATTTTAGGAAAAATTCTTTCATACGGTTAACAGCAGCCGCCTCCGGGAGTGCAACAAGATTTTGAAGTTTCTAATTCTGCTAATTGTAATTTCTGTTTTTCATTTGGAATTCCGCAATTGTCTTTTGCTAAGCAGTCGGTATGCTTTGCTGTTAGCAAAAAGTTTTCGCTTTGAAAGTCTAAACCATATTTACCAATCGTGTCGGTTTGATATTCCACTTCGATTTCTAAGTCCTCGTTGCCGAATATTTTTTCTGAAAGTGTAATGATTTTTAAAAGTTTGGTTGGTTCTAATCGGTGGTCGAAGTCTTTAGAAGTCCAGAGTTGAAAGTTGATTACTTTCTCTGTCCGTTCTTTACCACCGCAGTCGATGAAGTGTTTAGTAACAAGTCCAGCCTCTGTAATATGAAAATGACTTGGAACATTTGTGCCGTTTGGTTGAATAAAATTTACATTATTAACTGTATTCAGTCGTTGTTTGAATTCTGATAGTTTCATTTTGTTTGATTTTTAATTAGCAACAATTATTTCTCTTCTTTTCTAATTTGGTCGAAATCTTTGCAAAATAGCTTTGAAGTTTGTCCAATGCTTTTTCGTCTATGCAGTAGCAAATCGCATTGCCCTCAATGCTTCCTTTAATTAGTCCAGCAGTCTTGAGTTCTTTCAAGTGTTGAGAAACTGTCGGCTGTGCTAAAGGCAATTCATTTACGATGTCTCCGCAAATACAAGTGTCTACTTTCATTAAATACTCCATTATTGCAACCCTTGCAGGATGTCCTAATGCTTTGGCAAGTGTCGCAATGGCGTTTTGTTTGTCGGTAAAATGCTCTGTCTTAGTTGCACCCATTTTTATATATTTAGATTGCAATATTACGATAAAGATTTAAACTACAAAAGAATTATTGAAAAAATATTAACTGTCGGTAGGTAAAGTGTGAAATTACTAAGTCGCTGTCTGCGGAGAATTGTTGTCTTTTAGGGTTGCCCCTAACGGTTTGTGTGTAGGCGCATGTTTTAATAGCGCTTACACGCTGTTAGTGTTAGTTATTCTTTTTACTCTTAATAAACATTTGAACATAGAGGCCAATCCATATACTGCCAAAGAATATCATTTTAAAATAATCCATCCAATTGTAAGAAACGGAGTTTTCGGATTCAGGTTGAAATTTATACCCAAGAAAAGTAAAAAATAAGGAGATAACACAAAATAAAATTTTAAGGAGTAAATTATTATCGATTTTTGGTGATTCGGATTTTTCCAAAAGACCACTAATTATAATTAAAACCCCCAACGAATAATAAACTTTCCATTCATCAAAAAACGGTGAATTTTTTATTAATTCTTGAGCGTCTTCAGTCTGTCCAGAGATATCTATATTAAAAAGAAAAACAACGAAAATCAATGCAATTGGATAACCCAAAAGTCTGTATAATACCGATTTCATAAATAATTTATTTATTTTATAATTAACACTAACGGTTTCGGGCTTGGCGAAGGTGGCGATTTTCACCACAAATGTTGATGCGGAGAACCAAAACTTTGATTACCCACAAATGTGTCTGCGGAGCTCTGAACCGCCACTTTTGCCAAACCCTTGTTATGGGCTGGGCTTCTTTCCGTTCCGTTTGTCCAGCTTGTTTTCATTATGATATTGTCGTTGCTTTTAATTTTGTCCGATAACTTGTAAATACACTTGATTTAGAAATGAACCCAACATATTGTCCGTTGTCTATAACGGGTAAATTCCAAGCTCCTGTTTCGTCAAATTTTTTCATTACTGTTTCCATTGTCTGAGTTGGAGAAATTGTTGTTGGAGGATTTGTCATTAGTTCTTTTGCAGTTACTTTATCATACATTTCATTTTTAAACATAATGTCCCTTATGTTGTCAAGAATAATGATACCTAATAATTTATTCTCGGTGTCCGTAACTGGAAAAATATTTCTTGTGGATTTTGATATTATTTCAACCAAATTCCCCAATGTGTCATTGGGTGATATTTTTTGAAAATCGGTTTCAATTAAATTTGAAGTTCTGATTGTTGTCAGAATATTATGGTCTCGGTCATCTGTAAATATTTTTCCACTTTGTCCGAGTATTTTAGTGTCCATTGAGAATGGTTCAAAGTATTTTGATATTGCATAACTTATAGAAGAAACAATCATTAGAGGTATCATTAGTGTGTAGCCGCCTGTTATTTCTGCTATTAAAAATATTGCTGTCAATGGTGCGTGGTAAAGTCCGCTTAATATACCCGCCATACCAACAATAGTAAAATTGCTTTCGGGTAAATTTGTTAAATGAAGCATATTTAAACACCTTGAAAGAAAAAAACCAAGGTATGAACCAACAAATAGAGAGGGTGCGAAATTTCCGCCATTGCCACCGCTTCCTAATGTAAGTGCAGTTGCAATTGCCTTTACGAATATTAGAACACCAACAAAAATTAAAACAAACCATCCATTGCTTTTGTAGTTTTGAAAAAACCCGTTGTCTAATAAATTTTCTGGTTGTTGCAAAGCAAGAGACTTTATACTTTGATAACCCTCTCCAAATAACGAAGGAAAAACAAAAAGAAGAGCCGCTATTGCTAATCCTCCAATTGCTGCATTTAAATATATTTTATTTGGTGACTTACTAAAAATATTTTCAATTTTTGTAAACGCACGAGAATGATAAACTGAAATTATACCCGCCAATAAACCTAAGAGTATATAAAATGGTACATTGTTATAATTAAACGGTTGTTGTAATTGGAATGATAAAAGAATGTCGTCTTGCAGAATTATTTTTGAAATTAATGCACCCGTAGCTGCTGAAATAATTAGCGGTGTGAATGCAGAAATACTAATGTCAATTAGTAAAACTTCTAATGCGAACAAAACCCCTGCAATAGGAGCATTAAAAGTTGCACCAATTCCCGCTGCAATGCCACAAGCTAAAAGTAACGTTCTTTCTTTATAATTTAAATGATAGGTTTTTGAATAATTTGAACCAATTGCAGCACCTGTAATTACAATTGGAGCTTCAAGACCTGCTGAACCGCCAAAACCAACTGTTAAAGAACTGGTCAATATTTGAGCATACATTTGGTCTTTAGGTACAATACTTGATTTTTTGGATATAGCATAATGTATATGAGATAATCCTTTGTCAAGTTTTCCGTGAAGTAGTTTTTTGACAACTAAAACCGTCAGAAATATTCCAATGATTGGTAATACAAGGAATAAATATTTGAAATTGCCTAACTCCTTAAAGGTGGCAGCAATAAAAATATAGTGAACGAATGTTTTTAAGATAATTGCGGCTAAACCAACAGAAAGTCCAACGAGGATACTTGAAAATATTATGAATTGCTTTTTGTTAAGCTTGGTTTGTGTCCATTCAATGATTGAGTTTATTCTTTTTATTGGATTAATATTCATTTTACGAAGTTACAATTTTAAGCGAGTTAGGCAAGGTTTAACGGCTGGCACTTATCTTTTTTGAAAGGGTAAAACGAAGCCAAAAAAAACCAATTGCACCTGCAATAAGCGAGGCGATTAGAATTGCAATTTTTGAATTGTTTACGATGTCTGCATTTTCAAACGCAAGAAGTGTAATGAAGATTGACATTGTAAAACCGATACCGCCTAAAAAACCTGCACCAATTATATTTTTCCATTTCAAGTCTGTCGGCAATGCACAAAGTCCTAAACCAACACCGATAAATGAAAAGAGCCAAATGCCTAAAGGTTTTCCGATTACAAGTCCTGCCATAATTCCTAAACTGTTTGTTTGTCCTAAACTACTTTGCCAACTGTCGCCAACCGAAATGCAAGTATTGGCGACTGCAAACAATGGAAGAATAAAAAAAGCAACAGGTTTGTGTAAGAAATATTGAAGAATATATGAAGGTGATTTTTCTCCACCGTTGCCGAATGGAATTGCAAATGCTAACAAAACACCAGTTATTGTTGCGTGAACGCCAGAATGCAACATAAAATACCACATTACTACTCCGCCAATTAAATACGGAATTAAGTTGTGAACTTTCTGTCTATTTAATATGAGTAGAAAACCAAAAACTCCAAGTGCAATAAATAAATTTATAAATGCAATTGAGGTCGTGTAAAAAATTGCAATAACTATGATTGCCCCCAAGTCGTCCATTACAGCCAAAGCTGTCAAGAATATTTTTAGAGAGGTCGGAACACGATTACCTAAAAGAGATAAAATACCAATGGCAAAAGCAATGTCTGTCGCCATTGGAATACCTGCACCTGCTTGAGTGTCTGTTCCGAAGTTGAGCAATAAAAATAGTCCTGCTGGAACAAGCATACCACCAATTGCACCAAAGATTGGTAATGAAGCATTTTTTATGTCGGAAAGTTCTCCGTGATAAATTTCTCGTTCTAACTCCAAACCAATGAGTAGAAAAAATATGGTCATTAAGCCGTCATTAATCCAATGCACTATACTGTGTCCGCCCAGGTTAAAATGCCAAAAATGAATATAGTCTTTCTGCAGAGCCGAGTTTGCAAGAACAAGTGAAAGAACTGTCACGAAAACTAAAATTAGTCCACCTGCTTTTTCGCTTTCAAAAAAATCGTTAAAAAGTCTTGTTAATTTCATTCTATTTCTGTCAATGTCGGGTCTAAATAGCCTTGCCCATAACTTGTTTATACCCGCCATAAAATGGCGGGTATAATACCTATATGGGTATAATAACCGCCATAAATTGGCTAATATTTATTTTAGTGAATTTAATCATTTTTTATAAATAATCAAATGGTGAAACTAAATCTAAAAAAACTTCAAACACAGAATATATCGTTTTTAGATTTTTTTTTTAAACCCATTCTTTAAAACAAAAATAGAGCCTACAAAACAGCCTACTAAAAATCAAAAACCCTTGCAAATATTTGATTTACAAGGGTTTTTAATCTGTTTTGGTAGCCCGTACGGGAATCGAACCCGTGTTTCATCCGTGAAAGGGACGTGTCCTAACCCCTAGACGAACGGGCCAAATTATTAAATTTGGATTGCAAAATTAATGATTTTTTTTAAAAAGAACAAAATTATTTGGATTAATACCTGCTTTTATACAAATAACAGTACCCTTTTGTCTGTTAAGCTACAATAGAAGCTATCTTAAAAAAAAGAATATAAAATGTGGCCCATAAAAAAGTAAATGGTAATGCCGATGATATCGTTGAGAGTGGTAACAAATGGCCCAGTAGCCAGGGCAGGATTTATTTTAAACCGATTTAATGTTAGTGGTACAAAGGTGCCTAAAAACGAAGCGCATAAAATTACAGTCATAAGAGCTAAACTAACAGTTGCTGCTAATTTCCAATCTTCAATTAAAAAGGCGTAGCTCAATATTAAACCTGAACAAATTAAGCCATTAATTAATCCCACACCCAATTCTTTTAATAATTTAGAGCCAATATTATCCCCTAATAATGTATTATTTGCTAAACCTTGAACAATAATTGCACTGGTTTGAACGCCAACATTACCGCCCATTGCACCAATTAAGGGAATAAAATAAGCCATTTCGGGATGTATTTTAATTTGATCTTCGTAAGAACCAATAATGCGCGAACCAATAATGCCTCCACACAATCCAACTAATAACCAAGGTATGCGAGCACGAGATAATCTCCAAAGTTTATCGTTAGAATCAACATCATCAGAGATACCACTCATGCGTTGAATATTTTCTTCAGAGTTTTCTTTAATCACATCCATCACGTCATCAATAGTAATTCTGCCAACTAATCTGCCCAACTGATCGACTACTGGTAAAACAACTAAATCAAATTTTTGCATAAACTCTGCCACATCTTCGGTTGAGGTGTTTGTTTTCACAAACTGAATATCGGGCTCATAAATCTCTTCAATTTTTGCAAGAGGATGAGAAATAATTAATTTTTTTAACGATAGCATGCCAATTAACCGTTCGTTAGTATCTAACACGTAAACTGCATACATAACGTCTACATTATCGGTTTGTTTTCGAATTTCTTCAATGCAAGCATTCACTGTTTCGTGAGCATAAACACTTACTAATTCTTTGGCCATTAAAGACCCCGCAGTACCTTCTTCAAAATTAATAAGTTCAGCTATGTCGCTTGCCTGATCAATGTCTTCGATGTGAGATAAAACTTCTTCTTGAATTTTTTTAGGTAATTCTGAAATCACATCGGCAGCATCATCACTGTCCATGTTATCAATTTGTTCAGCAATTTCTTTCGAACTAAAAGTGGCTAAAAGCTCTTCACGTTTATCATCATCTAATTCTAATAATACAATAGGCGCAACATCATCGTCTAATATTTCGTAAAGGTAAGCTGCTTGATCTAAATTAAGTTGATTGATAATGATGGCAATATCTTGTGGATATAAGTCATGCAATTGTTTATTCAGAAAAGCAGTATTCTTTTCTTCAATAGCAAGTATTAAGCTATCCAAAATATTGGTTGTTAATTCGAACTGCATTTGATTTAAAGGCACAAAAATAAAGAATTAAACTTTAGTATTTACTCCCTAATATTTTAAAAGATGAAAAATTAAAATAATCGCCAATTGTAAAACCAATGATGCCCGACAATCCTAAAAATAAATTTGGTTAAATTGAGGCCTTGAGAATAAACCACTAATAGAAATTGGATAAAAACAAATAATTAAAATTGAGATAACCAACCAGCCTAAAAATAAACGATACTGATTTAATGCGGCTGTCCCAAAACGTTTAGAGGCTTCTGTAAAAGGAAAAATTCCAATACTCCAACAAATCGTAGTTAATAAGCAATAAATTCACCAAACATAATTTAAGACTTATAATTGCGTTCGCCAAATATGCTGCTACCAATGCGAATCATATTACTTCCACACTCAATAGCTAATTGATAATCGCTACTCATACCGAAACTTAAGATATTAAGCGGTAATTGAATAGAGACCATTGATTCGTGAAATTTTTTTAGAGATAAAAATTCTTTTTTTATTTGTTCATTATCCTCTGTGTTGCTTGCCATGGCCATAAATCCAACCACACAAATATTTTTAAGATTTAAATAAGAGTTAGACTGCAACAGTTCTTGACATTCATCAAACGATAATCCAAATTTTGAGTCTTCTTGCGCGATATATATTTGCAGCAAACAATTAATAATTCGATTATTTTTTTGAGCCTGTTTATTTATTTCTTCGAGTATCTTTAAACTATCTACACCATGAATAAGATTAACAAAAGGTGCAATAAGTTTTACTTTATTTGTTTGTAAATGCCCTATAAAATGCCAGCGAATATCTTTTGGAAGCTCCTGATACTTATCTACTAACTCCTGTACATAGTTTTCTCCAAAATCAATTTGACCAGCTAAATAAGCTTGATTAATTAATTCATTGGGTTTAGTTTTTGATACGGCTACCAATGTTACGTGTGAAGGTAGTTCGGATTTTATTTTTATTATAGTATTAGAAACTGACATGTGAAAAACTTTATATTTAAACTTCTTCAAAGCTATAAATAACTAAGCCGCTTCTCATTTTTGGTTCAACCCAAGTAGATTTTGGAGGCATAATATTATTGGTATCGGCAATCCATTTTAAATGATCCAAAGTAACCGGAAATAAACCAAAAGCAATGGTGGCTTTATGGTCATCAACACATTGTTTTAGTGCTTCGGGGCCTTTAACGCCTGGGATAAAAGCAATGCGTTTATCTGTTTTTAAATCGTGAATTCCTAATAAAGGAGACAAGATATGTTCTGTTAAAATAAAAGAATCTAAACTTTCAACAGGATCTAAATTATTAAATATATTTTCCTTTGCTATTAACGAATACCATTTATTATTGAGGTACATACTAAATTCATGTTTAGCGGTGGGCTTAAACAAATCAGTTAAAATAGGTTTAACATAAAATTTTTCTTTAAGTTTTTCTATTAATTCAGTTGCACTTAAATGATTTAAATCTTTTACAATGCGGTTATAGTCGTAAATTTTTAATTGAGATTCAGAAAAAAAAATGCCTAAATAATAGTTAAAAGCTTCGTTACCAGTAAACTCTTTTTTTGTTTTGCGGCGAATGTTTCCTAATAGGGCAGAGGAGGCCGACCGGTGATGACCATCGGCAATATAAATTGATGGAATAGTTTCGAATTGGCGGTTAATTATTTCAACGGTTTTAGTATCGTTAATTACCCATAAGGTATGATTTATTTTATCAGTGGTAGTAAAATCATAATTGGGATTTGTGTGAGCCACTTCAGAAATAATTTGGTCTATTGTTAGGTTATTTGGATAACAAAATAAAACAGGCTCTGCATTAAACTCACAAATTTCGAGATATTCTTTTAATTTTTCTTCGCGTTGAGTAATTGTTTGTTCATGAATTTTAATAACGCCATTCATGTAATCATCAATACTCGTACAAGCAATTATGCCAATATATTCGTTGTTATTTTTTATTTGTTTATAAATATAATAAGCTGGTTTTTTATCTCGTTTTAAAATTTTTTCTTCAATAAAAGATTTAAATCTATTTTTAATTTTAGTTAAACGTTCTTTGGAACCTGGTTTTGTTTTTTTTCCGTCAACAAAATCGGGATTAATAACGTGTAAAAATGTAAAAGGATTAGTTGCTAATTTATCATTTAGTTCAGCTCTATTATAGCCATCTATGCTTCTTGATGCAACTAAATGCACTTTATCTTTTGCTGGTCGAATTGCTTTAAAAGGTAAAACTGAAGCCATAAATATTTAATTCGCGAATAATTAAGTTTAAATAAGATTAAATTAACGCCGCAATAATTTTTTCGGCTAATTCTAAACCAATTCTTTCTTGTGCTTCGATAGTGGCTGCACCAATATGGGGTGTTAAAGAAATATTTTGATGTTTTAAAATAAAATCTGCAGG
>CAMCZO010000075.1 GCA_945887955.1 Chitinophaga pinensis | reverse complement strand
GGTAAATCATCTTTGCTTAGAATAATTGCAGGAATGGATAAAGATTATATTGGAGAAATTCATCAGTCTCCTGGCTATTCAATTGGCATGTTAGAGCAAGAGCCTAAATTAGATGAAAATAAAACTGTAATCGAAATAGTTCGAGAGGGAGTGCAAAAATATGTAGATATTTTAAATGAATTTGAAGAGGTTAATAATAAGTTTGGAGATGAAGAGATTTTAAATAATCCAGATAAAATGGATAAATTAATTAATCGTCAAGCTCAACTTCAAGAGTTAATCGACCTTCACGATTTATGGAATTTAGATAATAGATTAGAACGATCAATGGATGCTCTGAGATGCCCAGAAAGTAATGTAGAAGTTAAAGTATTGTCGGGTGGTGAACGCAGAAGAGTTGCCTTATGTCGTTTGTTATTACAAGAACCTGATATTTTATTGTTAGATGAACCTACAAATCACTTAGATGCCGAAAGCGTTGATTGGTTAGAACAACATTTAAAACTGTACAAAGGAACCATTATTGCTGTTACTCACGATCGTTATTTTTTAGATAATGTTGCTGGTTGGATTTTAGAATTGGATAGGGGAGAAGGTATTCCTTGGAAAGGGAACTATAGCTCTTGGTTAGAGCAAAAAGGCGCCCGATTAAAACAAGAAGAAAAAACTGAAAGCAAGCGTCAAAAAACTTTAGCACGTGAGTTAGATTGGGTTCGTCAAGGTATCAAAGGGCGTGGCGTTAAACAAAAAGCTCGTTTAAATAATTACGAAAAAATGTTAGGCGAAGATGCTAAAGCTAAAGAAGATAATTTAGAGATTTTTATTCCCAATGGCCCTCGTTTAGGTAACGAAGTTATTGAGGCCAATACAGTTTCTAAAGGTTTTGGCGACAGATTACTTTATGAAGGATTAAATTTTAAATTACCTCCTGCTGGCATCGTTGGTATTATTGGACCAAATGGCGCCGGTAAAACAACATTGTTTAGAATGATTATGGGCGAAGAAAAACCAAATAGCGGAGATTTTAAAGTTGGTCCAACGGTTAAGATCAGTTATGTGGATCAAAATCATAAAGAACTCGAACCTAATAAAACAGTATATGATGTGATTAGTGGTGGTTTAGATAATATTATTCTCGGTGGCAAAGCCATGAATTCTAGGGCTTATATTTCGCGTTTTAATTTTGCAGGGAGCGACCAAGGAAAAAAAGTAAGTGTTCTTTCTGGTGGTGAAAGAAATCGTTTGCATTTGGCTATGGCTTTAAAAAATGAAGGTAATGTGTTACTTTTAGATGAACCAACTAACGATTTAGATGTTAATACTCTACGTGCTCTTGAAGAAGGTTTAGAAAATTTTGCTGGTTGTGCTGTTATTATTAGTCACGATAGATGGTTTTTAGACCGAGTTTGTACTCATATTCTTTCTTTTGAAGGCGATAGCTCTGTTTATTGGTTCGAAGGTGGATATAGTGAATACGAAGAAAATCGTAAAAAGCGTTTAGGAAATACCGAACCTAAACGGCCTCGTTATAAAAAACTAGCAGTTTAAGGGCTCTAGTTTTAATAACATTAATTTGTATTAACATTTAAAAACGAAATTAAATATTTTAATCTAACTCTTCAATAATATGTCATCTAATAACGAACACAGCAGTTGTTTAATTATAGGTTCAGGACCTGCAGGATATACAGCAGCTATTTATGCAGCTCGTGCCGATTTAAAACCAATTCTTTATACAGGTTTAACTCCTGGTGGTCAATTAACAGAAACTACCGAAGTTGATAATTTTCCAGGTTATCCCAACGGAGTTACTGGTCCAGTTTTAATGGAAGATTTAAAAGCTCAAGCCGAACGTTTTGGTACTCAAGTTCGTTTAGGTTTAGTTACAAAAGTTGATTTAGCAGTAAATCCTAAAAGGGTTTGGGTTGACGAAACTATTGAAATTACTGCCGATACAGTAATTATTTCTACAGGAGCCACTGCAAAATGGTTAGGCTTAGAAAACGAAACGCGTTTAAGAATGAATGCTGGTGGTGTTAGCGCATGTGCTGTATGTGATGGTTTCTTTTTTAAAGGGCAAGATGTTGTTATTGTTGGAGCTGGAGATACTGCAGCCGAAGAAGCTACTTATTTATCCAAACTTTGTCGTAAAGTTTATATGATTATTCGCAAAGGCGAAATGCGTGCGAGCAAAGCCATGCAACATCGGGTTAAATCTTCTGCTAATATCGAAATTTTATGGCATTCAGAAACTCATGATATTTTAGGAAAAGAAACAGTTGAAGGGGTTGTTGTAAAGAATAGCCAAACAAACGAATTAAGAACTTTAAATGTTACAGGTTTTTTTGTTGCTATTGGACATAAACCTAATACTGAAATTTTTAATGGCCAGTTAAATATGGATGATTTAGGATATTTACAAGTAAAATTAGGTACTTCTAAAACAAATATTGATGGTGTTTTTGCTGTAGGAGATTGTGCAGATAAAACATATCGCCAAGCTGTAACTGCAGCCGGAAGTGGCTGTATGGGCGCTTTAGATGCTGAGCGTTTTTTAGCCGAAGCAAATATTCATTAAGTCGTTATTTTTTTTATATGTATAAATTATTTTAGTTCGATTTATTAAATTATATAACTATGTTTATCTTTTATAAAATTAAATGATGCGTCTGTTTTTATTTATTATTTTATTTCCCATTTTACTTTTTTCTCAGTCTTTACCTAAGTATCCGTCTTTACTTTGGAAAATAACTGGTAATGGATTAAAAAAGCCTTCTTATTTATATGGAACAATGCATGTGAGTAATAAAATTGCTTATAATTTGTCTGATCAATTTTTTGAAGCCCTAAAGTCTGTTGATGTTGTGGGTTTGGAAACTGACCCTGGTGAATGGCTCCAAAATATGCAAAAAATAGGAGAACTTTCTGACTTAAATAAATTTAACGAAAATAATGTGGGCAATAAAAATTTTTATAAAACCACCTTCAGAACTTTATTCCCACAAAAAGAATTGCTTCAAGCTATTTTAAGTACCGACCCGGACATTATTAACGGCTTACTTTATCGAAAAAACTCAGCAAAAGATGAATTCGAAGAAAGTACTTATATCGATTTGTTTATTTATCAATTTGCTTCTAAATTAAACAAACAAATTATTAGCCTCGAAAATTTTTTTAAATCAGAAATAAAGTCTCGTTTAGCAGAGATGCCCGATGAATCTTCTGAAGATAATGAATCATTAAATAGTTATAAAAACAGCTATTTAAATGTACAACAAATTGAAGATGCTTATCGAAATGGAAATTTAGATATTCTGGATAGCCTTTCTAAACAATCTAGCTCAAAAAATAATCAACGTTTCTTAATCAATGAACGAAATGTTTTTTTTGTAAATACAATCGATTCAGTTTTAAAAAATAAAACTTTATTTAGTGGTGTTGGTGCAGCTCATTTACCCGGCGATGATGGGCTAATAGAACTATTAAGAAAAAAAGGATATTTAGTAGAACCTATTATGCCAAAAATTTCTAAAAAAAGTTTGGTGATTCGCGAAAAATTAGAAAAAATGATCAAGCCAAGGGAGTTTCAAAAGCAATTCATGGAAGACTCACTTTTTTCTGTTGATCTACCTGGTAAATTTTATCCCGTATCAAATATCGAAACATTAAATTATTTTATACATGCCGATATGGCAAATGGTTGCTTTTATACGCTTATGCGATTAAAACATCACGCCCCTTTATATCATGTTTCGGTTGAGGCAATGTTTCAAAAAGTGGATAGTCTCTTGTTTGAATTTATTCCAGGAAAAATAAAATTAAGACAACAAATAATCTCAAATAATGGCATTAAAGGGATTGAAATTGTTAGTGAAATAAGTAATGGAGATGTTCAACAGTATCAAATATTTTTTACCGATTTAGAAATGATTATGTTTAAACTCGGAGGTAAAAAAAATTATAACAATAGTTCAGATGCAAAAAGATTTTTTAATTCAATCCAATTTAAAAATAAGCCAGACGACTTAATCGATTTTACTCCAAAAACAAAAGGGTTTTCAGTCAAAATTCCATCAAATTATTTTTATTCAAAAATTGATGGCCCCGGATTAATAGGCGAAACTGAAGATCTTGTTGGGTATCAAAAAAAAATAGCATTATTTGTAGGAGTTAAACATGCAGTTTATAACGATTTTGATTATTTAGAAGAAGATACTTTTGAACTTAAACAATTTGCGAAAAATATTTTAGAAAGATATTCATTTTCAATAGATAAAACATATCAATTACTTAATGAGCAAGGTTTCCCAACTATTCGCTTTTCGGCTAAAAATAAATTAGGACATCAATTTTTAGCAAAAATTTATATTAAAGGTGTTCATTATTATTTTGTTTTTGCTTCTTCTCCTCAACCAATCGATTTTGAAAATATGTTTTTTAAATCATTTAAGTTAACTGATTTTAATTATATAAATCCCATAAAAAATATTACCGACCGTAAATTTTATTTTAATTCAAAAGATGAAATAACCGATAATCTTTCTTCCCAATTTAATGAATTGTTTTTAAAAGAATACGATCAGGTAAAGCCTAAAAAAGATTCGACTAGTTATAATTTTTATTCTGAAAAACTTAGTAAACAATATTATTCTCCATCCACTAATGAATACATAAATATCAATTTCGAAAAATATAATGATTATGACTATCGAAATATTAAAGAAACAGATAAACGCATTCAGGATAAAATTACTCACAATACAAGTCTGTTTATTTCAAATAAAAAATCAACAATTCAGCAAAGTGGATATTTATATACTTGTTTATTAAAAGACACTGCCACTCAACGTGCTATTGATTACCGAGTTTTTTTTAAAAATGGTTTTTCTCTCGAATTATCTACCCCGTTTGATACCACAATTGGTTTAAAAGGATGGGCTAAAGATTTTGTTGAGTCCTTTAATCTTATGGATACAGCTATTGGTAAATATATTTTTGAAAACAAAATCAACCAATTTTTAAATGATGTTTCTGGTAACGATACTTTATTAAGGCGTCGCGCAAATCAATCGCTTAGCAGTTTCGTAATTCACAAAGATTTTTCTAATGATTTAATAAAATTTATTTCAGGACCAAAAATTAATTTTGTAAACGAAAACAGTAGAGCTCAATTATTTGTTAATATGGGCACTCTCGAAAACCAAAACATCATTTCGCCTTATAAATTATTATACAAAAACTATACGGATAGTTTTTACCTTCAATTATGCTTGATTAAGGGATTAGCTTATTTGAAAACCGAAAAATCTTACCAAGCCATTTACGATTTATTACTTTCTGAAACACCCTTAGTTGGTTACGAATATACTGTGGCCGATGTATTTAACGTTTTTCATGATTCGCTTGAATTATGTCGCCAGTTTTTCCCTGGCTTATTAAAATTAACCAAGTACGACGAATTTCGGCCTTCTATTTATTCATTACTCGCTAGTTTGGTTAATCAAAAATTAATTAATCCCAACAGTTATCTCTCTCAAAAAGAAACACTTTTTTCTGACGCTAATTTAGCATTAAAACGATATAATACTTCCAGTAATACTCTTTCCGGAAATGATTACCCCAATTTAAATTTATTAGATAAATCAATCCAAGAACTTGCTTATACCATCAAATTTGTTAATGATGGTTTAGCCAATAATAATTTATATAAAAATCTGTATTTTCAAAAAAGAATAGATTCCTATTACAGAAATCCCATTGTAAATTATAGTTATGTTTTAGCTCCATTTTATAAAACTGATGTAATAATTAAACAATGGTTTGATAAATTACTTAAATTAAAAAACATTTCTATTCAATTGCCAACTCTTATTAATTTATTAAAATATAATAGCACTTTCAACGACACTCTTATTTCTTATTATTCTAAAAATATATTTACTCGAACTTTTTTTTATAGCGAATTAGAAAAAGAACATTTACTCGAAAAAGTTGATAATAGATTGTTTACTCAATTAAATTTAGCTGAATCGGTTATTGCTTGCCAAATAAAATGGGCTAATTTTTTTATTGACGATAAAGAAAAAACAAATCCAGATAGCTTAGAACTTTTAAAAATTATTGAGGTAAAAAATAAATATCAAAAGGGTAAATTATATTTGTTTTGTAATAAAAAAAATAAAAATACAGACAATGAACTTTGGCATTCTGTATTTATTAACGACTCTAAAAAAATTAATTCTAAAATTGAACTATTTTTAATCAATGCTCCTCTCGATCGTTTAAAAAGTAAGGATGAAAACATTCAATATATGCTCGATTATTTTTATACGTCTTACCGTAAAAGGGCAATTGTAAATTCTAATTCGACTGAGGAATAATTATTATCTTTGACTAATCTATTTATTCTTAATTAAACGTTTTACCCAAATAAAAATATGAATTTTAAAAACGATACCGAAGCAATTGAAGCATTTATTTCTAAATATAAACAACTCAATAACGAAATTGCTAAAGTAATTGTAGGCCAAGACGAAACAATTAAAAATGTTTTAATATCTGTTTTTAGCAAAGGTCATTGTTTACTTGTTGGCGTTCCGGGTTTAGCCAAAACATTATTGGTTAATACCATTGCCGATGCATTAGGCCTATCTTTTAATCGCATTCAATTTACTCCCGATTTAATGCCAAGTGATATTATTGGAAGCGAAATTTTAGACGAACAACGTAATTTTAAATTTATTAAAGGACCCTTGTTTTCAAATATTATTTTGGCCGACGAAATTAATCGTACTCCACCCAAAACCCAATCTGCATTATTGGAAGCCATGCAAGAACGTCAAATTACTACTGCTGGTAAAAAATATCCTTTAGATAATCCTTTTTTTGTTTTAGCTACTCAAAATCCTATTGAGCAAGAAGGAACCTATCCTTTGCCCGAAGCCCAGTTAGATCGTTTTATGTTTAATGTTTGGCTCGATTATCCCAAATTTGAAGAAGAGCTAATGGTTGTAAAATTAACTACTTCTAATTATAAGCCACAGTTAAATAAAATTTTTAATTCTGAAGAAATATTATTTTTTCAAGATTTAATTCGCAAAATACCTGTTGCTGATAACGTAATCGAATACGCTGTTAAATTGGTAAACAAAACTCGTTTAAAAAGTGAATACAGCTCTGATCTTGCTAAAAAATATATTCAGTGGGGTGCAGGCCCAAGAGCTTCTCAGTTTTTAATTATTGGTGCAAAATGCCATGCCGCAATTCATGGAAAATTTAGTCCCGATATTGAAGATGTTAAAGCAATAGCTATTCCTATTCTTCGCCACCGAATTGTACTTAATTATAAAGCCGAAGCTGAGAATTTATCTATTGAAGAAATTATTAATCAATTATTGTAATCTTTTTTATGAATACTGATATTGTAAACGAGTTATTAGACGATGATGCTTTTGATCCCAAAAAATTATTTAATCAAGATGAGTATAGCACCTTATTAATAAAACGCGAAGGTTTTTCTAAATCACAAAATTCATCAGCCGATTTATTAGAAGGTTTATTAAAACAAAACATAACTCGCTCTGAGAGTGAAATTATTTTTTCTAAATTAAAAGAGGTTAATGCCGGCAAATTAATGATAGATGCTATTAATTTTGCTCAACGAATTGATGAAAAAGTTTTAATCACCACAGCCTGCTGGGAAAGTGGTATTGATTTTACAAACGATTTTTTATTTTTTGCTCAACTTTCTTGCCACGAAAATTTTAATTTATCGCTCGAGGCCTTAACTGTTTTAGAAAACATTGAAGGTACAATTGATGAACAAACTTTAGCCAAAGCTTTAACTATTGCTCAATCAAAAAAATACGCCCTTCAAACTTTAAATAAAGAATTAATTAAAATTATTAAAGATCGCGTAATTTAAAATTTCACCTTTTATTTATTTAAATTATGACAAACAAAAATGTAATTACCTGCTTGGATGTTTCTCCCGATTCAGATTTTTCTATTTATAACATCCCCTTTGGCATCTATTCTGATACATCTATTACTAATCACGCATGTTCTGCAATTGGAGATTATATTATTGATTTGTATGAGTTGGCAAATAACGGTTTTTTAAAAATAAATAAAGATGTTTTTAATTTGCCCTTTTTAAACGATTTTATTCAATTGGGAAAACCGATTACCAATTCGATTAGATTAAATATTATTGATATCCTATCTGATCATCAATCCGAATTAATTACAAATACTCAATTATTTAATTTAGTATTTAAAAAACAAAATCAGGTTAACTTATTATTGCCTGTTAGAATAGGGGATTATACCGATTTTTATAGTAGCATCGATCATGCCCAAAATATAGGCACTATGATTCGTGACCCAAAAAATGCGTTAATGCCCAATTGGAAACATTTACCTGTTGCGTATCACGGACGTGCAAGCAGCATTTGCGTGAGTGGTCATTCATTTCATCGGCCTAAAGGACAACAAAAACCAGCCGATTCTGAACTTCCTATTTATGGCCCTACTAAATTACTCGATATTGAGTTAGAAACTGCTTTTGTTATAGGCAAATCAACTCAAATGGGCGATAGCGTTTCTACCGATCAAGCAGATGATTATATTTTTGGGATGGTTTTATTTAATGATTGGAGTGCCCGCGATATTCAAACATGGGAATACGTTCCACTAGGTCCTTTTCTATCTAAAAATTTTGCGAGCACAATTTCCCCTTGGATAATTACATTAGAAGCTCTTGAACCTTTTAGAGTTAAGGGTTATGAGCAAGAGCCTAAGTTGTTACCCTATTTGCAATATCAAGGACATAAAAATATCGATATTCAATTAGAGGTTTATTTAAAGCCTCAAAATGGTTCTGATAATTTACTTTGTTCTAGTAATTACAAATACCTTTATTACACAATGGAACAGCAATTGGCCCATCACACGGTTAATGGCTGTAATATCAATGTTGGTGATTTAATGGCTAGTGGAACCATAAGTGGCCCAAATCCTAGCGAATATGGCAGTTTAATGGAGTTAACTTGGCGCGGTACCAAGCCTATTATTTTAAATGATGGTTCTGAAAGAAAATTTGTTAACGATTTTGATACGATTACTTTAAACGGCTTTTGTAAAAAAAATAATCTTCGAATAGGATTTGGTTCTTGCAAAGCGACTGTTTTACCTTCAAACTAGGTTTTTTATTTTTTTATTCTAAATTTAAATAGCTGAAAATTAATTAGTTATAATTGTGATTAAATTTGAATACAATTATTTTACAATTATTTATTGATTTTTATTTCTTTTATTAAATATTATTTATAAATTGCAAAAAAATTAAACAACTAATCTCATGAAGAAATCTTACAAATTAATTAAAACTTTTGTTGTTTTGCTTTGCATAGCAACTTTTAAATTAGCAGCTCAGCCTCTTTCTGGCTTGTACACAATTAACGCTGCTCAAGCAACCGGAGGCACAAATTTTCAAACTTTTAATGCTTTTGTAACTGCATTAACAACTACTGCTGGTGTTTCTGGTTCTGTTACTGTTGATGTTGTAGCTAACTCTGGCCCTTATACTGAGCAAATTATCATCCCACAAGTTGTGGGTATGTCTTTAGCTAATAATCTTACAATTAATGGTAATGGTAATACCATTCAATTTAATGCCTCTACTTTAGCTAGTATGTGGACAATTTGTTATAATGGTTTAGATTATACCACCATTAATGATTTAGTTGTTGATGCGCAAGGTTCACAATATGGTTATGCCTGTAATTTAACAAATAGTTCAAATTTTAATAACTTTAATAGATGTGCTTTTAAATGTCCATTAAACGGAACTAGTTCTTATCAGGTTCCTTTTTCAATTTCTGGAAGTAATACATCTGCCACTACTTTTGGTAATGGTGGACAATTTAATACCGTTACTACTTGTACAATGACTAGTGGTTATTACAACACCACTTCTTGTGGTTTAACCTCTCCTCCTTATACTGAAGGAAATAGTTTTATCAATTGTCGTATGACTGATTTTTATCTTTAT
>CAMCZO010000074.1 GCA_945887955.1 Chitinophaga pinensis | reverse complement strand
TGGTAAAATATTTATTCCTAAGGTGCTGCTGCTTGAACATCCTCCACTTCCGTTTGCTGTAATAGTATAAATAGGATTAGTTATATTATTTACCAATACATTTGAACCTGTTAATGAGCCCGGATTCCAGGTGTATGCATTAGCATTTCCGGTAACTGATAATGTAATTGAATTCCCAGAACACACAGATGGACTTTGTGCCGATGCATTTAAAGTTAAATTAGTTACAGAGATGGATGCCGTTCCAACATTACAATTTACTTGAGCAGTAACGGTGTATAAACTTATTGTTCCACTTGATATTGCCAATGTATTTGTGGTAGCGCCATTACTCCATAGAGATTGGCCTGGAGGTCCACTAACTGTAGCAATAAGAGTACTATTTGGACATAATAATAAATTGCTACCTTGAAGTATAGAAACAACAAGAGCAGGTGGAGAAAAAGTATAATCTGTTGAAGAAAAAGTAGTATTATTTAAAAAATTGAAATTTGAAATTAGAGTTGGATCATTAGCAATAGTTGAAAATTCGGCATAAACCGAAGCCATTTGATAAGTGTTTGCAACAGGCTCTAAAACCTCTGTGGCTAAATGTGGAAAAATAATTTTACCAGCTGTGCTAATGTTACAAGACGAAAAATCTTTAATTCCTGTCCAAGTATTATTTGAAACGTTGTATGAACGTGAAAATAAATTTGGAGATTGATTTGCTAAACCCAAAGAATAAATTGAATTATCAGTCCAAGAATAAAAAATTTTGGTTCCATCTGATGTTCTTGAAATTTGAGGAGCCATATCCATCGATACAGCATTAGGAGCTACACCCCAATTGCCTCTTCCTGCATTTACGTTTGCAATATCAAAAGCTGCCCATAAGCCATTTTTTAAAGTAATATCAAACATGTGGTGCCATGAAGTATATAATAAACTATAGGCATTAGTTCCATTACATAGTGTTGTTAATATATGAGGATTACCGTTAACATCAACAGTTAAATCATGTTCAAAGTTTGTTGTAGGAACATTTGGGGAAGTCATATTTGAAGCTAAACAACTAAATTGTGTTAAGTCTACTTGTATTGGTCCAGTCCACGTTGCACCTCCATTGATGGTCTTATATAAAACGGGATAATATGCATAATTTAAAGGGCCTGGGGAAACATGTCCAAGAAAACTCATCCAACCAAAAGTGCCAGAAGGATCGAAAGCAATATTATAATCTCCCACTTGAGGTGTGCCATTATAAGAAGTATTAAAAGGAGGGTTTACAGCAAAATTATTAGCCCAAGTAATATCATTTAGCCCATTCCAAGTTCCTTTATAAATATTAAAACCAGTTATGTTTACTCCATTAAATAAAGCATCTACAGCCCAAAAAATACCTGGTGCTCCTTTAACAATTGAATGTGGAATTAATTGTGGATTAACAATTGGTTGATTATAATTTTCGGTATTACCTAAGCCGTTTAATTGTCTGACACCGGTTACACAGCCATTCCAAGTTGAATTAACTGAGCTAATTGTTGCGGCCATAAATCCCAAATAGGCATTTGAGGGGGTTAAGTTAAGTGTGGGATTATATATGGTTACATTTGGATATCTTGCTAAACTTGAATTTAAGGGGTTTAATACCCCTAAATTTACAGACCAAGTTGTGCCAGCATTAGTAGAAATATCATATCTTATATTTCCTGAACTTCCACCAAGTAAATTCGCATTATTTCGATGAACAAAAACAATGGTATTCAAATTTTTATCTGCTGCAACTGGATTTGTAGAATTTCTAATTTGAGTAAAAATATTACTAGATGAACCGGCAGGGACCTGTGATCCACACTGTGCAGAAATATTCATTGAAAAAATAGAACAAAATAAAAAGACAATAGATTTGTTAATGATATTTTTCATAATTTATTTTTTATTGGTTAAACATTTAATAATAATAAAAATTGTTTTTATAGCTTTGATTAATTATTATGTTATATAAATATATAAAAAAAATAATTCGATAAAAAAACATTTAACATTTAAATAAAAAAATGTTAAAAAAATGTTTAACTTTAAAATAATAAACATTAATAAAATTAAATATTGTTTCGTTTTTTATTAATATCAATTTGCATCTTAATTTTTAGTCAAAAAAATTATGCCTGGTCAAAAGAAGGGCATCATATTGTTGCACAAATTGCAAAAAATTATTTAAAACAATCTACTCTAGATTCGATTCAAAAATATTTTAAAGATCTTAGCTTTGAAGAAGCGTCTTGTTGGATGGACGAAGTTAAAAAAGACGATAACTATAAATATCTGTACAATTGGCATTTTGTGAATATTGCCCCAGATGCCAGTTATGTTAAAACCGAAAATCCTAATATAATTAATCAATTAGAATTAGCCATTCAAAATTTACATCAAAAAAAAGATGTTTTTTTTAACCTAAAAGTAATATTTCATTTGATTGGTGATTTGCATCAGCCACTTCATACTGGTTATGCAAGTGATAAAGGCGGTAATACCAAATCAGTGCAGTACTTTAATAAATCAACAAACCTGCATTATGTTTGGGACGAATTAATAATTAAATCAGAAAAAATAGATGCTTCAACATGTTTAATATTAGCAAAAACGATACCACTTAATAATCATGTAATTTATAATAATGGCAATGTATTAGAGTGGGCAATAGAATCAAGAATGTTATTAAAAAATGTATACCAAATAAAAAACGACTATATTTCTCACGCATACATAAACAGAAATGCAACCGTTATTGAATTACAATTATTAAAAGCAGGCATTCGATTAGCAGAAGTTTTAGATGCTATTTTTAAAAAATAAAACGATTATGTTTTAAAATCATCAGCATCAATTCCAACTGGAAATTCTTTTCTAAATTTTTCTAAAAACTCCCAATCTAATATAACGTTTTGAACCTGTTCTTCATTTTCTTTTAATTGAAAAATAATTTCTCCTTTTGGATTAATAACCAAACTATTTCCTGAATGTTTAATGCCATTGCCATCTAATCCAGTTCTATTTATTCCGATTACATAACATTGATTTTCTATAGCTCTTGCAATTAACAAATGTTTCCATGCATAAATTCTTTTTTCAGGCCAATTAGCCACATATATCAATACATCATAATCCCAATTAGGTTTGGAATTATTAATTTGAAATCGGTTTCTACTCCAAACAGGAAAACGAAGATCGTAGCAAATAAGTGGACAAAATTTCCAATTTTTTAAATGAGTAATAATTTTTTTGGAGCCTGCTTTATAAAATTGATTTTCGGTTCCGATGCTGAATAAATGTCGTTTATCGTAGGTATTTACATCTCCATTAGGATTTATCCAATATAAACGGTTATAGAAATAGCCATGCTCCTCAACGGCAATGCTACCTGTGATAATAGATTGTTTTTCTTTTGACTTAAATTTAAGCCACTTTAATGTTTCTCCATCAGCAGATTCTGCATATTTTTTTGGATTCATTGTAAACCCAGTAGTAAACATTTCGGGTAAAATAATTAAATCGGTTTTGTCTATTATTGAATCGATTAACTTTTCAAAATGTTGAATGTTTTTATCTCTATTTTCCCAATTTAGTTCGGTTTGAATAATGGTTAATTTCATTTAGATAAATTTAAATTATATGCAATACGAATTATAAGCTTTAACGGCCGGCCCATAATTGTGTTGAGCAGCTTTTTTAAAATCTTCACATGGATTTTGTTTCAAATTAATTTTCGCAACACCCATCCAATAATAAGCTTCATAATATTGTGAATTTAAATTAGTACAAACAATTAAATCGTTTAAACAAGCTTTAAAATTTTGTTTTTTTCCGAAAACAATAGCTCGTTTAAAATAAAAATCTGGTTCGTCTTTATTTAAAGTAATGCATCTATTATAAAAACCTAATGCTTGATCTAAGTTATTTAAATCACTGTAACAATTTCCTAAAACAAAAAGAGCTTTGATATTGTTTTTTTCTATTTTTAAAGCAAAATTCCCATCATTAATTGCTTTAGAATAATCGCTTATTTGATAATAAGCTGATGCTCTTGCTGCATAGGCTTTAGCGTATGGGAATAAAGTTAATGATTGGTTTAGGCTAACAATTGCTAATTTTGGTTGTTGATTTTTTAAATACAATAAAGCCCGATTATAAAATCCTTTATAATTTTTGGGTGCAACGCGGGTGGCACGGGTTAAATAATCTAAGGCTTTTTTATCTTGATTTAAATACATACACTCAACCCCAACGCTGTTTAATGCAACAAAGTTATCTGGATATTTTTTCAGAATGTCTTCGTATAAAGTTATTCCGTTTTCCCAAGCATTAGCTCTCGAAAAAGTAAGAAGTGAGAGCATAATTGAAATAGTAACTGTAAAATAAACTGGTTTAATATTTAATTTTAAAATCAAGTGTGCTACTAACCAAGCCAAGCCAATTATAGGGACATACATATATCTGTCTGCAAATAAAACTTCGCCAAATGGAAGTATTTGTAAAACTAAAATAAAATTAAATAAACTAAATAAAATCATAAAAAGCCAATTATACTTTTTATTTTTTATAAAATAAATTAGAAGAAAAACTATTGTTGCGATAATAAAATATCCAATTAAAAAAATAGATAAATGATAATTGGGATAAGGATAAATAACACTTTGATTATAAGGAAATAAAAACAAAACAAGGTATTTAAATAAAGCAAATCCTGCAAATGCGATTCTCTGGTAGAAGGGAAATTCGTGTGCATGATTAATAAATAAATCGGCCGATTGCGTTTTTAAATTAATGATTCCAAATACAATTGAAATAAAAAATAATGGTATTTTATTTAAAATCTGCTTATACTCTATTTTATTTTTTATAAGTACATCTATGATTAATAAGATTAATGGGAAGATAATCGCTGATGGTTTTGATAAGCAGGATGCAATAAAAAAAACAATTACAGCTAAATAATCTTTCATTTTAAAAGTAAAAAGATATTTTAAATAAAATAAAGTGGCTATCAAATAAAAACTCGTGGATAAACAATTTTTTAACTCACTAATCCATGCCACTGATTCAATTTGAAGTGGATGTAATAAAAAAATGGCCATCCCGATAGTTGCAACAAAATCTTTTTTAAATAAAATTTTTCCGATTTGATAAACTAAGTAACCATTAAAGAGATGAAAAGTAATATTTAATAAGTGATGGCCAAAATCATTTGTTTCAAAGAAAAACCAAGAGATGGAGTGAAATATCATAGTGATTGGAATATAGTTTCCAACAAAATGATGGCTAAATAACTCGATCAATTCTCCATTTTTGACATAATTATTTTTAAAAATCATTTCAGGATCATCCCAACTAATATGGCCAAACATTAAAATTTTAGAAAAGGCAAAAATGGTCAATAAAATTATTAACACTAAAGAGAAATGTTTTTTAAAAAAAATATTTATTGAGCTTAACACATTACAAATATAAGAGTTATATAAAATTTGGTACTTTTAAGGTGTGATTAAATTATCTGTTGTCATAATTACATATAATGAAGAAAAAAACATCGAGCGATGCTTGATTTCGGTAAAAGCTATTGCAGATGAGATTGTTGTTTTAGATTCGTTTAGTATAGACCAAACACAAGCTATTTGTGAAACTCATGGCGTTAGATTTTTTCAGCATGCTTTTGATGGACATATTCAACAAAAAAATAGAGCGATCACATTTGCAAGCTATCCTTATATTTTATCTTTAGATGCAGACGAAGCTATAGATGATGCCCTCATAAAATCGATTATTAATATTAAAAATAACTTTAATAAAGATGGCTATTATATGAACAGATTAACTAATTATTGTGGCCATTGGGTAAAGTATTGCGGATGGTATCCAGATAGAAAACTTAGACTTTGGGATAGCCGAAAAGGAAAATGGACTGGCATTAATCCGCACGATAAATATGAACTAACTGATGGAGATAAAAATACGGAATTACTTTCTGGAGATTTATTACATTATAGCTACAACACTTTAAATGATCATTATAAACAAGTAGAATACTTTACTACTATTTCTTCAAAAGCATATTTTGAAAAAAACAAAAAAGCACCATTTTATAAATTAGTTATAAATCCAATTTTTAAATTTATTAATCATTATTTAATTCGTTTAGGTTTTTTAGATGGCAAATCAGGGTTTTTAATTTCAAAAATTTCGGCTTACGCAACTTATTTAAAATATAAAAAATTAAGAGATTTATACTATCAAAACACTACAAAATAATTTTAAAATTTTAATTAGCAGAACCGATAGCATTGGTGATGTGATATTGACATTGCCTATGGCCGGTCTAATTAAGAATCAATTTCCAAATGCAAAAATTTATTTTTTAGGAAACAGTTATACAAAAGAAATAATTCTGTGCTCCGAATTTATTGATGAGTTTATAAATTACGACGAATTAGAAAAACTAGATTCAAATGAAAAAATAATTGCTCTAAAAAATCTTAATCTAGATGTATTTGTACATGTTTTTCCGAAAAAAGAAATTAGTAAATTAGCCAAACAAGCAAAAGTACCTTTAAGAATAGGCACCACAAACAGGCTTTACCATTGGTTATATTGCAATAAACTTATTCAGCTTTCGCGAAAAAAATCAAACCTTCACGAATCTCAATTAAATATTAAACTATTAAATTTTTTAAACATTAATACTAATATTTCTTTAGACTTAATTCCAAAATTATATGGGTTTACAAAAATTACGGAACTAAAAAATGAATATAAGCACATTATTGATCCCTCAAGAATCAATCTTATTTTTCATCCTAAATCAAAGGGTAGCGCTCGCGAATGGGGGATAAATAACTTTGAACACTTAATAAAATTATTACCACAAAAAAAATATAAAATATTTATAAGTGGCACTGTTCAAGACGGAAATTTAATGCAAGAATTTATAAATAATAATTCAGAACTAACAGATTTAACAGGAAAACTATCCTTACAACAATTTATTGCTTTTATAAATGCATGTGATGGATTAATAGCTGCTAGCACAGGCCCACTTCATATTGCTGCTGCATTAAATAAAAAAGCAATTGGATTATATTCTCCCATGAAACCAATTGATCCAGGAAGATGGATGCCTGTTGGAAAAGATGCTCACCATCTTGTAATTAATAAAAGCTGCTCTGATTGTAGAAAAAAAAATGAATGCGCTTGCATAAAATCTATACAAGCATCACAAATTTTATCGATATTAGAAAAATAAAATGAATACATTTAAAGACAAAGTGATTTGGATTACAGGTGCCTCATCCGGTATTGGAGAATCTTTAGCCATTGAATTTGCAAAGCGCGGAGCTAGATTAATTTTATCGGCTCGGCGAGAAGAAGAGTTAATTAGAGTTTTAAATTTAACAAAATTACCATCATTAGATATTATGCTTCTTCCTTTTGATTTAAACGATACTTCTAAAGCGAGTGGATTAGCCGCTCAAGTAATTAATAAATTTGGAAGAATTGACCTATTAATTAACAATGGCGGGTTTAGCCAAAGGAGTGAAGCCATTGAAACGCCTATTGAAATTGACAGACTTTTAATGGAAGTAAATTATTTTTCTTATATAAATTTATCAAAGGCCGTTTTACCTTATATGAAACGACAAAAAAATGGACATATTGTTATAGTAAGTAGCATAGCAGGCAAATTTGGGTTTTATTTACGCTCATCATATAGTGCTGCTAAACATGCCTTACATGGTTTTTTTGAAACGCTGAGATTAGAAACAGAAAGTCTTGGAATAAAAATATTAATAGTTTGTCCTGGTAAAATAAAAACCAAGGTATCTATTAACGCAATAACTGAAAGCGGAAATTCTCATAACAAAATGGATAAAAGCCATGAAATAGCAATGACTGCTGAAGAGTGTGCTAAACAAATAATAAACGGAATAATTAAAAATAAAGAAGAAATTTATATTGGCGGTAAAGAAATATTAATGGTAAAAATAAAACGATTATTACCTAAACTATTTTCAAAACTTATTCGCAAACAAAGCCCTTATTAAACAAAATCAGCTTCAAATAATTTTAAAAAATTATATTTTAATTTTTCTTTTATTTCAATCATATCTATTTGGCGCCCAAGCTCTTTATTTAAACTAGTTACCTCTTTGTCTTTTATGCCGCAAGGTATAATATTATTAAAATAATTTAAATCAGAATTAACATTAAATCCCCAGCCATGCATTGTTACCCATCGACTACATCTAACGCCCATAGCACAAATTTTACGGGCTTTTAGGTTATTATCTGCATCAATCCAAACGCCTGTTTCGCCTTTTATTCTTCCACTTTCTAAACCATATTCCTTTAAGGTGAGAATAATTGTTTCTTCAAGTAATCTTAAGTATTTATGTATATCAGTAAAAAAATGATCTAAATCTAAAATAGGATAAGCCACTATTTGTCCAGGACCGTGATAGGTAATATCACCTCCCCTATTTATTTTATAATAATCTGTTTTTTTTTCTGAAAGTTGAGCTGAGGTTAATAACAAATTTTTTTCGTTACCGCTTTTTCCAAGTGTAAATACATTTGGATGTTCAACAAATAATAAATAATTTTTTGTAACTACGTTTTCAGAGATTGGTAAATTTCGATTTAATATTTTTTGTTGGATAGTTTCATTAAAAAGTAATTCTTGATAATCCCAACAGGCTTTATAATCCATAAGGCCCAAATCTCGAAATATAATTTGTTTTTTTTGCAGGTTCTTTAATTTAATAGTTTAAAGACCGGTTTTTGAAAATAAAATTCTTAAAATTTAGAAAGTTCTTTCTTAAGATGGTCGATTACATTTACTTCAACCGGATCAATTCCTTTTAACTCTGCTAAATAATAACTTATCCAATCACCCATATTTATTAAATAGAAAAATTGCTCTAATCTGCTTTCTCCTTGAGCAGTAATATCGATTACAGCATTAGCATACTTTTGAAATATTGTTTTACAAACTTCGTAGCGTTTTTTAGTGCGAACATAATCAAAAGAAGTATGAAAAGTAACTACTACCAAAGATTCGTTTTTAATTGTCCAACCAACTAACTCATTGTGATTCATCTCAGGAAAAACATGTTGCCAGGCGAGCATTTTACTATTTTCGTTTAGTTGTTGTTTAAACCTAACAGCAACGCCTTCACAATTTCCGAGCGAATAAATAACCGGAATTTTATTTAATAATTGTTTAGCAATTTGGTTAGCCTCTACTTTTATTTTTTCATTTTGTTGATCTAAAAGCAAAATAGACTTTTCTATATCAGAAAATAAACTAGACTGAGCAAAACCTTTTTCTACCAATACTTTTATTAACTGAATTAGTGAGAAGCCAATACAAGCACGAGGAGGCATACCCCCAGGGATTTCAATAAAATCGAACTGATGCTGTTTTGATAATTGTAAAACCTTGCCACCGCTGGTAACACAAACAATTTGCGCTTTTTTAATAATGGCAATATCTAATGCATTTAAAGTTTCTTCGGTATTGCCTGAATAACTTGAAACAATAAATAAAGTATGTTCGTTTACAAATTCAGGTAAAGAATAATCCTTATTAATAATAACAGGAACTTTACAAGAATCTGAAATTAATTCAGAAACAATAGTGCCACCAATACCAGAGCCCCCTAAACCAGAAATAACTATATTTTGAATGTCTTTCGATTTCGAAACAATCGCTTTATCTGCTATTGCTTTTGACTCGCGTAGCTGATTAGTAAAATTTTGAATTAAGTCCTTCATATAAAATAAAACGTAAAAGTATAAATTTAATTAGACAATTTAGTGCTTGATCCTATTCTTTTATATTCTATCGCTATCAATCTGTCAGATTAATCCTTTATCTAATAAAATTTTTGTTTTAAGAATAGCAACCATACTTAAAGAATCGGTAATTTCTCCGTTCATTACCATTTGATAAGCTTCTTCGAATGGAAGTTTTTTAATTTTTAAATCCTCACTTTCTTCTGGCTCAGATTCTTCTAAAATTAAGTCTTGAGCAAGATAAATATAACAATACTCATCAGTAGCAGAATTACTGGTATGCATATTACAGAGCAGTGAGTACTTTTTTGCAACAAGGCCAGTTTCTTCTTTTAATTCTCTTTTAGCAGTATCTATTGGATTTTCAGATAGGGGGCCTCCTCCTTCAGGAATTTCCCAACTATATTTTTCGAG
>CAMCZO010000073.1 GCA_945887955.1 Chitinophaga pinensis | reverse complement strand
AATAACGCCACTTCATTCACACAAACATTGGCGCCAACAACTACCACAAGTTATACCGTTTCGGCAACTACAAATGGTTGCACCTTATCAAAAACGTTTACTGTAACCGTAAACCCTTGCACAGGCATAGAAGCCTACCAAAACAATGGTTTGTGGCAAGTATTCCCTAATCCGTTTAAAGATGTATTATCGGTAGAGGCATCGCAAGTGCCTACGAGCCCTGGTGCTGCTGGTACTAGCAAAGTGATACGCTTAGTAAATGTATTGGGCGAAGAATTAATTTCAGTTTATTTTGAAAATAAAATAGATTTGGATATGACTAACCTTAGCAAAGGAATTTATTTTGTGCAACTGCTGGATAAAAATAAGCTGCTATTTAGTAAAAAAGTAATTAAAGAATGATGGCAGACTTCTATTTCCTTTTGATATCAGGCAATCCCGCCCTCTCCTTTGGGAAGGGCTGGGCTGGAGCTTCTACTTTCAAAACTATCTTTATGAAAAAAATCAAAATAATAAGCACTCTGCTTTTAATCTTTAATTCCAGTTTATTTTTTAGCCAAAACGAGTTTAGTAAATGGTATTTTGGGAGCTCTGCGGGATTAGATTTTGCCACTTCACCGCCAACAATTTTAACTAAAAGTATATATAAGCGTTTTCCCTAAACAATTAAATTAAAAGTAATTAAATATAGCAAAAAATAAATATGAAAAAAATCAAAAACAAAATGCAAAGGTTGGCATTAACTGCCACATTCTTAATCTGTATATTTGTGGCGACAGGCAAAATTAGCGCGCAGGTTACATGCGGTATTACCACTTTTTATGTAGAAAACAATACTAAGTGTAAGGCAAAAGTGAACATCTACTTTTACGACAATGGTGGTAGTTTGTGTGGAACCCAAAGCGGGGTTTTGATTGGTCCAAACAGTTCAATCAATGCCTTATGGCCATCCACATGTGGTATAGCACCATGCGACATTACTGTGGAATTGATTAATGATGGTTCTTTTACTTGGTTTAGTGGCGTTGCTGTATGTGGCGGTGGTTCTATACCTGGAAGCGGAACTTCCATTCCTATTGCTACGGATTCTTTTTCCTCTCCAAACACATGTCTTAAAACTGGCCCTCCTCCTCACCTCACAACAATGGATTGGATGGGTGGAGTAGGCGTTATGATTTCAAATTAAAACAAATATTTAATAAAAGTCTGGCGTGATTGTTGTAAAGTTTTTGTTGTTCTTAATTATTTACTACTAAATAGAAAAACTATGATAAAAAAATTACTTAATTACATTTTTATTTTTGCTACCTTTTTTTCCTTAGCTCAAATTACACCCACTAATGTTGGCTTCAATTGGGCTTACAAAACATTTACTTCCTATAATGATATCAAATTAGATGGCAAAGGTTATTTTTGTGTAGTCGGGGAGATGTCAGGTGTTCAAAATTTTGATTTTTTCAATGCAGGTGTTTCGGGAGTTTCTCAATTTACAAGTAACGGAAACAACGATATTATTATTTGCAAATATGATATTAATTTGAATTTAGTTTGGGCGAGGCAGATTGGCGGAGTCGACGAGGAACGAGCCAATACCGTCTGTTTTGATACCTTGGGTAATGTTATCGTTTCAGGTATCTTTTGGAGTACAATTATAGATATGGATCCGGGAGCAGGCGTTTACAATTTGTATTTTCCAAGTTCGGGTGGGCAATCAGGACCGTGCGCTTCTTACGTTCTTAAATTAAGCCCTTCAGGTAATTTTTTGTGGGCAGATGGATTTGAAGGCTCTTCAATACATTCGTTGCAGTTTAATGCAGTGACAACTGATTTAAATAACAATATTTATTGCACAGGTGGTTTTCGGGATACAGCTGATTTTGATCCAAGTCCTTTAGTTTATTCTCTTTCGGTTGTAGGTCTTAAGGATGCTTTTATTTTAAAACTGAATAGTGGAGGAAACTTTGTTACTGTCAAGCGCTTTGGTTCGCCCAATGCAATATGTATGGGAAATGGAATTATGGGGGGCCAGCTTGGAAGTCTTTATTGGTCTGGAAATATAAGCGGCAATTCAGTTAATCTCAACCCAAACGGAGTTTTCAATATTACTCCTAATCCAGGCGCAACATTCATAAGTAAATTAAGCACATCCTTTGGTTTTCAATGGGCTGATAGTTATAATATGGCACCAACCACACTGGGTTGTTATTTTGCGCTTGATGCAAACGAAAATGTATATGCTAGAGGTAATTTTTCGGCAACAGTTGATTTTGACCCCAGTCCTGCAACTTATGATTTAACGAGCACGGGCGGTAAAGATATATATATCACTAAAGTAAATAATTTGGGAAATTTTGTGTGGGCTAAACAATTGGGCGGCGGATTCACCAATGCATTGGCCAATGGCATAAGTCTTGATAATTTGGGAAATGTATATACCACAGGACAATTTGCTACTGCGGGTTCAGGAACAATTACCCTTACGCCAATAGATTTAGATCCTGGACCTTCAGTTTATAATTTTGTTTCAAATGGAAACTTTGATATTTTCATCAATAAATTAGACAACAATGGAAATTTTGTGTGGGCGAAACAAATGGGGGGCTTATCTCAAGACATTGGAACTGCCCTCGCCATTGATAATGGTTATCATGTTTATACCATTGGATTATTTGGTGCAACTGTTGATTTTGACCCTGGTATTGGCATTTCTAATCTATCCAATTCAAATGGTTTGTCTGGTTTCATTCAAAAACTTTCTCCTTGCAACGCCCCAGTGCAGCCTTCTTTGTTTAATTATACAGGGTGTTCTGGTCAATCATCAACACTGATTGCGATAGGCACAGGTACAATTAATTGGTTCAATTCTGCCGTTGTAAACACTTTAGCCGCTTCAGGTTTTACTTATTTTACATCACCACTCAGTGCAGGCATTTATACCTTTTATGCCACTGCCAATAATACTTGCGCACCAAGTCAGCCAATGACTACTGTAACACTAAATATAGGTAATCAGCAAACTGTAAATCTTGCAGCATTATCCTACACAATATGCAATGGAGAAACGGTTACACTAACAGCAAGTGGCGCAGCAAATTATACTTGGGCTTTAAGCTCAAATACAATTGCGCAAACAGTCGTTGTTCAACCTAACGCAACAAGCAATGTTACTTTAATCGCAACGGGCAATAGTACAGTGTGTCCGGCAATTCGGGTGGTAACTATTAGCGTAAATAAATGCACTGGAATTTCAGTGAATAATTTAGAGAGTTTCGAGTTGAGGGTTTATCCAAATCCAGCGACATCAGTGCTTATAGTTGAGGGTTTAGATCTTAGTGGCATTATTAGTATTAGCAATCTTCTTGGTGAAATTGTTTTACAAAAAAATAAGTTTGATACATCTCAAAGCTTTGATATAAGTGCATTGCCAAGCGGGGTTTATTTTGTGCAACTGCTGGATAAAAATAAGGTGCTATTTAGTAAAAAAGTAATTAAAGAATGATGGCAGACTTCGGTTTCCGTTTGATATCAGGCAATCTCGCCCTCCCCTTTGGGGAGGGCTCGGTTGGGGCTGCTACTCTCAAAACTATTTATTTTATGGTGATGGCGCAGGTGTTTACAATTTTTATTTCTTTATCCCAATTATTTTAGGATAAACAAAACTAGGATATGTACTTTTAAATTTAGTGTACTTTTCTAACTTTGAATCATTATAGTAAAGCTCAAATGGCTTTTTTTTAATATGAGGGATGTGGTAGATCATGTAATCCTTAAAACTATATTTCCAGGGTAGATCTAGTTTTTTTCTGTCTATAAGATCCTTTATATCATCTAAATCATCATCAAAGCCATAGAGCAATTTCGTAAAATCACTGGTATTTAAATTGTTTTTTAACTCATTAAATGTTCCAGAAAACACAGAATTTAGAAACCCGTTTTCTTTTCTGAAGTTACTTTCTTGAACCCTACATAGTGCTGAACAGCATTTTGCAGTGTTTCTTTCTGCAATAAATGGCTCATTGCATCTCAAACATTTGATTTTAGTGCGTTTCGCATTGCGTTTGACTATTTTTTTTGTTGTTTTTTTCATATTTTTTTACACTTATTTTATAGTTATTTTACACTTATTTTATAGTTCATTTTTTTAATTTATGTTTAATTCGGTTTGCGTTTTGATTTTTAAAAATTTAGCTTTTAGGTTAAATTTTAAATTTAATATTTATTCACTAAAGTTACTTAAAATTATTTAGTACACAAATTTGTATAAATATAGATAATTCCTTACATTTACAAAAACAATTTAAATATGGGAAAGGCGGAACTAACCGATAATTTTTTAAAAGAAATGACAAATATTGATTTTGACGAGTCTTTTAAGCAAAAAAGAATCTTATCGAAAAAGGAGTTTGTAATTAGTGATTTAGGACTGTCGGCAAGAAATTATCAACAATGGAAAGACCTTAGTATAACGCCACCTGTTCAAAAGGATAATAAAAAAGAGACTAAGCGAGAATGGGTTAGGTTCAATTTCGTAGAGTATGTATGGATGAAAATTGTTATTTCACTGCGAGATTTAGGCTATCCATATGCCGATATTGAAAAAGCGAAGGGCTATTTATTTGAATCCCTAAATTTTGATGTTGGAGAAAAACTATCTATAGAAAACCCTGACATTGTTGGTAATTTGATTGAGCATTTTACAAATGGCGAATTATCAAAAGAATTAAAGGAGGTAGCAGAAGATATTATTAAAAACCCTGATTTTTTAAATAAAATAAGTAGTCTATTTTCTAAGCAAAGAACCCGATTGGAAGTTATTATTTTTCAGGCCATAGCTCAAAAAAAAGACGAAATAGGGCTTGGGTTTTTTAAAGGAGGAGAATGTGAACCTTTTAACTGGAACCTCTTTGTTTCATTCGATAAATGGCATCCAAATGTAAAAAAAGTAGATGTGTTGAACGCTACCATAAGAAAACCACATATTTATATTTCAATTACAAAATACATAATGGATTTTATTTCAGAAGATGAAAAACAAGAACATGAAATAAGTATGGTCATGTTAAGCACTGAGGAGCTTTCAATACTTCGAGAGTTAAGAAGTAAGGAGTATAAAAATATTATCATCAATTATGACAAAGGCAACGATACCAAAATCATTAAAACAGAAAAAGAAAAAAAAATTAAAGAATCCGAGGTAAAAGATTTTATCAAGCAGGTTCTTTTCGCCCCAAATTCCAAAATCACGTATACCACTACAAAAAAAGGGGACTTAATTATCAATACAATTGTTACAAAAAAAATTAAATAAATGACACTGCATACCACAGAACATAAACCACAAACAATGCTTTCTTACTGCAAATTACAGATGAAGGTAAAGTACAGTATTACATGTCAATTCAAACAAATGAACACAAACGAAAACGACTAAGCAAAGATGAACTAAAAAAATACAAAGGCTTTGAAAATTATACAGATGAACAAGCAGAAGACACCATTTCTTCTTTAGAAAAACTATCAGTCTTATTTTATGAAATTTATTTTAAAATTAAAAAGCAAAAACAACATATTTAAAAACAATTACAATATGAGCGCTCAACAAAATCAAAAGAACCAAGCGTTGCTTAAAAACTTTGCAAAAGGTAAAGGTGACAAGCATAAAAATTCAGGTACTGAAAATTGTGTAATCTATACAAGGGTTAGTTCTAAAGAACAAATGGATACTAATCAGAGTTTAGAATGGCAAAAAAAGTTTTGTACTGAATATGCTCAAAAGAATGAATTTGCGATTAAAGGATATTATGGTGGTACCTACGAAAGTGCTAAAACCGATGAGCGCAAAGAATTTGGGCGAATGCTCAATTTTGTGAAAGCGAGCAAGGAAAAAATTGTTTATATCTTGGTTTATAGTTTAGACCGTTTCAGCAGAACGGGCGATAGCGCTATTTTTATTGCAAGTGAATTAAAAAAGTTAGGAATAAATATTATAGCGGTTACTCAACCCATTGATACAAACTCCCACGCTGGTGCACTTCAACAAAATATTCAATTTATTTTTAGTAAATATGATAACGATCTGCGTCGCCAAAAAACCATTGATGGTATGCGAGAAAAATTACTACGTGGAGATTGGATTGGGAATGCTCCAACGGGCTATTCGTTTGAGAGTTTAACACCAAATCAGAGAATTGTCATTAATGATAAAGGGCAGGCCATTAGGCTTGCTTTTGAGTGGCGAGCAAACGGGATAACTCACGAGCAAATTATTCATAAATTGAAAGCACACGGTCTTAGCTTACCCAAACAAACACTTGCCGGAATTATTAAAAATCCATTCTACTGTGGTTTAATGTCCCATAACCTGCTCAAGGGAGAGCTTCTCAAAGGGAATCACCCCGCTTTAATTAATCAGGATTTATTTTTAAAGGCTAATGCAATCCTAACTAATTCAGGATATAAAGTCAATAAAGCAAATGATAATTTGCCGCTAAAAGTATTTGTAAAACATGCAGAGAGTGGAGCCCCATTTACAGGTTATTTAGCAAAGAAAAAGGGCTTATATTACTATAAAGTTAATAAATCAGGGGTTAAGGTAAATCGTAGCATGAAAATCATGCATGATAAGTTTAAAGAACTGCTTGGCCATTATACTGTTGATTCAACACATATAGAGCCATTATCTATTCAATTGGGATATACTTGGGATAATTTAACCCAGACCAATAGCAACGAGAAAAAGTCTTTATCAATTAAATTAAATGAGGTTGAAGGAGAGTTTTATAGCTTGCGAAAACGCCATGCATTAGGTCAGGTTAGTTTGGATATTTACGATGAATTTTCTACCCAAATGTTTCAGCAAAGAGAATCAATATTAAAGCAATTAGAAAAACTCAATAAAAAATTATCGAACCCGAAAGAATTGATAAAATTTACCTTTGATTTATCTTCAAACCTCACTAAAATATGGGATTTAGGAGATTATTACCAAAAACAAATTTTTCAAAATACCATATTTCCTGATGGTTTGGTATACGATTCAAAAAATGACCATTATCGAACCCCAAAAGTAAATTCAGTAATTGGCTACATCTCTGAAATAGCAAGGGATTTAGACAATAAAAAAAGCCGGTCTTTTAAAAATTTCTCTAAAAAGACCGGCCCCGTACCCGAAATCGGGGTCGAACCGATACAACCGTGAAGTTACTGGTGTTTGAGACCAGCGCGTCTACCAATTCCGCCATTCGGGCATTTAAATTGGGAGCGTAAATTTATAGTTTGTTTTACAATAATACAAGCTAATTATAAACCTTAGTTTCCTTTAACAAACAAGTCATATTACCTTCTTCATCAAAGTCTAATATTGTAACATTTAAAATAGAATTACATAATGTTTCATCAAAAGGATATTTTACTTTTACATAATTTTGAGTAAAACCATACATAAATCCTTTTTTATTTTCGTTTTCAAAAATAACTGATAAAATTTTTCCTTTTTGTTGTTCGTAAAAAAGCCTTAATTTTTTTGCAGATAATATGCGTAACATTTTATTTCTACGTTTTCTTTCAACAATAGACACCTGATTTGGTAAATCAATAGCCTCTGTATTATCTCTTTCGCTATAAGTAAAAACATGAAGATAAGATAGGTCTAAATTATTTAAATAATTATAAGTTTCTAAAAAAAGTTCATCTGTTTCTCCCGGAAATCCAACGATCACATCAACTCCAATACAACAATCAGGCATTAAGGTCTTAATTTTGTTAATTCGATCTGCATAAAGTTCTTTGTGATATCTTCGTTTCATCAACTTTAATAAATCATTACTGCCACTTTGAAGAGGAATATGAAAATGAGGTACAAATTTTTTAGATTTTGCAACAAAGTCTATAATTTGATCTTTTAATAAATTAGGTTCAATAGATGATATTCTGAATCTTTCAATTCCCTTCACTTCATCTAAAGCCATAATTAAATCTAAAAAAGTAACCTCTTTTTTCTTTTTAAAATCTTCGGTGATAAGTTGTCCCTTCCCAAAATCACCTATATTTACCCCTGTTAAAACAATTTCTTTTACGCCTTCACTAGCAATTTTATTGGCATTTCGTATTACATTTTCAATCAGGTCGCTCCTGCTTTTTCCTCTAGCGAGAGGAATAGTACAAAAAGTACAACTGTAATCACAGCCATCTTGAACTTTTAAAAAAGAACGAGTTCTATCACCAACACTATATGCATCAACAAAAAAATTGGCATCAGAAATTTCGCAATTATGAATTTGAGCATGTAAATGTTTTCCAGAAAGATGAATGTAATTTAATAATTTAAATTTTTCAGTTGCTCCAAGCACTACATCAACCCCTTCTATCTTAGAAATCTCTTCTGGCTTAAGTTGAGCATAGCATCCAACAACAGCAACAAAAGCTTCAGGGTTTTTTAACAAGGCAGATTTTACAATACTTTTACATTCATTATCTGCATTTTCTGTTACCGAACAGGTATTAATTACATAAACATCGGCAGGCTCTAAAAAACTTTTTTTAATAAACCCTTTTTCTTTAAATAAACGAGCAATAGTTGATGTTTCGGCGAAATTTAGCTTACAGCCCAAGGTATGAAAAGCAACTGTTTTATTTGTAAAAGGCATGTGTCAAAGATAGTTATTTTAACTAAATATAAAGTACAATAATTTGGTACTGAATATCTTAATTCATTCATATTGAACCTAAACCTTAATCTAATTTTTTTTAACTCTGTTTTTATAGTAACTTTGTAATTATTATTTTATGGAATTAATTGCTTTAACAGCCATTTCGCCTATTGATGGAAGATACAGAAAAACAACTGAATCTTTAGCTGATTATTTTTCTGAATTTGGTCTCATAAAATATAGAGTATTAGTTGAAATTGAATATTTTATTGCTTTATCTGAATTTGGCTTACCACAATTACCAAATTTAGACTTGGTTCAAAAGGAATCTCTCAGAGATATTTATAAAAACTTTTCTATTAACGATGCTTTAAAAATTAAAGAAATAGAAAAAACAACAAATCACGATGTAAAAGCAGTTGAATATTTTATAAAAGAAAAACTAGAAACTTTATCATTATCAAAACATGCTGAGTTTGTTCACTTCGGATTAACCTCTCAAGATATAAATAACACGAGCATACCCCTCTCTTTAAAAGAAGCTTCAACTAATCAACTATTTCCTGCTATTATTGAAATTATTAAAAAAATTAGTGACTTAAGTATTGAATGGAAAAACATTTCTTTATTAGCAAGAACACATGGCCAGCCAGCCTCACCTACAAAGCTAGGTAAAGAATTTTATGTGTTTGTTGAGAGGCTTCAAAAACAGTTTGATATTTTAAAAAACGTTCCATTTTCGGCTAAATTTGGTGGAGCCTCGGGTAACTTTAATGCACATCACCTGGCATATCCTGAAAAAAACTGGATTGATTTTGGAAATTCATTTGTTAATAAAACTTTAGGCTTAGACCGATCACAATTTACGACTCAAATAGAACATTACGATAATTTAGGAGCTTATTGCGATGCTTTAAAACGAATAAATACTATTTTAATTGACTTTAATCGAGATGTTTGGTCTTATGTGAGTATGAATTACTTTAAACAAAAATTAAAAGATGGTGAAATAGGATCGTCTGCCATGCCACATAAAGTAAATCCAATAGATTTTGAAAATGCCGAAGGTAACTTGGGAATTGCCAATGCCCTTTTTGAACATTTATCTGCTAAATTACCAATCTCACGTTTACAGCGAGATTTAACAGACAGTACAGTTTTAAGAAATTTAGGAACTCCTTTAGCTCACTCAATTTTATCTTATAATAGTATTATTAAAGGATTAAATAAATTAATTTTAAACGAAACTGCTTTAAAACAAGATTTAGAAAATAATTGGGCCGTAGTTGCCGAAGCAATACAAACAATTCTTCGTCGCGAAGGTTATCCTAAGCCATACGAATCTCTTAAAGAGTTAACTCGTACTAATTCTCAAATTACTCAAAATACAATAACCGAATTTATAAAAGGACTCAAAGTCTCCGATTCTATTAAAAAAGAATTGCTAAACATAACACCTCACAACTACACAGGTATTTATCCTAATTATTAATTGAAAAAAATTTGGACATATATTATTAGTAAATCACTGAGTGATGAGGAATTAAATTTAATATTAAAACAGGGTGAAAAATTTGTTTCAAATTGGATTTCTCATGAAAATAAATTAGATGCTAGTTTTA
>CAMCZO010000072.1 GCA_945887955.1 Chitinophaga pinensis | reverse complement strand
ACCTCTACCCACCCTCACAATTAGCCCCAATAGCCCAAGTATTTGTGCTAATACTACCAGTGTTGCCCTAAACGCCATTGGCACTGCTACCTTATTTAACTGGCAGCCTAATCAAAACCTTTCGGCAACTAACACACAAAGCGTATTGGCTTATCCTAATAGCACACAGGTTTATACTCTTACTGGCAGTTTAAATGGCTGCATCTTGCAAAAAACAGTTGCCGTCAATGTAGTGCCACCACCCAATCCTCTCATTACCTTAAGTAGTCCAAGTGCTTGCGCCCAAGCCTTAAACAGTTCGCCTAATACAATTACCCTCACATTGAGCGGCGCTAATACCTATACTCTTAATGCACCCAATTATTTTAATAATCCCAATCCCTCAGGACCCAATTCTCCCATTAACTTGCTGCCGCCTTATCAGGCCACAGGGCTGTCAACAGCTACATTGTATGGCAGTAATGGCGTTTGCACCATTAGCAGCACAGCGGTGTTTACAATTATTGCAAATCCTACAGTAAGCATCAACTCCTACACGCCAATTATTTGTGCAGGGCAAAGCTTTACTTATATCAATTCTGGAGCGAGTTTTTATACCTGGAGTAGTTCTACACCAGGACAAACATTAAACGCCACTGGTAATATCGCAGTGGTTAGTCCAAGCATCAGTTCGGTGTTTTCGGTATTTGGAAGTAGTTTGGGTTGTTATTCTGCTTTACAGACAAGCAGCATAACGGTGAATCCGCTACCCATTGTCAGCATTAGTCCCAATCCAACTTTTGTTTGTTTAGGTTCTGAAGTGGCTTTGATTGCAGCTGGCACAGGAACGTTTTATACCTGGCAGCCACCCAACTATTTAAACACAACAACGGGTGCTCAGGTTAATGCTAATCCTCCACAACAAATCAATTACACGGTTATTTCGGCATTAAACAATTGTACCAATTCTGCTGTGGTAACAATTTCGGTGATGCCTTTGCCAACACCAAGTATTACGGCTAATACAACTACCTTGTGTTTAAATCAAAAATTAATCTTGCAAGGTTTTGGCGGCACAAGTTACTCTTGGCTTTTGCCAAATAATAGCATTTTAACCTCACAAACCATGACGTTGATGGTAAACAACAGCATGTATTCTGGAACATACACTTTAATGGTTAGTGATGCCAATGCTTGTGTGAATAGTGCAACAACAACAATTAAAGTGGAGAATTTACCGAGTGGTTATTTAAATTATAATAATAGCCTTAATAACTGTGTGCCATTTTGCAATAATTACACATTTGTTCCAAGTGGAGCAACAACAACACTGAGTTCCAACATCAACCAGTTTAACTGGCAAATCAATAATCAAAGTGTTTCTACTCAAAATAGGTTTTCGTATTGTTTTATAAACGCAGGAGTCTATGTCGTTAAAGGGGATTTAACCTCTGATTTGGGTTGTACAAATTCTGTGACCATGCAAATTATTGCTTATCCCAAGCCCATTGCAGATTTTACCTATAGCCCAGAACATCCTTTAGAGAATATGGAGGAAGTGAGTTTTTTAAATACTGGCAAAGACCAAAATATTAAAACCTTTAATTGGCTGTTTATGTTCGATAAAACTGAATACAGTTCTAATCAAGCCAATCCCAGCTTTTTATTTGAAAATGCCGGCACTTATTCGGTGGCCTTGATCGTAACTAATGATTATCAATGCAAAGACACCCTCATTAAAACCATTACTGTGGCTTCTGATTTTGCGGTGTATGTACCCAATACCTTTTCGCCCAATCAAGACAACAAAAATGAAATCTTTAATGCAGTTACACGAGGTGTAAATAAATATTCTCTGCAAATTTTTAACCGTTGGGGACAAAAGGTATTTGAGAGTAATGACTTAAACAACGGTTGGGATGGTACCTTTAAAGGGCAGGTTTGCCAAAGTGGTGTGTATGGTTGGAAGATTTCTGCAAGCAGTTACGATGGAATGCTTAAAGAGTTGACCGGGCAGGTGATGCTGAATCGGTAGAATTTAAACTTATGAGCTTAAATGCCAAATATAAAAACTGAAAAAAAGCCTTATAGACTTTTATCTATATGGTTTAGAGGTGTTGGAGTCACCCGAAATTTTTTCGAACTCTTTTCTAATGGATTTGCAAAATTTGAGTACACTTAACAATCTAATTGTAAATGGAAAATAATTTTTCCTGGATATTTATATTTGCAAAATTGCGTAATGGTTTTAACATTTTCGTGTCCCCACGAATAGGTTCGAAGTTTATCTAATTTTTAAATGCCATTAAAATAAAAGACATAACAAATTAATTAATTGAATAATGGGATTATTATTCTTTCAAATTATAAATAAGTAACAAAGCAATTAAATAATTAATAACAAAAAAATCCCCGATAAATTACCGGGGATTTTTTATTGATTATGATTTGATTAACTTGTGGAGAGCCTGCCGAGGCAAAAATAGCAACTTGTAGTTTATCGTGAAAATATGTATTTTTGCATAGCTTTTCACGGTAAATAGTTAAGCATAAAATGATAAACCAAACCACAAAAGATAAAATTGCGGCATTGCACCAGCAATACCTAAACTTGGCAATGGACAATGAGCCTTTGCTGAAAGAAATAGCACTTGCCGAAATTCCCGAAATGGTTTACAACTCCAACGCAATCGAAAACTCAACACTTACTTTAGAAGACACCGAAAAAATTCTTTCGGGAGGCATTTTAGAGCGGAAAGTAAATGTGAGAGAGGTATACGAAGCCAAAAATTTGGCTAAACTCACCGAAACCTTATTAAAAAAAAACAAATCCAAATTTAACATCAAACTCATTTTAAGTTTGCATAAAACCTTGCTCACCCATATTGACGACAAGATTGCTGGTCGTTTTCGCATTGGCAAAGAATGGGTAAGGGTTGGTAATCACTTGGGTGCAAACCCGCAGTTTGTCCCTACACTTATGCAAGAATTGGTGAACAATTACAACCAAAATAAAACCAGCTATTTTTTAAATTCCATTGCACACTTTCATGCAGAGTTTGAAACCATTCACCCTTTTGTTGACGGCAATGGGCGAATGGGCAGAGTACTTATAAACTTACAGTTAATAAATGCAGGATTACCGCCTATAATCATTCAAAACAAAAGCAAGCATACTGAATACTATCCCCTATTTACCAATTACCAGTCAACTATGAAATTTGGTGGTTTTACCGATTTGTTTGCCATACTGTTGCAAGAAACTTTACACAAGCGAATTACCATACTTACGGCAAAAAAAATAATTCCACTTTCAATATGGGCTTCGCAAAAAGCTATAAAACCAAACGTGGCGGCCAATAAAGCTAAAAGGCAAACCATTCCTGCCTTTCGCATGCGTGAAAAATGGATGATAGCAGAAGAATATAAACCAACCGAGCAATGAACGAAGCAGAAACAAGAGCAAAAACATATAGACGCCAATTTAAAGGCTTTGGTTTGAAACGAAACACTATATAGCACTCTTTACAAATTAAACTTAATAGTAATATTGAAATAGAATTATTGAGTGGCAGCAGTATTGATGAATTTACACAGGTAGAATTAAAACTAAACGAAGGTGATTTTAGCAGCGCAGGCAGCATACTGGGGGGCATAGACCAAAGTGGCTTCAACCAAGTAGAAACCAATTATTTTAGTTTTTACACATTGTATAAAAAGTATTTAGAGGGCTCAGTTCCACTAAGCAGTACAGATATTGAAACGCTGACCGATTTAGCAGGGCTTTGTGCTGGAACTAATGGCTCTGCGGTCTATCAAGCAATGTCTCTCTTTCAGTTGGTTACAGGCCAAGTGTATAACGCGCCCGATGGATGCAGCGGTGGTGCAAGACCCTGCAATAATTTATTACCGGAACAAACAAAAGATTTGCTTTTAAAAACCTGGGATGTAGATTTATTCCCAAACCCTGCGACAAATCAAATCACTATTGTAAGTAAAGCAGAAAGTGAAAGTTTAAAAATTTTAATAAAAGATTTAACAGGTA
This sequence comes from Chitinophaga pinensis, assembly GCA_945887955.1. Taxonomy (GTDB): domain Bacteria; phylum Bacteroidota; class Bacteroidia; order B-17B0; family Aurantibacillaceae; genus Aurantibacillus. Next base: position 6,308 of record CAMCZO010000072.1, on the reverse strand, counting down.
GACCAATTTTAAACCAAAATTTAAAAACCATTGGTTTTATTGCTAACTTAGATTTAATTAACGGTGCTTACTTAATTACTTTAAGCAATTCAAACAATGAAAGGGTTACTAAAAAGTTACTTATTGCGAGATAAAATTAGTTTAATTCTAAGTAAACATATTTTATTGTTATATTTTTTTGGAATACTCACGTTGTATCGAGCACAGACCTTTCAAAACTTAGTGCCTAACGGTAGTTTTGAAACTTACACGCAGTGTCCCACAGGGCCGAGTCAAATTTATCTTGCCACTAATTGGACTGGCCCCATCGTTAATAGCTCTGATTATTATAATTCTTGTTCGTCCTCTTTGAACGTACCACACTATGGTGGAGTTGGAAATTCCTATTATTATCTTAACGCAAAAACCGGCGTTGCTTATATAGGAGTCTATACTTATCAATTAAATAATGTCAGGGAATATGCTCAAGCAAAATTAGTTGATACTTTGAAAAATGGAGTATGCTATTATCTTGAATTTTACGCAACTAACACTCAATGGATAAAGTATAAAACAAATAATGTAGCAGCAGTATTTTTTCCCACTGCACATGCTACTAGTTCTGTATCACCCTTTTTAATATCAAGTACCCAACACATAACTAATTATGGGAACCCCGTATTACAAGATACAGTAAAATGGTCGAAAATTTCGGGTATTTATGAAGCGGCGGGTAATGAAATCTATGTTATGTTAGGTAATTTCAAAGATAATTCAAATACTGATACGGTAAATGTTTATCCTGTAGGTTCTCTAGCATACTCTGGCCTGTCAACTGCGGCCTACGTTTTCATCGATGCAGTTTCCGTCTATAGCATAAACCCCAGTGGTACATTGCCATGGTCATACAGAGACACAACTATTAATAAAGGCGATACCGTTTTTATAGGTAATAAAATGGGCGGGTTAAATTTTCATCCCAAATGGTTTAATCAAAACGGCAGTTACATTGCAACTAATGCTGGTATAATAGTAAGCCCCACCATAACTACAAAATACATTGTTCAATATACCTTATGTGGTGTGCAAAGAACAGATACTGTAAAAGTAACAGTTCCAAAAGAGGAAGATGTGGCTTTGCGAAAATTTCAATTACTTAATGAGGGATTAAAATTATTTCCAAATCCTGCCCAAGATATTTTACAAGTACAATTTACAGTAGATGTAGAAAACGAATTTAAAACAATAAGTATTTATAATAAGCTTGGGCAGTTGTTGCGAGAAGAAGACTTGATTTTTAAAAACAAAACCGCAACTATTAAAACCGATGAATTAGAAAACGGTGTTTATGTTTTGAAATTACATAGTAAGAGCTTGCAAACAGTTAGTAAGCGGTTTGTGATAAATCATTAATAATATTGCAGAGAATTTTGCCGAAGGTTTACACAACCTTCGGAGCGGCGAACCGATATTGAAACGCTGACCGATTTAGAGGGCTTTGTTCGGGAACTAATGGCTCTAAGGTCTACCAAGCAAGGTCGCTGTTTCAGTTAGTTTCAGGCCAAGTGTATAACGCGCCCGATGGATGCAGCGGTGGAGCAAGACCCTGGAATAATTTACTGCCAGAGCAGCAAAAGATTTGCACTTAAATCGGTGGGATGTAGATTTATTCCCAAACCCTGCCACAAATCAAATCACTATTGTAAGTAAGGCAGAAAGTGAAAGTCTAAAAATTTTAATAAAAGATTTAACAGGCAGAAGTATTTTAGCCCAAAACTTAAAGACAAGTGGTTTTATTGCTAACTTAGATTTTGATTTAATTAACGGTGCTTACTTAATTACTTTAAGCAATTCAAATAATGAAAGGGTCACTAAAAAATTACTCATTGCAAAGTGATAGTATCTATTTTTTTATAAAAAACAAAAAAGTGACATACATTTTTTTGTTTTTTACACTATTTATTTCAGTCAGTAATTCTCAAATAATTAACTATGTAAACAATGGTGGGTTTGAAGATTTGAGAGATTGTATTACGCCACAAAATAATAATAAACTAAAGTACTGGTCAAGCATTGACACAACCAAGTTTTCTTATTATATTTTAAATAAGTGTTTTAATAATATGCCCGGACCAAGCATGGATTTTCAATATCCTAAATCGGGTAACGGTTTTATTGCGGGCACATTTTTATGTGGCGGATTATGTGACACAATACACAATAGAAGTTATTTTAGAAATAAGTTAAAAAAATCGCTAATCACTAACCAAGAATATTGTGTAAGATTTTTTGTAAATTTAAGAAACAGCTCTCCTTACGGAATAGATGCAATAGGAGCTTACTTTGGAAATACTTCTTTAGACACAATTAAGTATTGCGATACTAAAATCACCTATTTAACCCCTCAGGTACAAAATATTAGCGGAAATGTTATTACCGATACATTGAACTGGACTCCAATCTATGGAACATTCATTGCTACCGGTTCAGAGAAATTTTTGGTAATAGGCAATTTTATAAGTGATAATAATATAATTAAGACTCAAGTTCTACCTTCTAATAGTATTTGGTCTGATATATATATTGATAATGTTTCTTGCATAGAACTCAATCTCCCAGCTTATGCTGGCAGAGACACGTCGATATTCTTAGGTGATAGTGTTTTTTTAGGCCGACAGCCCGATGTGGGTATTGATGAAGCTTGCAAATGGTATAAACTACCAACAATAATTACGCCCACTACCCCTGCGATAGATACTGTTGCAGGTTTTTGGGTAAATCCAATTACAACATCAACTTATGTTGTAAGGCAAGAAATTTGCGGTTTGGTAAAATGGGATACTGTGGTTGTTTATATGGATGCAGTAGGCATTGAGAAATTCAACCTAATAAAAAATGATTTAAAATTATTTCCAAATCCTGCCCAAGATATTTTACAAATACAATTTACAGTAGATGTAGAAAACGAATTTAAAACAATATGTATTTATAATAAGCTTGGACAATTGCTGCGAGAAGAAGACTTGATTTTTAAAAACAAAACCGCAAGTATCAAAACCGAAGAATTAGAAAACGGAGTTTATGTTTTGAAATTACATGGTAAGAGCTTGCAAACAGTTAGTAGACGATTTATTATAAATCGTTAATTGCATGGAATTTTCGAGATATGTTTACAAAACTTCCAAGGACAATGAAATGGAGGTTGATAAAATACAGGAATTTAAAACCCGTTAGAAACTTATGAGCTTAAATGCCAAATATAAAAACTGAAAATTATAAATTTTCGTTTTTATATTAAATTAGTTCAATTGGTTTAAAACGGAAAAGTATTACATTTTAATTTAAGGGGTCATATTTTTAATATGACCCTTTATATTTTTTATTTTATTTAAGTCATCCAAAAAGTTCGATAAATCCAACCCATAGGGTACAAAGTAATACAAAGTAATACAAAGTATTACATTTTTAATTTAAGGGGTCATATTTTTAATATGACCCTTTATATTTTTTATTTTATTTAAGTCATTAACGATTGCGATGATAAAAGTATAAAGAATCTGTATTAGAATTTGTGATTGCCTTTTGAAACACCAAATTTTTGTTATAAAATATAAGAAATTGGGAATTTAACTCCTCATTTGGATTAATATTGAATATTCTTAAGTAATCATCTACTAAAATTGAAGTGTTGGAGTCATTAATAAATCTTTCTATATCAAAAGAAGTAATTATGGTAACATCATTTTGTAAGTTGCTTTTTAACATACTACGGATAACTCCCTGATAGCAAGCCCAACATCTAGTATTCGGGTTCAAAGTTATGAAGTATTGCTCTTTATTTTTGATGAATTTAGCGTTTAAAGTATCATATATGTAGCTGCTGAGTTTTTCATCAAATGATATTTCATTTTTACAAGAAACAAATACTATACAACTAAAGGCTGCAATCAAACTTTTCATAGATAATCCTCCTTTTTTTCAAATCAATTCGATGAAATAGAATTTCACCATCTACTTCACGTATGTCGTCATATTGATCTGGTATTTCGCATTCAAGTACAACTTCAAATTTTAAATTTAATATTTGCAGGTATCTCTTACTATTACTCTTGCCCTCCCGTATTTTTAACATTCTGAAAATTGTGTTTGTATTTTCATTGAATATGAATCTTGCACATGTGCTTTGCTTATGTATTAATATGTTATATGCATCAGCCCCTTTTTTTTCGAGTGAGTCGAGATAATAAATGATTGGTACAATTAAGTGAGCTGAATTGGTGACGTGGTGCTTTGATGTCTGTGACGATTTCAGATTATATGTAAAAATTTCATCCGGATTATTGTGTGTTGTATAGATCAGCAAGTTTTCTCTAGCATTGATGTCAAAAAAAAGGAAATTCTGAATCATGCGCTTATTTTGCCCTTCTATATTAGGGTGAAAAACTGGTATAGCAGTGTACTCTAATCGGCTCTCATTTATTTCGAACAAACCTACAATTGGTGTGTTTTGTCTCAGCGTAAAGTAATTGCTTTGAATCCGGAAGTTTTGTATAAGGAGATCAAAAATTATTTTTTTATTCCATTTAATTAAATTGTTATTTATTCTCGTTATTATGATATTGCTGTCTTTGTAAAAGTTGTGCACTTTATATTCTTTTTTTATTCGAGCTGTATCACATAATATTAATGAATGAGTTTGATTATTTAAATAAAAAATAGAGTCCATATTTATTACCTTTAAAACATCTGCTATATAGCAGGTTTTTGGAATAGAAAATTCCTGAACGAAACAATTTTTTTTTCTATTAAATATATAAATTTTTGATATTTGGTAGTCAATTAACGAATAGCATGAATCTCCGTTTTGAAGAAAGCTGCCATTTATAGTCAAACTACTAAGGCTCGGCTTAGTCTTAAAAGGCTGATTTAGGTCAATTATGACTTTATTTCTTAGATATTCAGAAAGAGGGTGATTTTTTTTTTCACTGCATGCTAAAAAGAATACAATAATAATTACGATAACAATTCTCATTTATAAGGATTTAAAAAAAAGCGGGATAACCGCTTTTTTTACTAATACTCTTTGTAAATAATTGCCAGATCATAGTGAGTAAGACTAACTTGATTGTCTCCAACCAAAAAACCAATTTTAGTTCCACTGGCATTTGCCATAGAAACATTTATTATTTTACTATCCCCAATCTGTATATCAACTAAAGCATCATAGCAATTGATATTACTTGTGCCATTACTAAGTAAAGATATATTACTTGTTGATAGGTAATAAGCGACAGTTGAGTTATTAATTGCATCTTTAAGGCCAATAGCGACAGTAAGTGCAGTTATGATAACTTCCTCGCATGATTGGGTACCTGCTATGCAGGATGGATCATTCGGGCCTGAATCGAAGTCCGGATCTTTGGCATTAGGATTCGCCGAGAAACGAGCTTCTGAAATAAAGTTTTCATTTTCTTTAATTGATTCAGATTGTGTTCTCTCTTCAATTGCTGGTGAATTGTTAACAGGTAGATTTGTTTTTTTGCAAGATCCGAAAGAGAAAGCAATCGCTATTGCCAGTAAAAGGACTTTGATTTTCATTTAATTGGAATTTAGAGTTTACCTCAATACTGTTGAAGTTACAGCTTTCCATATGTCCAAAACGGCTAGGAAAAGTTATCCGTATGCAATTTGTTTTTCTTTTAAAAACTTTACTTAAACTGTCGGTATGCCGAAATTAATAAAAAAAAAACTGCATGATATTTGTAAAACTACAACAGTTAATTGGAATAATCAAGTATTTCATCATGAACAAATGCGTAATGGTTTAAGAAAATTATCTCGATCCTTTAGAGAATATGGAGGAAGTGAGTTTTTTAAATACTGGCAAAGACCAACATATTAAAACCTTTAATTGGTTGTTTATGTTCGATAAAACTGAATACAGTTCTAATCAAATAAACCCAAGCTTTTTATTTGAAAATGCCGGCACTTATTCAGTGGCCTTGATCGTAACTAATGATTATCAATGCAAAGACACCCTCATTAAAACCATTACTGTGGCTTCTGATTTTGCGGTGTATGTACCCAATACCTTTTCGCCCAATCAAGACAACAAAAATGAAATCTTTAATGCAGTTACACGGGGTGTAAATAAATATTCTATCCAAATTTTTAACCATTGGGGACAAAAGGTATTTGAGAGTAATGACTTAAACAACGGTTGGGATGGTACCTTTAAAGGGCAGGTTTGCCAAAGTGGTGTGTATGGCTGGAAGATTTCTGCAAGCAGTTACGATGGAATGCTTAAAGAGTTGACCGGGCAGGTGATG
>CAMCZO010000071.1 GCA_945887955.1 Chitinophaga pinensis | reverse complement strand
AAAGAAGAAAACAACGAACCGCTAACACGGGTTTGGCAAAAGTGGCGGTTCAGTGCTCCGCAGACACATTTGTGGTTAATCAAAATTTGGTTCTCCGCATCAACATTTGTGGTGAAAATCGCCACCTTCGCCAAGCCCGAAACCGTTAGCAGTAATTTTTTTAAAACAGACCAAAGTAAATGACTGACAGAAAATCAACATATGATTCCTTAAAGATAAGAATGGAAAATGCGGGTTTTCATTTTGAAAAAGAGCAAAGACCTCACCTTCAGAAAAGAAAAGAGTCCGAACTTGTTTTTATTCACCCGGATCTCGTTAATAAATTTGAACAAAACGGAATAAAAGTAAATGCGAATAAATTTTATATCAAGCCGCTTACAGACGAACCCAATTGTGAAATTGGACTTGTGACAGGTATTTCTTCACCACTCCATAAGCATGTTGAATTTATTAAACCCAATACAATCGACTCCAATAAAGACACTCCCGCTTGGTCAAATAAAGAGAACGATTCATCTTTAGATATTCTTTTGAATCAAATAAAATCATATTTAAAGTCATCTGAAACAACCATAGATAACAATATAAGTACATTTCTCTTCACATGGAATCCGCAAAAATGGAATTGGACTGATTTACAAGAAAGTATTGAGCACCTCGATAAAGTTGGTTATGTTGTTAGACGTTGGAGCTGTGGCAACTCAAAAAATATAAAAAAAGGAGACAGAGTTTTTCTTGTAAGACTTGGCGAAGAACCGAAAGGAATACTGGGCAGTGGATATGCTAAATCTTCCTATTATGTTGCACCACATTGGGACGGCACACAAGGGAAAACGGCAAACTATATTGACATTGAATTTGATATACTAATCAACCCCGATAAAAACATCCTATTTGATAAAAATGATTTGGACAAAGTAGACCCGAATAATATTCAACAATGGTTTCCACAGCAAAGTGGAATATCTATAAAGCCAGAAATCCTTTCACTATTAGAATCTAATTGGTTTGACTTCGTCCGAGAGAACAAATACATCGGAAATGGTTTCGTTTCAAATGATGTTATATCGGACGAGACAGAATCTTTCATGGAAGGTAAATCAAAAGAAGTTACACAGACGCGCTATGAAAGAAATCCACAAGCAAGAAAAACGTGCCTAAGATATCATGGATACTCTTGTCAAATATGCGAATTCAATTTTGAAAATAAATTTGGTGAAATCGGAAAGGGCTTTATTCATGTCCATCACATTAATGCCATTGCAGGAATTGGAAAAGAGTATGAAATTGATCCGAAAAACGATTTGATTCCTGTCTGCCCTAACTGCCATGCAATGATTCATTCAAAAAGACCTGCATTTACAATAGACGAAATAAAAGCAAAAATAAAAACTACTGCTAACAGCGTGTAAGCAATATTGCCTTGCCGCAGGCGCAACACAAGGCAACATCGCCTACACGCAAAACGTTATAGCCAATGGTAGGACGACACTATAAACGAAAAAATTTTAGAAAATGAACAGCATTAAATTGAACGACATACTACGACTTGACAATCTAAACAATGTGAAGATTCGTTTCAACTTGATGTTTGCTCAGAATTGGAATCCTATAGAACTTTTTAAGAATGGCGACATATCGACAATGCTTGAAGGACAATATTGGAACTACAACAAAAACAAATCATATAAAGCTGGACAAATTACAATTGGACTGGTTAAGATAAAACCAAACGAAGATTTTTGGTTGCTGTTTCATATTGGACAAGTAACTAAGGACTTGAATAACCTAAATGGCGTTGGCTACGAGTATCAAGACTTACCTGATTACCAAAAATATGTTGGACGCTTAATTATTAAATTTAAGAACAAAGCACAAACAATGATTCGTAATGCCGAGTCTGTTATTGACGACTGTTACGTGTCACAAATATTACCTGACACTTTTGACAACGATTTATTTCCTGGTTATGAAAAAGTAAATATTTCTTGGGACGAAATGAATAGAGTATTAGAAAAGGACAATTGGAAAACAGCTCTGCAAAATCAAAAAGGAGTTTATTTAATGACCGACATTTCAAATGGAAAAATGTATGTTGGTTCTGCATACGGAGAAAATATGATTTTAGGGCGTTGGAGAGCTTACGTGAAAAATGGAAACGGTGGTAATGTTGGACTTAAAAGACTGACTTTCGACCATATTAAACAAAATTTTAAATACTCAATTCTCGACATTTACAAATCAACAACTGACGACCAAATAATAATCAACAGAGAAAGTTGGTGGAAAGAAGTTTTACAAAGCAGACAATTTGGATATAATGAAAACTAACGGACGACAAATAACCACTGGCTATAACAGCACCTACCCAAAAGGCGGGGTTTCGTGTTCCAAAGACAGTTTTGTGGTTAATCAAACTTTAGTTTTTCAAATCAAGTTTTGTGGTAAAAGTCCCGCCCTTCGGGTAGCTGCAAAACGTTAGGTGCAAGTTTAAAACAACATAGCGGTTCAAGGCAGGCTGACCAACTAATGTGACAAACAAAAAAAGTGGAGACAAGTAAACCACTTAAAAAAACAGGGAGAAATCTGAAAATCCATAAGAGTAAGAAAAAATTTAAAATTTAAAAAAATGAAAAAGTTATTATTAATGGCAACAATGTTGCTAGCGTTTGGATTCACAAAAGCACAAACCTATATAAGACAGGGTCAAGGCGATTATAATACCGTTCTTTATACATGGGATGGGAAATACCTAAGACAAGGACAAGGAGATTATAATACCGTTCTTTATACATGGGACGGAAAATACATAAGACAAGGGCAAGGAGACTATAATACTGTCCTTTATACTTGGGATGGAAAATATTTAAGACAAGGACAAGGAGACTATAATACTGTCCTTTATACTTGGGACGGAAAATATATAAGACAAGATCAAGGAGACTATAATACTGTCCTTTATACTTGGGATGGAAAATATTTAAGAAAAGGACAAGGAGACTATAATACTGTCCTTTACACTATTGTTGGGAAAATCCCCGCAGCAATGCTAGTTTTTATTTCTGAGTAACCAGCACATAACAGTACATTTGCGAATATGGCGGGTTTAGTGGTAAATGAAACATTCTGCTTCTAATAAACATTTGAGGTAAATGAAAGATAGTGCTGCTAAATCCGCCCATCGCCAATCTGCAAAACGTTATAGGCCATTTTAGGTAGACACGAACGTTAAACATTAATAAATAAAAATAAATAATATGAAACAGACAATCATCATTTTAACTTTTGCTTTATTGGGCTTGACCAATCTAAAAGCACAAACATCTTTCAGTTGCACATACCGACAGTATTGCTACTGGAACGAAACCACAGAAAAGTATGGGAATTGCGAAGGCTATGAAGAAAGTTCATTATTCGTAATGAACAAAACAGAGACTATGTTTACTCATACAATTGAAACTATTAAATCTACTTATTATGTGGAAAGCAAGGAGTACGATGAGAAAAATGACGTTTATACTTATTTCGTAACAAGTGACGTAGGAAATAAATACTATTATATTTTTGACCCTAAAAACAAAGAAGTGAGAGCAGTAATTAAAAAGGAAGGGAAAACAATTTTATTAACCTTTACAGTAAAAGCTATATTTTAGAAAATAACTATGGAATACAATCCACAATAGACGAAAGAAAAACGGCGCATAACAGCACCTACAAGAAATTGGCGGTTCAGTGGTTAAATGAACATTTGTACTTCGTATCAAGTTTGTTGGTGGCAGACAGTTTAGTGCTTCGAAATCGCCACCTGCACCAAGCCCAAAACCGTTATAGGTAACCAGCCGACCGAAATTCATATGAAAGAGAAAGACATACCTCAGTTCAAAATATTAAATAAATTGACAGAAAACGATTTTTCTGAAAAAGGACTGGTGAATTTTATTCAATTAAACAAAACTCTTAAAAAAGACATCAGAGAGCGATTGAATACTATCAAGGACTATTATATAAAATTAGACGATAATAGAATCGTTAAAGCCGGACATATTATATTCCGACCTCTCGCAAATAAAATCGAAATTTCCGACAACGGGCTCAATCACTACGCCATTGTTTTAGGTACAACTTCTTCGGGCGAGAAGTTAATCGTTGACATAAATGATAAAAAAAATCTAGCCGTTGACACATTTGAAAATTTTAGATTAAAATTTTCTTTGACATTAGTCCACGTAGAAGAAAACGACACAGACCTAAATTTGATACTGAAAAGAGTTGTTGAGATGCAATTCGCATTATATTATGCAGACGATTTTAATTATATACATTTCGTAACATATTGTGTTTATGGAAAGAAAAAATCTGAAGCCGTTAAGTATCTTACAAAGCAAATATCTCCAGGCTTAAATGCTGTTATCTCTTATTTTGAGCTTTGTGTATTAAGTGCGAAAAACGAAAAAGACAAAAAAGTATTCTCAAGAAGTAAAGTTTTTTTTGAGAAAGTAGACAACATTATTAAAGAACTTAATCAATGACGCTTATAAAACTGTGTGTGGCTGGCAACCTATAACAGTATGTTATTTTCATTTTTTCTTGTATAAAGTTTCGTAACTATTTATCCATTCTTTTACACTTATTTTTTTCATTAATTCTCCTATGAGTTTATATGGAATTTCATCCATTTTTTTAAAGCGAACACAACTTTTTCCCATGTCTAATTTTTGCTTACTGTGCTTAGGGTATTCGTTTACAAACCAGTTTAAGAGCTCGGGTTTGCAATAAATACCCATATGATAAAAATTAATTGAATTTTTTTGAGATGCAATACCAGCAAATGGAAGCGCTTCAGTTGGCTTAGAATGATATCCTGCAGGATAAATTGCATGAGGTACAACATAACCTAAACCGCCATAACTAATAGCTGGTTCAAACCCTATGGGTAAGTTTTTTACAATTACATCATGTAGTTTTTTAAAATGTTCTGCCCGGTCTTCAGGAAGGTTAATCAGAATTTCTTTCACAGTTTTTCCAGTTGCTTTCATATATTTTAGTTTATGTTGTCCTTTTAGTAAGGCTATTAGCAGATTTGCCTAATTTAAGTGATAATTGAACAAACCTGTCTACACTTGCTAAACCCCTTGTTTTTATAGATCAAATAAAGGATATAAGCGAAAGGTTTTTATAAATTATAGTTGTAATTTTTTACAAAATCAACAAAAAATTTTACTTTTTCTTTGTCAATATCAGGATACAAACCATGACCTAAATTACAAATGTATTTTTGTTTGCCGAAAGCATTTAGCATGACTTGAGTTTCTGATATAATTTTTTTTTCATCTGCATATAATAAGCAGGGATCGACATTTCCTTGAAGAGTTTTGTTTATCCCCTGCTGTCGAGCAATGGTGGGATTAATTGTCCAATCTAATCCAATCACACTACACGATGTTTTCGAAATTTCTTCAATAGCGTAATGCGCATCTTTAGCAAAAATAGTAACAGGAACTAAGGATGATATCGCATTGCAAATTTTAGAAATATAATTTAAAGAAAATTCATAAAACATTTGTTCTGTTAAAACGCCTGCCCACGAATCAAATATTTGAATTAAATCAGCACCTGCCTCAACTTGAGCTTTTAAATAGTGAATGGTGCTTTGAGTAATTTTATCTAGTAATTGATGAGATAATTCGGGTTGAGTATACAAAAATTGTTTGGCTTTACTAAATGTTTTACTTCCGCTTCCTTCAATCATATATGCAAAAATTGTGAATGGAGCCCCTGCAAATCCGATTAAAGGAACTCGATTATTTAATTCTTTTTTTGTTAACTCAATGGCTTTGATTACATAATTTAAATCAGTGGCGTCGGCAATTTTAAGAGCATCAATATCAAATTTTGTTTTAATTGTATTTTCAAACCAAGGCCCTTTTGCTTCAATCATTTGATAAGGCAAGCCCATTGCTTCTGGTATTACTAAAATATCACTAAAAATAATAGCGGCATCTACGCCTAAAATATCAACCGGCTGTATGCTTACCTCACAAGCCAGTTCAGGGTTTTTAACAAAATCTAAAAAATTTTTTGCTTTTGAACGGGTAGCTCGGTATTCTGGCAATACCCTTCCGGCCTGCCGCATTAACCAAATCGGTGGCCTCGAAACATCTAATCCTTTAGCCGCTTTTATCAATAAATCATTTTTTAACATGATGTAAATTTACGCTCAAATTTGTTTATTATTTAATAAATAAGGCACTATTTAATATTTAAATCAATAATTTATAAATAGCTATTATCCGCTATGTTTTATATTTTTTTGTAGTAAAAGAGCTTCGTATATTAGCCACTATTTATTAAAAGCCTCTATGAAAAAAATTATTATTTTATTTTGTATTCTTAATTCCGTATTAGTTTATTCTCAAGACCATTCTTGTTCTAGAGCTAAAAAACAATCTTTATCCTCTCGCATTTTATTTCAAGCCAGAAACGCCTCTTCACCCGCTGCTCAAATATCACACGAATATAAATACGATGTAAAATTTGTTCATTTGGATTTAAAGTTAGAGCGAATTAATAAATATATTGTTGGAGGCGTTAAAACAATTGCCACCGTTACATTAGCTCCACTAGACACCTTCATGACTTTATTACATCAAAACTTGATAATTGACTCTATTCGTTTTAACGGCATGCTTCTTTCAGCTTTAAGACAAGATAGCATGGTAAAAATTAAAACCCCTTCAACTTTGAATAACGGAACAAGTTTTACCGTTTCTATTTATTACAAAGGAACCCCGCCAATTGGCGGTTCGGCTATTGGTAGTGGTTTTAGTAATGGAACTTCAGGCTCATGGGGAAATCAGGCTACCTGGAGTTTAAGTGAAAGCTTGGTGGCCTATCATTGGTGGCCCACTAAACAAATTTTAACAGATAAAATAGATTCCAGTTGGGTTTTTGTAACCACAGATTCTATAAACAAAGTTGGCTCAAACGGTAAATTAAAAAATGTAGTAAACATTGGAAATAAAAAAAGATATGAATGGAAGTCGCGAACACCAATTGCTTATTATTTAATATCTGTTGCCGTTGCTAAATACAAAGAATATAATTTATATGCACATCCACTTTATTTGCCAAACGATTCAATATTAATTCAAAATTATATTTATGATGGAGCTATTAATAATACAAATTGGATTAATCAACAAAAAGTACAATTAAATAAAATGCCTCAAGTTTTAGAGTTTCAATCAAAAATGTATGGCATGTATCCATTTTACAAAGAAAAATATGGGCATTGTATGGCTCCATTTGGTGGCGGAATGGAACATCAAACCATGACAAGCTTAGGTTTTTTTGAATATTATATTAATGCTCACGAACTTGGTCATCAATGGTGGGGCGATAATGTAACCTGCAAAGGCTGGGCAGATATTTGGATAAACGAAGGGTTTGCATCTTATACAGAACATTTAGTAGCGCAGTATTTAGACCCAACTAACTTTTTACCAAATTTAAATGCAGCTCATAATAGCGTTATGAGTCAGCCTGGAGGAAGTGTTTTTTTTACAAATCACGACACTGTAGATGCTAACGTAATATTTAATTCTCGCCTAACTTATGATAAAGGCGGAGCCATAATCAGAAGTTTGCAATTTCTAACCAATAACGATTCTGTTTGGTTTAATACTTTAAGAGGATTTCAAAATACCTATAAAAATAGCACAGCTTCAGTTATAGATTTTAAAAATTATTATCAAACTCAAACTGGCATTAATGCCACTCAATTTTTTAATCAATGGTATTATGGCGAGGGCTATCCAACATTTAATGTTAAATATAATTTTTCTAATGGGGGTTTTTATTTAAAAAATACTCAAAATGTAAGTATGCCAAATGTAACTCCGTTTTTTACAACCCCTTTACAGTATAAAATTTCAAGAGTTGGCCAAGCCGATACAACAATCCGACTAAATCATTTTCAAGCAACAGAGAATTTTTCTTTTGCTCTAACCGGAACAGTTTCAGCTGTTTTATGCGATCCGAATAATTGGATAATTAATAAAGTAGTTGGCCCCTCGCGAGATATAACCTTAGGTAATAATCCAACAGCATTAGAATCAATAGATTTACAAACAAATAATACTCAAATTTTTATCGGCCCTAATCCAAGCACCGGAATAATTAATATAACAAAAAACAACGAGGATATTTTATTTGCCGAGGTATTTGATATTAATGGAAACTTAATATTACAATCTAATTTTCAAAAGCAACTAAAGATTGATTTAACAAATCATGTAAACGGAGTTTATTTAATAAATGTGTTACAAAAAGATAAGCAATTAAAATTATCTCAAAAAATAATAAAACAATAAAAATTTAACTGAACTTAGTTTATAAACTAGTACAATAATTTTTTCAACACTCCAAATGAAATTTAAAAAAAAGGACAACAAAACACCTTCTCGATTTTTAAATTTATGGGCGGGCATCAGTTTTTTTATTCCTGTTTTTATAATTTACGCTTACAGTTATTACGATCAAACATTAATGATACGTGGGTTTGAAGTAAAAAAACTCATAAGAGATAAAAATAATTTATTTGTAAAGCCAGTTGTTTTAAAATCTGATAAACACGATTCTACAAAATTAATTATAAGAGCTACTGATTCTTTAAAACCAATAAAAACAGACTCTGTGGAAGATCTAACAGTAAAAAAATTAGATTTTGAACCTCAAAAAAAACAATGGAAAAACTCAAATGAAATCGACATAAATAAACCAACTGATATTTCTGACTCTGTCAAGCAGAGAATATTACTTATTGGCGATTCGGAAAGTGGAGGTTTATGTTACCCTTTAAACGAATATTGTGAACAAAACGGACATAAACTTTTACTTACTTTAATTTGGTATTCTGCTTCGGTTTATAATTTCGCTTTTTCCGATACGATAAATAAAATTATATTGAAATATAAGCCGAGCTATTTATTTATTGTTTTTGGGTTAAATGAAATGTACGCTAAGGATTTGGAAAAGCGTAAAAAAGCTGCCGACCAGTTTGCTAAAATGATTGGGGGCATTCCATATTTATGGATTGGGCCTGCAAATTTTACAAAGGATTATGGTATAAATAAAGTTTTTGAAAGCGCCGCTGAAGCAGGTTGTTTTTTTCTTACAAATAATATGGTGCTTCCAAGAGGTGGTGATGGAAGGCATCCTAGCTCTAAAGGCTATCGACTTTGGATGGATAGTATTGCAAGTTGGATTAGCATTTCTGCTAAATATAAAATCGCAATGGAAAAGCCTTCTAAATCAAAATACCCCTTTAAATCAAGAATTAATACTCTAAATGCAGCAAGATTTCGTGGATATTAAATGGTTAAATAATATGGTTGCCGAAATTACGTCTAATGGCTTTTTAAAGCAAGCAGTTGATTACTCTTTTAAAGAGCCATGGTTTTTTACTGAATTTAGTTTTTTATTTGTTTTTAGTATTTTTTTGTTTTTTTATGCGTTTATTATTAAGCAAGATAATTTTAAGAAAATATACATTATTAGTTTCAGTCTGTTTTTTTATTATAAGTCAAGCGGCCCTTTTTTATTTCTATTTATTTTAATGATAATATTTGACTATTTCTTCGCATTTTTAATTTATAAAAATGAAGGCGTTTTAAAAAAAATATTTTTATGGATATCATTAGTATTTAGCCTTTCATTTTTACTTTATTTTAAATATTCTAATTTTTTTATTCAAAATTTTAATCAACTTTTAGGAACATCATTTAATCGGCATAATCTTTTTTTACCAATCGGCATTTCTTTTTATACATTTCAATCTATAAGTTATTTAGTTGACGTATATAGAAACGAAGTCCTCCCTGCAAAAAAAATGAGCGACTATGCTTTCTATATGACATTCTTCCCTCATTTAGTAGCCGGACCAATAGTAAGAGCAAAAGATTTTCTTCCCCAAATAATAAATCCAAATATTTTAAATAAAATTTTATATAAAGAAGGTGTTTTAAGAATTATTATTGGGCTTTTAAAAAAATTATTTATAGCAGATTATTTAGGAAAATATGTAGACATAATTCACCAATCTCCCGCAAATTTTTCAGGAGTTGAAAATTTATTATCAATGTATGCTTATTGTTTTCAAATTTATTTTGATTTTTCAGGTTATTCTGATATCGCAATTGGAATAGCACTCTTATTAGGTTACCGGCTTAAAGAAAATTTTAATAACCCGTATTTTTCAAAAAACATAACTGAATTTTGGCGAAAGTGGCACATTTCTTTAAGCAACTGGCTAAAAGATTATATATATATTCCATTAGGCGGAAACAGAAAAGGAAAGTTTAATACCTATTTATTTTTATTAGCAACAATGCTTATTGGTGGATTTTGGCATGGGGCTGATTGGCGATTTCTAATTTGGGGTTTAGCTCATGGACTAGCATTAATTATTCATAAAATTTGGTCAAAATTATTTCCAAATCATAAGCACAATGCGTTTAGTAATTTTCTAGGCATCGTAATTACTTTTCATTTTGTTGCTTTATGTTGGATTCTTTTTAGATCAAATTCTTTTACTGATGCTTTTACCAGCATAAATAAAATTATTTTTAATATTCATTTAATGGATTTTAATGGATTTTGGTTCTCTCGAAAAGAATTTTGTTTGGTATTAATAATTGCCTCTTTTATAGTTTTTATCCCCCCTATTATAAAGGAAAAAGGCTTTCTTCTTTTAAATAGGTTACCAACATTAACATGGATCGTTTGGATTATGATATCTTTACAACTAATCATTCAGTTTAAAGACGATATCGTGCAACCCTTTATATACTTTCAATTTTAAATTAATATGAGAGTTATAATTATATTAACATTATTATTTACTTGTTGTAAAATAAATTCTCAAGAAATTTTAAAAGATAGTTCGGCAGTTGATTATTCTATTTTGCGTATTAACGAAATCCCGAAATTAAAATTAGCTTTTTTAAAACTT
>CAMCZO010000070.1 GCA_945887955.1 Chitinophaga pinensis | reverse complement strand
CACATCACAAAAACAAAAGTAGTTTGTTGATGTTTAAATGCTTTTAAAAATGCTAAACTGAGTAAAATAAAAAAAATGCTCGCATGTACAAATTTATCAAAAGCTATTAATTCTAACCATTTTTCAGAGGGTAGGTATTGACCAGGAGTTGCACAGAGAACAAATATCAAAATTGCCCATAATACCGAAAGTAAACCGCAATAATTATAAATAATTTGTTTTATCATGTAACAATAAAAAGCCCCTTTAAGATTTCTTAAAAGGGCTTAGTTCTTTAAAATTATTTTTTAAGCAACAACCAATTTTTTATATTCTTCCACATCTAATAGTTCAGCTATTTCTGAAGGATTTGAGATTTTAATTTTAATCATCCAACCTTTACCATATGGATCTTTATTAACAACTTCTGGGGCTGAATCGATGTCTTTATTTACCTCCAAAACTTCTCCAGTTAATGGCATAAACAAATCACTAACAGTTTTAACAGCCTCTACAGAGCCAAACACAGCTTCTTTCTGAATTGTTTCACCAATAGAATTAACATCTACGTATACAATATCGCCTAATTCACGTTGAGCAAAATCAGTAATTCCAATTAATGCTTCATTACCATTAATTTTTACCCATTCATGGTCTTTTGTGTATTTTAATTCTGAAGGAAAATTCATATTATTTTATTTTTTTGAATCACAAATGTAATTGTTTGTTTTAATTAATAGTGATTTTTTTTTAATATTTGAAAGATTTATTGTTTATTGAAAATTAATTCTGATTGTAAATCCACCGTTTGAATTAGCAGTAGGAAAAGATGCAGATGTTTGGGGCGTTGTTTTTATCCAAGTATAAAATATTCGAAAATTAATATTAGGAGTTAATTGATAATCAATAGTATTACTAAGATTATAAATATTTGTTCCTGCCGATGGTTGACTATCATCAGAAGTGCTTTCGTAAATTCTTCTGATGACCGAAATGTTTTTTCGAAAACTTAAATCTACTCTTACAGTTAATGGACTTTCAAGGGGTTTCCCTTGAATGGTTATCCAATTAATTTTTAACTTTTGAACTCGGTATCCTAATCCTAAAATATATTCTTGCCCTTTTGTTTCTATTATTTGAAAGCCTGAAATATTTAAAGTAGTTGTTTTATCTCTTTTGTTTTCAATATTTGCAGACCATCCTGGTTTATTAAACTGGAAATCAAGTTTTAATAAAGGAGAAAATGCTTCGCGAATAGTAACTGAATTAATGTTATAGAAAGATTCAAAATTAGGTTGGCCAATTTGAGCTGCAACTGGTTTTCGAATGCTCTGAGTATTGCCATCTTCATTAAAAAATAAATTATTATTAAAACCGCTCACATTATAAGAACTGCTGTAACCATGACGAACAGTTACTTTACTAAATGTTTTTTTAAGTTGTTTTATTTTTCCTATACCATCCCAATTCAGAGTCCAATTTGGCAAAGGAATAGTAGGAAAAATATTTTTTGTACTATAGTTTTTAATATTTTGTCCAGTGTAAACACGATAAAATGAAGCAATCATTACATCTTGCTGATTATTACTATAACCATCAACATAAGGCGTAATACCTGAATTCGTTTTAGGTCCTGTGGAATATGGATTAGCAGCACCTAACTCCTTTGCAATTGTAAACCGCTCGGTCAAAAATTCATTATATAAATTTGATTTAATTGGGTCATTTCCATCCTTAAAAGATCTAAAAAAAGTAAATGTTGATATATTAAAATTGCCAGTTTCATTTGGACTCCCATTAAACAAAAACCCATTTAAACTTAATGGATTATTGGGTTCATACAATATATAAGCACTCGAGTTTTTTTGAAGTGAATAATTTCCGTTCAATTCAATTCTGAGGCTTCCGTGAGGTTCAACGCTTGCTTTATAAGTATAATTTCGATTAAAAATTTCAGTGTATGGCGTAGTTATATTTGAATTTTGAGTAAGCCAATTATTTTTAGCGCTATTTTGACGAATATTATCGTCGAACAAGCCTGTGGTAAATAAAAATCCAGGCGCTTGTTTTGCTGAAAAATCCATTCCACCGTATTGAGAACTAGGAATAAAATTAGAAAGGCTTTGGCCCCCTAATTGTTGAAATGTAACAGAAACATTTTTAACCATCATGATGCCTTTAGCTAAAAACTCGAATATATCTTTGAAGTTTTGATTTTTAGGTGGGGCTGAAACTTTTTTAGCTAAATCTGAATTGCCTTTATCTAAATTAATTTGATTATTAGACTGTTTACTTTGTGGATTATTTACTTTTTTAAAATATGGTATTTTATTATATAAATTGGTAAGATTAAAATTTCCGGTGATGTTGTGAGAACTGGTATTTTGAATAGTATTGCCTATATTATCATCTGCTGCAAAGGGCCTTCTATTCCAAGTATAAGTTCCGCTATATCTATAAGTAGATTTAATAAAATCAAAAATCGGAATTTTATTTATGGGAATATCTACATTTAAGTTCATCGCTTGTCTAAAAACATTATTTTCGCCATACTTACCTTGCGTTTTTCCATTTATATTTTTACCATTAAAAAACACATTAATAATTGAGTCGGCATTAGTTTTGTTTTCCTTAAAAACCTCGCCATATGGCTCTAAAATTCTACCATCGTTAGATGCTGTATAATCGTATTTAATCGATTTATTTATATCCCAACGAAAATTATAGCTTCTTGTTAATGTAAAATTTTTATTAATTAAAGTAGGATTAAAAAAATCATTAGAGCCAGCATAAAAACTTGTAACATCTCTATTTTTGAGCGCTACATAAGTTCGACTCAAATCGATCGAAGCACCAAAACTATTAGGAGTTAATTGGAAACTAAAATCTTTAATTAATGTAAACCATTTATTTTCAAATAATTTTATTTTACTAAAAGGCTTAAATACAATTGGGTTTTTAAAACTATAAGAGTATTGCAAATTTCCTCGATATTGTTTATTAATGTTATACTCAATATTTATACTGCGTTTGAAATTTTCGTTATATGCATAAGTGGCAGAAAAATTACTAATATCTAAGGGCATTGGTTTTGCTTTTTTCCTTTTTAATCCATCTATTCTAAAATTTGAGATGTTAAATCCTTTTCTTTCCGTATAATCTATAATCTGATCTTTTATTTTTGATTTGGTACTATCAGGAATAGGGATATTATTGAATGCAGACATTAACACGTCAGGATCGAGTGGATTAAAAAGTGGGATTATTTTTGTTTGCCCAAAATTATAAAACAAAGGCAAGGTAATTTTTAATTTATCTGAAAAAAATTTGCCGGCATTAATAGAACTTGTCATATCCCAATTAAAATTTGTTTCCTTAGTTCTTTCGTTTATTTTACTTTCAACACCACCCCAAAAAGGAGTTTTATATGTGCCTGCCAAAGAAACCATACCTAAATCTGCAAGTTTGGCTTGAACTTGTCCGGTAGTTGCCCAACCACCTTCATTATTAAAATCGGTTAACCTTAATTCATTTATCCAAATCTCAGCACAATGGGCTAAATTATCAGTTCCTTTTTTATTTCTAATTCCAACCATAATACTTTTTACATTACCCAAATTTGGGTTTCCAACAATAGAAACGGTATAACCGTTTAGTGCCAACGAATAAGGTTTAGATAGTTGATTTAAATTACTAAAATAGCCATACTCATTATTACGAGAAGTTTTTATATATGCTATATCCTCCTCAAACTTAAAATTAATTTCGTTTTCTTTTGGCCAAACTGCATATCTAGCGTCAGTAGAACTTTGATCATAAACGCCCTTTGGGGTAATTTTTAATGGCACCTCGTATTCATAAAAATTATTATTGTAGTCTGATCCTATTCTATAGAATAGAGTTAAATCACCATCGTTTAAAGGAATCTCATTTAATTTTTCGGCATGCACATTCATTTTAATATTTTTAAACATTCGGGTATCTAAATCAACATTTTTAAAAATAGCTCGGCTATCGCCATCTTTTAAATCACATACTCTTATTTGTAGTGCCTGCTCATTTTGTAAAACCAAATTAGTTGTTTGCACATTTTGTTGTTGCGAAATTTCGGGTGGCATCACATAATTTACTGGAATTTTATTAGCATTTTCTAATAAACTCACTGCAGACACGTCGAAAGTTGACGAATTTGCATCAACTGCTAAGTATTCTCCAGGTTGTTTTAAATCAAATTGATATCTTCGCCAATCACTTCTCACCAATTCAAAGCGAGCCATTCGTAATAGGACAGGCCTATTAAACCCCTTCATAAAAACACGCATAAATCTTATCGAATTAAAACTTTCAATACCACCAACTGCTTTTTCAAATTGAGAAATTGGAATTTTAAACTGATACCATTTTACTGTTTTGGTAACCCCCGAAAACTGAGCCGTGCCATTAAAAGCATCTACAATAAAATTAGCGCCTATTGAATTAGGAGAAATATCATTAGGAGAAACCTTAATGTGATATTGGTAATAATTTTCTGATTCATTTAGCGTATTATCTTTATTAATATCTTCTATATCAGGAATTGTTGTTGATCCAGTTGGGTAATTTCCTCCGTTTGGATTTAAATTTTGATATTGACTTTCGGTTGGTGAGTTGCCTTCAGGATTATTATATTTTGAATATCGTTGCAAGGTATTAGATTTAATATTATCATAATCATCTCCTCTAAAAAAATGATATTTATCAGAAGATGGGTCTCCTAAAAATGCTTTGATGGCTGGTGCATTTTGATCGAAGCCTCCAGATTGAACTTGGCTTAAATAATTTGAAAATCTCCATCGTTCCGATTCATCATTCATTCCATCATAACCAACATCTTGAAAAGGTCGATCGTTTTGATCTTGAGAAAAGGCATTAATGGTAGGTGCTAATAATGGAACAATAGCAACGGCATTAGTATCTACTGCATGATCTTTTGAATAAATAGAGGTCCCTCTTAACCCATTTTCATAAACCATTCGTCCATCTTTTACAATGTCTTCAGACATATTTCCAAGATTAATATATAAATCACCACTAGGAAGTTGGTTTTTATCAAAAGCAGAATCTGTTTCTAATTTATAATCTTCGTTAAATGGATCCATCATCCAAAACTGAATATATTCTATGTTTGCTGCTTGAAAATCATTTGTTTCTAGCCGGCGCATTATTCCGCCCCATCTTGATTCAGGAGATTTAAGTTTGCCATCTGAACTTATACCCGAAGAAAAATTAGAGCCTAATACATCATAATTATATGGCCCACGATCATTCGGATAAAATCCAATATCTAAAAGCGGTAACATAACTTGTTGTCCATTTGGAGGTGTTTTTCCTGGAAATAATTCTGTTTCAAAAACCTGCCTCCACATATTATTTGAAAATAATTTTTTGCTTTCGTAATATGATGGGGAGGTGCCACTTTGATTACGAGTAAACATTGGATCTATGTTATACCAATTAATTCGAGCACGATTAATTCCGGGATTAATATTTCGTGAATCAATTGCCTCGGGAAATAAAGAAGGTTGGCCTTGAGGCACACTGGATAAATGCCAAGCATTTGGGCTTCGAATGTCTATCAAAGATATTGAGCCTTCAAAATCATCTATATAAGAATTTCCACTTTTAGATATGGCTGCGGCATTGCCTGGAAATAATTTAGCAAACTCACCACGCGTATTAATGCTGCTCATTTCTTTTGTACTATAAAATGGCAACTTATCTATTAATCTTGTTAAAAGCGGCGCATCAGTTTTATAAGCAAAATCTAAACCTAATATATAGTTAGTAACAGGCTCATCGCCAATACTTACTTTTTGAGTCATGGGCCTTTCGTTAAATCTTAAAAAGGTACTTCCCAAAGTTAAATTTCTGCCAGCTTTATAATCTAATCGAGTCCCCCACAAACTTTTTTGTTGAACAGTAAATAAAGAATTACTTTCTATTGAAACTTTAATAGTAGCTCCAGAATTTAAAATACCTTCGTTAATAATTTTTACGCGACCTAAAGTATAATCAACTGTAAAATCAGTATTCTCAGCTAAAGCTACTCCATTAGCAGTAACAATTACTGCTCCTTGCGGAATATTTAATGCATTTAAAGCGATATCTGATCCTGAAGATGAACGATAGGTTCCTTTAATTTTAAAGCGATTTTTATTTTGAATAAAAGAAGCGGCGGTTTTTGTTGAATCATATAATTCATTAAAAATATATTTTGTTGATGCTTCAGGAAAATCAGCAACGGCATCAAACTTTTTTTCAAGACTTTTCCCAAATGGCTCAACCGTTGGAAAATAAACTCTACCATTATTTTGAGATACAGTATAGCCATTAATAAAATCATAAACCCCATCTGGATTTTTATCACCATTCACGCTGAGTTTATCACAATCCAATACTTTTATTAATTGTACCCCATTTACTTTTCCATAAGGTAAATAAGGCATATCTATTCCAGTTTCAACATTATTATAATAAACATCTAATTTAAAATCTTGTGAATTTAAGTTATATGCACCAATAGCATATACATTTTTCATCATTAACTTCCACATAGGATGTTTAACACTTACAGAATTTGTTTTTAATAGTTTGCAAATTATAAGCTTGTTTGAAGATGGAACCTGATCGCTAAACTCTCCTACATTATATAGTTTGCCATTGTATGTATATTGATAAGAAATAGCAAGAGATTGTTCGTTGTTTAATTGCTGATTAAGCGAGATGTATCCAGTTCGAGGATTTAAAAAATATTCGTTTGGATTTAAACGACGAGCATTGCGAATAACATTATAATCTCGGCTACCCAACATATAAGCGCCTCCATCGTTATTTTGATTTATAATATTAGCCGCGCTGGGAGAAGATAGTATACCAGATACTTCATCTATATTTCTGTTTTTCAACAAACCAGAAAGTGTATCGGTCATAATTTGATATAAATTATTTGCTTTATTAGTAGGCAAATCATCATTCGCTATATTATCTGCAATGGCAAAATTAGAAGGAGTAATTAATATGGGGTCTTTCATACTTAGTTCTACTTCGCTTAAATCTTCGCCCAAATCTTCGAAAGCAACTATATTTCGAGTTTGTTCTGCACTACCATTAATACCTAATAAATAAATTTCGACTTTGGTTATAATAATTGGTGTAGAAATAACTGGCAAAGTATTCATCCATTTATCATAATTTTTAAGAAAATAATGGCCTAAAAAATAATGTTTGTTTTGTTCATAATTATCGGCTGACAAATTAAATGGTGTAGTTTGTGCCCCGCCTTGAACAGTAATTTCTTGTTTTTTACCTTTTTGTTGAGAAAAAACAGTAGTTGCTTTTAATTTACCAAACTGTAATTCAGTTTTTAATCCGAAAAGCGTTTGACTTCCAGAAATTAAAGAACTATTTAATGGAAGGGTTACATTTCCTGCTTCAATTTTTTTAAGAATTTCATCTTCATACCCAGTATAATCCATTTTCACTTGATTTTCCCAATCAAAAGAAGCCTCAGTATTATAATTTGTTGTGATTTTTAATTTATCGCCAATTTTTCCGATTAAATTTAACTGAATACGCATGTTAAAATCGAAATTGGTAATTTTTTGCTGTCTTTGCGGAATAATAGGATTAAGTTGTTTAGTAGTATTTAAACCGAATACTAATTCTGCCATACCCGTTGGCTTAATATCTATGGTATTGCCACCAAAAATTCGATCAAATAATTCGCTATTAACTTTTAATGGGGGAATTATACCTTTTCGAGGGTTTTCGTTTAATTCGTCAGCTTTTAATCTCGAACGAAAATATTCACGCATTTGTTTTTTAAATACATACTCCTTGTACTCTTTCAAGTTTAAATATGTTTCTGGGCGATAATCAGAATTACCTACTTTTTGTTTAATGTTATAATTTCCTGTTTTTGGATCAAAGATTAAATCCGTTTTTATATTTTCAGGATTTTGAAGATAGAGGTTAGAATTTGGTTGAGTAAGCGGATTAAGATTTTTGTTATCGTTAAAATTAAAGTGTAATGGTTCTTTTACTTTAGGAGTGTCGAGCGTTAAAATAGGTTTAGCATTAAAATAATCTAGATTAAGTTCCTCTTTTTGAAAGCTTTTAGGCTTTACAACAATGCCCATTAAGCATGCAGATGCACTTGTAACAAATACAAAATTTATAATTCCATTAGCTTTCAAACAGGATGGCTAAAAATTCTTTAACGCCGCTTTAATTAATAATTCAACATTTTCGGTAAGCATCCCTTGCTGTTTAATTGCTTTTTCGAGCGCTTTTTCAGCAGAAACTTTAGGAAAACCTAATGTCACCAAAGCCTTTAACGCTTCGTCTCTATTTTTATTGTATGTAGTTGTTAAAATTTGAGAAATACCACCTTCATGTTTGCCCATTTTGCCTTTTAGATCAACCACAATGCGCTGAGCCGTTTTATCTCCAATGCCTTTTATGCTTTTTAATAAGGCTACATTTGCTGTATTTATAGCTCCAGAAATTTCGGATGCATTCAAGCTCGATAGCATCAACAAAGCGCTTCCTCCTCCTACTCCACTTACCGAAATTAACTTTCGAAAAAGCTCTCGTTCTTCTTCATCGGCAAAACCATAAAATCGAGGATTATCATCACGAATATAAACGCTTTCAATGTATAATTGACCTTCGGTTTGATTAGCTAATTTAGAATAAGTATTCAACGAAACATATAAGCCATACCCTATGCCATTTGCTTCAATAACAATAAAAGCAGGGTTTTTTGAAGCTATAAAGCCCTTAATATAATTAATTATAGACATGTGATTAGTTACTTTTTATTTTGTGCATCTACTACTGCAATAATAATCATATTTACAATTTCACGAACACTACTTCCTAATTGCAGAACATGAACGGGCTTATTCAAACCCATTAATACGGGGCCAATAGCCTCGGCGCCTCCCAATTCTTGCATCAACTTATAGGAAATATTACCCGAAGCTAAATTTGGAAAAATAAAAGTGTTCACATCCTTATCAGCAAGATTGCTAAAAGGGAATTGTTCTTTTAATAAATTGTTGTTAATTGCAAAATTAGCTTGAATATCTCCATCAACTATTAATCCTGGATAATTTTTGTGCAAGATACTTACTGCTTTCGAAACTTTATCAGGCACTTCGCCTTGAGCCGAACCAAAATTAGAATAGGAAAGCATTGCAATTCGAGGAACAATGTTGTATTGTTTTACAGTATTTGCAGTTAAAATAGCAATATCAGCTAATTCTTCTGCAGTTGGGTCAGCATTCATGGTAGTATCTGCGAAAAAATAAGGGCCTTTTTTTGTCACCATTATATACAAACCTGCCACTTTACTTACTCCTGGCAAGGTATCTATCACTTCTAAAGCAGATTTAATTGGTTGTCCATATTTTCTTGTTAATCCACTTATCATCGCATCTGCTAATCCATTTTCTACCATCATTGCGCCAAAATAATTTCGATCGCGCATTAATTTTCTGGCATCGTATTGCGTGAGACCTCTTCGCTTTCTCTTGTGCCACAAAATTTCACCAAATTCATCGCGCATTTGCTCTTCTTCAATCAATGGATCAATAATTTGCATATCGGTCAAATCAATAAAATTTTCTTCAGCAATTTTTGAAATACGCTCTCTATTGCCAAGAAGTATTGGTTTAGCAACACCTTCATCTCTTGCTACTTCAGCAGCTTTTAAAATTTTATAGGCGTCTGCTTCAGAAAATACTACTCGTTTAGGATTACTTTTTGCCTTATTGGTAAGGCTTCTCATTAACTTGTTATCCTTACCCAAGCGATTATCTAATTCTAAACGATAAGCATCCCAATCGGTTATTTTACGTTTTGCAACTCCGCTTTCGATGGCTGCTTTGGCAACAGCGGATGACACCGCAGATATTAAACGATTATCGATAGGTTTTGGAATTATATAATCATTACCAAAACTTAAATTTTTTGAACCATAGGCTAAATTAACATAATCTGGCACTGGCTCTTTAGTTAAGGCCGATATAGCGAGAGTAGCCGCCAATTTCATTTCTTCATTAATACAAGTGGCGCGAACATCCATAGCTCCTCTAAAAATAAACGGAAATCCTAATACATTATTTACTTGATTAGGGTTATCGCTTCTGCCTGTTGCAACAATAATATCAGGGCGGGCGGCTATTGCATCTTCATATGATATTTCGGGTGTTGGATTTGCAAGCGCAAAAACTACACAATTTTTGTTCATGCTGCGAATAAGCTCTTGATTTAGTATGTTTCCTTTTGATAAACCAACGAATACATCGGCTCCTTTAATGGCTTCGGCTAATGTGTTTTTATCAGTTTTATCAGAAGCAAAAAAAGATTTATACTCATCTAAATCATTTCTTCCTTTATGAATAACACCTTTGCTATCAAGCATTAAAATATTTTCTTTTTTTACACCAATGGCAATATACATTTTAGCACAAGAATTAGCTGAAGCGCCAGCTCCATTTATTACCAATTTTACTTGCGATATTTTTTTACCTGAAAGTTCGATAGCATTTAATAAACCAGCTGCACTAATTATTGCGGTTCCATGTTGATCGTCGTGCATTAAAGGAATGTCTAATAATTCTTTTAATCGCCTTTCGATTTCAAAACACTCGGGCGCCTTAATATCTTCCAAATTAATTCCACCAAAAGTAGGAGCAATATTTTTTACAGTATTCACAAATTCATCGATATTAGTGGTATCTATTTCAATATCAAACACATCAATATCCGCAAAAATTTTAAACAGTAAGCCTTTTCCTTCCATTACTGGTTTTGAGGCCAAAGCACCAATATTTCCTAAACCCAAAACAGCGGTTCCATTAGAAATAACAGCTACCAAATTACCTTTAGCTGTATATTTATAAGCATCTTCTGGATTTTTTTCGATCTCCAAACAAGGCTCTGCTACCCCAGGTGAATAGGCCAAAGTTAAATCAAATGGGGTGCTGTAAGGTTTTGTTGGAATCACTTCAATTTTGCCGGGCCTACCCTGAGAATGATAATTTAATGCATCCTCTTTTCTAAATTTTGCCATAATTTTATTTAATGTATTAAGGAAGACGAATATACTACTAATTTTTGAGGCATAATTAGTAAATTTTTCAATAAAACCGACTGAATTTAAAACTAAAAGGATAACAAATTTTACCCTTTTTTGATAATGTATATTGATGTTTACTAAGACTTAAAAATAACATTATGATAAAAAATACTAATCGTAAAACTGATTTTTTTAAATTGAGAACTTGCAAAAAAAACAGACTCTTTCAATTTCATCACTAAAGTTTATTAAAATGAATACAAGAAGGTCATTGTGCAATTTTTAAAAAAATGGTTATTTATCTAGTTTTTATTCATATTTAAACATATATTTTTATGTGTTCACTTTAAATCAAATACTGAACATATTTAAACATGTTTTTTGAATATTTTAATGCAATACGCATTTAAATTATAAAATAGTTTTGTTTTTCTCATGACTAGTTTTTATTCATCAGCGAGTTATCAGATGAAAAGATTTTTGTTTTCATAATTTCGATATGTTAATTTTATTTATTTTTTATATACAGCATTTTTTATATACAGCATGGTATGAAACCGTTAGCTTAAATCGATTTCCGTCCCTACGCATAATACTCGTTATGGTTGAATAATCAACCAATTTACTCCTTATTAAGTAATTATGATTATTTGATGCTATCCAGGCATCAACCGTAATTTTTGCCAATTCTTTTAAAATGCCTTCATCATTTAAATTAGCTTTGTTAAATTTACCCCCTGTTGTTTTAATTTGATAAATACATTCTGAATTATAGCCGATAAAAAGCCCATCTCCTCGGGTATGATCAAAATCAGTTTCCCATTTCGAATTTAATTCTGTTAAAATATAACTACGCTTTTTTAATTTGTCGTTATCCATTTTTTTTACAATTGGGCTGCCAAATGCGCGTCGGTAATTATTAATTTCTTCAAAAATAAGCGAGTCTAATTTTAAAGATTTA
>CAMCZO010000069.1 GCA_945887955.1 Chitinophaga pinensis | reverse complement strand
ATAAAAAAATAAAAAAATAATTATGTTTTAATAAAAATAAAAAAAAACTTCTCACATTTTAAAACTTAATATTGCGTATAAAATTTAAAAAATTCATTTATCCCCAAATAAAAAATATTTTTTTTATTTAATTAGGAAAGGGAATTTTGAGATGTTCTTAAGTGCAATTCCGGTCCCTCTAGCTACAGCTCTTAATGGGTCTTCGCAAACGTGAACAGGTAATTTTGTTTTTAAAGAAATTCGTTTGTCAAGCCCTCTTAACAAAGATCCGCCGCCTGCCATGAAAATTCCTTTACGATAAATATCTGCCGCTAACTCTGGAGGCGTCATTTCTAATGCGTTTAAAATTGCTTCTTCAATTTTTGAAATTGATTTGTCTAAACAATGTGCAATTTCAACATAACTAATATAAACTTCTTTTGGAATACCACTCATTAAATCTCTCCCCTGCACAGCATAATCTTGAGGAGGACTTTCTATTTCTGTCATTGCAGCGCCTACTTCTATTTTTACTCTTTCTGCGCTTCGTTCACCAATTAATATATTATGCTGGCGCCTCATATATTCTTCAATATTAGAATTAAAATCATCGCCTGCTATTCGAGTTGATTTATCACAAACAATTCCACCAAGAGCAATAACTGCAATTTCGGATGTGCCTCCTCCAATATCAATAATCATATTACCCATAGGTTCTTCTACATCTATACCCATTCCAATAGCAGCCGCCATTGGCTCATGAATCATATACACTTCTTTTGCTCCAGCATGTTCAGCGCTATCTCTTACCGCACGCTTTTCTACCTCTGTTATTCCACTGGGAATACAAATAACCATACGAAGGGAGGGCTTAAAAAAACGATTACCAGGATTAATCATTTTAATCATGCCTTTAATCATTTCTTCAGCGGCCTGAAAATCAGCAATTACGCCATCCTTTAAAGGCCTTATGGTTTTAATGTTTTCATGAGTTTTTCCATGCATTAATTGTGCCTGACGACCAACAGCAATTATTCTGCCAGTGGTTCTATCGATAGCGACAATGCTTGGTTCATCAACAACAACTTTATCGTTGTGAATGATAATTGTATTTGCAGTTCCTAAATCGATTGCAATGTCTTGTGTTAAAAAATCGAATAACGCCATAAATCGATAGTGATATTAAAAAAGTAAAGTTAAAAAAAACGCCCAACTTTTAACGTTTTTAAATAATTAAACAATAAAAATATTAAGAATTAGTTAACAAATTTAGTAGCCCAATATTTTTAGCATGCTTTTGTAACTTTGTTCTTTTGCAAATAATCGTGTAACTATTTCTCCATCGGCATCTCTATCTATTAATACATGCTTTGGCGCAGGTATTAAACAATGTTGAGTACCTCCATAACCGCTCAACGCCTCTTGATAAGCACCGGTATGAAAAAATCCAATATATTGCGGTTGCTTAGAATTCTGATCTATTTCAGGCAAAAATACTTGATTAGTATGTGCTTCTGTATTATAATAATCCATACTATCACAAGTCATTCCTCCCAGATTAACAGGCCCATAAGGCTTATCCCAGTTGTTAATTGCTAATAAAATAAATCTTTGATTAATTCCCCATGTATCTGGCAAAGTAGTTATAAAGCTACTATCAATAAAATACCAAGTTTCACGATCGTTTTGTTTTTTTTGATCAACAATAGAATAAAGCGTTGCTCCACTTTCTCCAACAGTATAAGAACCAAATTCAGTAAAAATATTTGGCTCAGTAATTTCGTTTTGAACACAAAAGACTTTTACTTGGGCAACAATTTCTTCAATCATATATTCATAATCATAATCAAAGCTTAACGAAGTGCGAATAGGCATTCCGCCACCAATATTAAGAGAATCTAACTCCGGGCAAATGGCCTTAAGTTCTTTATAAATATTTAAACATTTATTTAATTCTGTCCAATAATATATCGTGTCTTTAATCCCAGTATTTATAAAGAAATGAAGTAGTTTTAATTTAAATTTTGAATGCGGTTTTATTTTTTCATGATATAATTTCATTATTTCACTGCTCCTAATTCCTAGACGTGAGGTATAAAATATAAAAGAGGGTTCTTCTTCTGTACTAATTCGAATTCCTAAATTAATTTTTTCTGCTTTAGTGTTTTTTTTATAAAAATCCACTTCATTTAAATGATCTAAAACAGGAATCACATTAAATCCTTCATTTATTAAATCACAAATATTTTGCTTGTATAATTGGCGCTTGTAACCATTACAAATAATATATGTATCTTTGCTGAGTGCATTTTTTTGAAATTGCTCTTTGATAATTTGTAAATCAAACGCTGATGATGTTTCTATATGAACATCGTTTTTTAAAACTTCATCAAGCACAAAACTAAAGTGCGAACTTTTGGTGCAATAGCAATAAACATATTTACCTTTATAGTCTACTTTAGCCATTGCAACATTAAATAATCGTTTTGCCTTTTGTATTTGAGAACTTATTTTAGGCAAATAACTAATTCTTAATGGTGTGCCGTATTGTTTAATAATATGCATTAAATTAATATCATTAAAATACAATTCATCATCTTTTACCTCAAAGCTTTCTTGAGGAAAATCAAAAGTTTGATGAATTAAGTTTGAATACAAGTCGTTCATTTTGTCAATGTAAGTTAGTTGCTTTATTGTTTATCTTTTAAAGTAAGTAATATGGATTAAACAAAATTAGCACTTAAAATTAAATAATATGAAAGTTTTATGATAAAACCAATAAAAATTATAGAAGTAAAAAGTGAAATTGGAGCAGGAACCCGGGGATCAAGCATGGGGGTTGATGCTATTAAAATTGCAGCGCTCGATTTTGGAAGCCCATTTTTCAAAAGATTCAAAACAGTTGAGATTCCAAACGAAAACAAGCTACTACTCGAACCAGTTGTAAACGATTACGCTAAACGAATCAAAGGAATTTATGCCTTAAATGAACGAATAGCTAAGGAAATTCAGAAAACATTAAAGTCGGATGAGATCCCAATCGTTCTAGCCGGCGATCATAGTTCTGCCCTTGGAACTATAAGTGGCATCAAAATGGCACATCCCGACAAAAGACTCGGAGTGATTTGGATTGATGCTCATGCCGACCTTCATAGCCCTTATACCACTCCAAGTGGAAATATGCACGGTATGCCTCTATCATGCGTATTAGCAGAAGATAATAAAGACCGGCAACAAAATAAACCCGATGATGAAACGGTTGAATATTGGGATAAATTAAAGTCTTTGGGCGGTATTTCACCTAAAATTCAGTATAACGATTTAGTTTTTATTGCTTTGCGCGATTATGAGCCACCAGAAGAGTTCTTAATCAAAAAAAATAAAATCAGAATATTCAGTTTACAAGAAATTAGAAAAAAAGCAGTTGAACGAGTTGCAATCGATTCTTTAAATTATTTAGATCATTGTGATATTATCTATGTGAGCTTTGATGTTGACAGTATGGATTCGCGAATTTCAAGTGGAACCGGAACCCCTGTTCCAAACGGAATTACAGAAAAAGAAGCAGGAAATCTTATTTATTATATCATGAGAAGTAAAAAAATTGTTTGCTTCGAAATGGTTGAAATAAATCCAACCTTAGATAAAGAAAATCTAATGGCTGAAAATGCTTTCGAGATCCTTCAAAAAGCTACTAATCAATTAAGCAACGATTTTTAAACCATAACATTGATATTATTAGTCTAAAATATTAATCCTATGAATTCAATTTTAACTGAAGAAAAAAACAACGTATTAGTTGTAACATTAAATCGTCCCGAAAAATTAAATTGTTTTAATCGTGAAATGGCTTTGCAATTAATATCTGTTTTAGATGAAGCAGAAAATAATAATAATATTAGAGCGATTATTATAACTGGTATGGGGAAAGCATTTTGTGCAGGCCAAGATTTATCAGAGGCAATAGATCCTAATGGCCCAGGAATAAAAAAAATTGTTGGAGAACATTATAATCCTATTATTTTAAAAATCAGAAGCATAGAAAAACCAATTATTGGTGTAATTAATGGCGTAGCCGCAGGTGCAGGAGCAAATATTGCATTAGCTTGCGACATCATTTACGCTTCAAAATCAGCAAGTTTTATTCAAGCATTTAGTAAAATTGGTTTAATACCTGATAGCGGTGGCACCTTTACTTTACCTCGATTGGTTGGATTTAATTTAGCTAGCGCTTTAATGATTTCTGGCGATAAATTAAGTGCAGATGATGCGAAAAACTTCGGAATTGTTTACAAAGTTTTTGATGAAGAAAACTTGATGGAATTAAGTATTGCCAGTGCTATTAAAATTGCAGCAATGCCCACAAAAGCAATTGGTTTAACTAAAAGATTACTAAATAAAACTTACACAAATTCATTAGAACAACAACTATTGCTTGAAAAAAATTTACAAATTGAAGCTGCAAATACCTCAGATTATAAAGAAGGGGTTAATGCCTTTTTAGAAAAACGAAGCCCATATTTTAAAGGCGAATAAAAACAAATTATTTAAACCAATCGCTGTACATTAAATAATTATTTGCAATTCGATTAATTTCTCCTTCTATTAATTCTTCCGAAATATCTTTTACTTTTTTTGCAGGTACCCCTGCATAAATACATCCACTTGGCACAAGGGTTCCCTCTTTTAAAACAGAGCCAGCGGCAATTATAGTGTTACTTCCTATTACACAGTTATCCATAATAATTGCCCCCATTCCAATTAAAACATTGTCTTTCACATCGCATCCATGAACAATGGCATTATGCCCTACTGAAACATTATTGCCTAAATTAAGTTTTGTTTTTTGGTAGGTACAATGTAAAACCGCTCCATCTTGGATGTTAACTTTATTACCAATTCTAATACTATTTACATCTCCACGGATAACCGCATTAAACCAAACACTACATTCATTCCCCATAACAACATCTCCAATAATTGTTGCATTAGGCGCAATAAAACAATTGTCTCCAAGTTTCGGGGAAACGCCTTTAATAGATAAAATAAGTCCCATATATTTTATTTTTTAAGTTTTATAGGGATTAAGCAAACAGGAATGGGCTCTACTTTATGTTTGTTTTGATGATGCCAAGTAGAATAAATTTTCAAAACATCTTTCTGTCTTTCTGTTAAATTACTAGTGTCGTTTTTAGAGTTATATTCCATCGCCCATTCTAGTTCAGGGTATGATGCTCCAATTTGATCTTCGTCACTTCTGCCATCTTCAAATAAACCATCCGTTGGCTTTGCCGATAATATACTATTTAAAACACCTAGCGATGAAGCTAATTGATAAACTTCAGTTTTGTATAAATCTGCAATTGGACTCAAATCAACACCACCATCGCCGTACTTTGTAAAAAAACCAATTCCAAAATCTTCTACTTTATTTCCAGTTCCAGCAACTAATAATTTATTATGCCCTGCAAATGCATATAAGGTAGACATGCGTAATCTTGATCTAGTATTAGCCATGGTTAATTGATCCTGAACATTAATTGGTAAACTTTTTTCAATGCTTTCCAACGTATTCGTTAAATCAACTGTATATGTTTCTACATTATTAAAACTCGACATTAACCAATTAATATGTTCTCTACTTCTTTCAAATTCAGTTTTATTTTGTTTAATCGGTAAATTCAAAACAATAACTTTTTTTGATGTTAATGCGCAAAGCGTTGATGTTAATGCACTATCAATACCTCCCGAAATTCCTATAACAAAGCCATTGGTTTTTGAATGAGAGGAGTAATCTTTTAACCAGTTTACAATATGTTCAATTATTCGTTTAGAATCCATAATGATTAACTTAGATTGTTTGTAAAGTTATATTCTTTTGGGCAAAAAATTTCATTAAAGATAATTAATTTTGAATAGTGGACGAAAGAGCAATGCAGTTTAAAAAAAATTCAGAAATACTTTATAAGTATTTACCTGAATTAAGTGTTCCGCAAATTTCTAAATGGATCATAGATTTTGATTTTAAATTAAAAATTAAAAAAGAACGAAGCACAAGACTAGGGGATTATAGCTCGCCTCGTAATAAATTAAATCACGTTATTACAATTAATTATAATTTAAATAAATATGCATTTTTAATTACACTCGTCCACGAAATTGCACACTTAGTAACCTTTAACGAATTTAAAAATTCTGTAACCCCTCATGGATTAGAATGGAAAAATAATTTTAAAAAGTTAATCACTCCTTTTTTAAATACAGATGTTTTTCCAATTGAAGTTTTTTCTGCTTTAAGAAAATATATGCAAAATCCCTCTGCATCAAGTTGTACAGATATTCAACTACTTAAAACATTAAAATTACACGATAAGGATTCTGATTTTGTTTTTTTAGAATACCTCCCCATTAATGTACATTTTTTATATAAGGGTTCGCGTGTTTTTGTAAAAGGAGAAAAAATAAGAAAGCGATATAAATGTATAGAAATTTCAACAGGCCTCACGTATCTATTTAATCCTCTATCGGAAGTAGAGTTGTTTGAAAATTAAAAAACTAATCAATGTAATTTTTTTTTAAATAAAAACCCCTGTTCTTGTGAACAGGGGTTAAAAAATTTAATAAATTTTACTTTAATAATGTAAGATGTCCCATTTTATTGTAAAAATTACCATCTAGGTCTTTGTATTTAATTTTATAAACATATACTTCTTCTTTTAAAGATTCCGAATTATTTTGAAGTGAACCATCCCATCCTTTATTTACATCTGTTGTTCTGAATAAAGATTGACCCCAACGATTAAATATTTCCATTTCATAGTGCTTAGTATCTAAACCATATGGAGAAAAAATAGGTTTAAATTCATCATTAATTTTATCAAAATTAGGTGTAAAAGAACTTGGGATAAAAACATTAAAATCATTTTTTAATTCAATTGTTTTTGATATTTGATCTTTACAGCCTTCGCTAGTAGAAGCAATTAAGGTTATGCTATGCTTTCCAACTTTAGATAACGAGATAATTGGATTTATTTCACTTAATTGATATAAATTGTCAATTTTCCAATTATAAGTATTGTTTCCTAATACGGTACTATTATTTATTAATTGCACTTCTGGATTAGAAACAAAAACTTCTTCAGGGGCAATAAATCCAGCTTTAGGGTTTTCTAAAACCTGAATTCCTGATTCTAAAACTACATTGGCGGAACATGCTGCGTTTTCATCACTGTAACTAAACATAACAGTATATGTTCCTACTGTAGAGTATGTATGGCTAATAGTTAATCCTGATTTTGGATCGGTTCCATCGCCAAAATTCCAAGTGCCTAACCCTTGTCCTCCATTTGGCGCATTTAATATCACTTGTAATGGAACACAACCTTTAACTTTATTAGTTTCTAAACTAATTAATGGGAAATTATTTACTTTTATTCTCATTGCACTTGTATCGGGACAAAGAGAAGTTGTAGGAATTGAATTTGTTGTGTAAATAATAATATTATTATTCCCAATAGTTGCTTGTGCAGGATTAAACATATAGCCAGTAATCCCTGGTCCCGAGAAACTTCCTCCAGGATTTTTAACATAACTATTCATGTTTACAGGGTAATTATTTTTACAAAATGGGCCCGCATATTTTTCTAAATCAGCTGAAATAAATTTCTCAACACTAACAGTTGTTTGAGCGTATGCCACACAAGGGCCTGCAGTTATGCTATAATTAACAATGTTTTTTCCAATAATTGCTGCGCTAGGATTAAACAATCCTTGAGTTGTAACTCCAATCGTATTTGCTCCGCCAAAAAATCCTCCTACTGGCACAACGATTAATTGTTTAGGTGATGCAGAATTACAAAAAGGGCCAATTTGAGATATAACAGGTATTGCTAGGGAATAAACGTTTACAGATAATGTTGATTGATCTGGGCATAAACCACTAGGTGAAGAAGCAGTATTATAAATTAAAATAAAATTTCCTGCTCCCGAAATTGAAGGATTAAATGATGTTCCACTAACCCCTTGGCCACTCCATACGCCAGAATTATTTTGCGAAATAGGTAATAAGTTTACGGCTGAACCCGTATTACATTGATCGGGCATACTAGATACCAAATTCGAACTTATAAAAGCCTCGATGCTAATTTGTTTTGTTTGTTGCGAATTACACGTATTAGTTCCAATAACATATTGAACATTGTTATTTCCAACTGGGCTTAAAGAGGAAGTAAAAACCCCCATATTTGTAAGATAAGGTGTTGGCGTCCATGTGCCACTATTAGGCGTTACCGTCAATTGAATTGGCCCCCCATTATTACAATATGGGCCTAACTGAAGAATGTTTGGAGTAGGCGGATTTAAAACAGAGACTACAATTTTATTGCTATCTGGACATAATAATAAATTTGGAGTAGATGGGTGTAAAACCGATAATGTATAATTACCTGTTGAAAGCCCAGCCGGATTAAAATTATTATTTTGAACATTTATTCCACTCCATACAGCGCTATTAGTTAACTGCATAATAGCTAATAAATTTACTGGATTACTGGTAACGCATAAGTTTGAAATACTCCCAGTTAAAGCGGCAGAATTAAATACTGAAATATTTAACATAGTCGTATTAGAGTTAACACAAGGTCCGATATTCACAACGTAAGAAACAACCGGAGTACCTGAAGTTAATAAAGAAGGGGTGATTATGCCAGCACTACTTAATCCATTTCCACTCCATAATCCTCCAGAAGGAGTTACAGTCAAAGAAATAGAACTCTGATTATTACAAAAAGGAGGAACTGCATTTATAAATGGTGTAATTGTTTTTGTTACCGATACAATCAATGGAGAGCTGGCAGGACAAACAAGAGGGTTTGGAGTTGACACCGTATTATAATACAAAGTGTAAGTATTCGTATTTAAACTGGCCGGATTAAAAACATTATTAGTAATGCATCCTGGAGCAGATTGTGATGTCCATGAACCAGTTAATGCACTTTGAACGATATTCATTAAATTAACAGCTGGGCTTGTGACACATAAATTATTTATACTACCAGTTAAAGCAGCAGTATTAAACTGCGATACTTCAAATGTTCCTGTATTAGTTGCTACACATGTAAAAACACCGTATGAATATGTAAATGAATTAACACCAATTGAAGCAAAGGTAGGAGTTAAAATTCCGGAAACAGAACCAATAACAAGAGAATTGGATCCTACAAAAGTTCCACCAGAAGGACTTGCATTTATAGTTATAGGAGAACCAGTATTACAAAGTGGAGGTATTGATGAAAATATAGGTGAAGAAGGATTTGCAACAACAATACTAATAGTTTTTGTAAGGGGGCAATTAGCGATTGTAGGAGTAACTACAACAGTATAAATTATATTAGTTACAGTTCCGAGTGCTGTAGTTGGAGAAATAATTGTTGACTGCTGAGTATTGCCTGCTAAAAAAGTAGCCGGAGACCATGAATAACTATATTGAGAAAGGGACGGAGGTACACTAAATGTTATACCCGCAGCAATTGCATTTCCACTACATAAAGTTTGAGTTACTGGACTTACTGTGTAGTTATAAGTTAATGCCTGCACATTAAAGGTTGTTCCATATTTACAAGAACCATCAAACGAGCTAACGCTATATGAACCTGCAGCAAGACCAGTTGCTGTAAAAGCAGTTAATGGGGTTGGAAAAAGAGAGGCATTATAAGCTGGTGTTCCAATTCCTAAAGCAAAAACAGAAAATGAATTAGCTCCCGGAGGAGATCCTGCGGCAGGTGTCATCGAAATTACGGCACTGCCATTTGTCCCGCCAGGACATATTAAAGGAATATTACTTGCAGCCATTGTGCCTGGAGCCGATGCAATTAAAGTAAATATAACTGAATCATTACATCCTTGAGGAGATGTATATCTTAATCGATATATAGCTAAATTACTTGGGTTTGTTACTGTATAATTGGCCTGAGTGCCCACGGAACCTTGAATAGCAGAATTGCCATTATACCATTGATGATTTGTGCCTCCGGCAGTTGATAAATATGCTTCAGGGCCACAATAAGGTTTTAATAAATTTATAACCCCTTGTGGAGCAGTATTTACTGTAGTAGTAGCCACTGCAGAGCCACAGCCAGCAGCACCAAAACCAGTTATGACGACACTATATATTCCAGGAGCTAAGCTACTTGCCGTTGAAGATGTTCCAACAGTAACACTATTAGAGTTTAACCAAGTATAATTATATCCAGTTCCGCTTCCGTTTCCTTGAACCGTAGCCGTGCCACTAGCGCCTCCAGGACACGTAGACCCAGATCCAATACCTGCAATATTTACTAATGTTGGCATTATGGTGTTAGTTGCAATATAAGAGCAGCCCGAAGGAGAATTTAACTGAACGGTATAAACTGCGCCTGCAATTACTGGGCTTATTGTTAATGTTGGCGCTGTGCCTCCTGCATTAGCAGGAATTGTTCCTGTTACAGGTGATATCCATTGATATGACGAGTATCCTAATGGTGCGGCAATAATAGCTTGATTTGAACCAGCACAAAAGCTTACAGGTCCTGCAATATTTCCTCCAACTCCACCTAATCCAACTCCAACTAATTGACCACCACATCTTGCATCAAAATAGGCTGTTCCATGATGTCCTGAATAAGAACAATCTGAGCAAGTTACTACAATTCTAATACATTGACCAATGTAAGGAGTTAAATCAATATATTTTGTTTGCCAGTTAACCCAAGAAACGCCATTTGTAACTTGATAACCAGGAACTCCACTTTGACAAGATTGTCCGGAAGGAGTTAAGCTTACGTTAGCACAAGGAATTGGGATTAATGAACCTGTACAATTATACATATCAATTCTAAAAGCAGGTTGCCCACAGCATTCATGAACACCATCCCATGACCCTGCATAACAAAATTGAAATAAAGTATTTGAATTTGAAACTGGAAATTGTGTCATAATTCTAGTCATCAAACCTGTTGGACTGCTATTTTGTAATCTTGCAACGTTGTTGCCTCCAAGAGGCGATTGGGGTATTGTAACATGGTTAATACTAAACCCCCCAACAGGGTTGCCAATAATTGGTGTCGCAACAATAGAAAATTCAGGACTACCTGCATTCCAATTGGCAATAGGATTACCTACACATCCTGCACCATACGCATTGTTTCCACAACAAATGTTAGAAGTATTATTTCCACTTTGAATCGTCCATCCCAAAACAGAATTCATTCCA
The DNA here is from genome assembly GCA_945887955.1 of Chitinophaga pinensis. Taxonomy (GTDB): domain Bacteria; phylum Bacteroidota; class Bacteroidia; order B-17B0; family Aurantibacillaceae; genus Aurantibacillus. The sequence goes on along the minus strand of CAMCZO010000069.1, from coordinate 1,104 downwards.
TTATAAGTGCCTGGCGAAGTAAGCTCAAAGTCTTCATTTACACATGCATTACCAGGCGAGTTAACTTGGTTGCCACCTCCACCAATTGGCCTTGTATTAATTGGAGATTGAGGAAGTGGTTGATTTAGATTATACTTTTGATTAATATAGGCCCGCTTTAAATTATTAATATGATTGATGTACTCTGAACCAAATACATTGTTATTTAAAAGTTGAACTTTAATAGCCATCTCATCAAATCCTTTTAAAGAGTCTCCAAAATAGCTTTTATAATCAACTAATGAATTTTTAGAGAGATAATCTTGATTGATAATATATTTTGATTTTACATCAGTAGAGTTTTCTTCAGCTGATAAAGAATTATTTCTACTGCCTACTTGAGCTTTAAAAGTTAAATTCAACATAAAAGTTAAAGTTAAAATCAAGCAAATGTTTGTTTTATTTTTCATAGCAATCGTTATTTATTGTAAAGCTAATTAATGATTGGGGTATTATCAACTCCTTTCACTCAATCTTTAATAAGGCTCACGAACTAATTTTGTGGTTTTAACAATGTATTAAAAAATATAAGAATTAAACTTTAAAAAAGAAACTTGACTTTTCTCAATTTATTTTAAAAAATTAAAATCACTTCAATAAAGTAAGGTGTCCCATTGTATTATAGAAAATGCCATCAAGGGCTTTGTATTTTATTTTATAGATATACAAGCCTTCTTTGATCGGCTCATCGCTATTTTTGTTTGTGCCATCCCAGCCTATGTAAATATCGGTTGAGCGGAATATTGAACTTCCCCAACGGTCAAATATTTCAAGATCATATTGTTTAGTGTCTATTCCAAAATTAGAAAATATGGGGATAAACACATCGTTTTTCCCATCGCTATTTGGCGTAAATGAATTAGGAATAAATAAATTAAAATTATTTTTCACCACCAATGTTTTGCTTAGCTCATCCTTACATCCATCTATTGTGGTGGCTTTTAGTGTTATTTTGTATTCAGCCACCTGAGTAAAAGTAATTTTTGGGTTTAATTCATTACTTTGATTAATGCCATTAACTAGCCACTGATAATTATTATCCCCCAAAACGGCGCTTAAATTATT
>CAMCZO010000068.1 GCA_945887955.1 Chitinophaga pinensis | reverse complement strand
CGATGGGCCTACTGATATTGTTGAATTATTTCCTGATCCAACAACTCCTGTATTCCATGTATAAGAAACTGCTCCCGATGCGTTTAAGGTTACTGATGTGCCTATACAAACTGATGTGGCTGTTGTTACAACCAAGGTTGGCTGAAAGGTTACAACCATAACTGTTTCTGTTGTTTTGCATCCAGTATTCGAATTTGTGCCGGTTACGGTATATATGGTTGTTGTTGTTGGATTAATTGCCGTTATAGAGGATGTTGAACCCGTATTCCAACTATATGTATTTGCTCCTGTTACTGTTGCTGTTGATGCCCCGCCAATACATACAAAACTTGGAGTTGTACCTGTTGTTAAAATTGGATTGGGATTAACTAATACTACTTGTGTCTTTCCTGATATGCAACCCACTGAGTTGGTTCCACTAACTGAATAAGATATGGGTGCTGTTGGACTCACTGAAATACTTGCTGTATTTAAATTAACCGGGGCATTCCAAGTATAGGTTACTGCACCACTTACTGTTAAACTTGCTGTTTGTCCAAAACAAATAACACTTGATGATGGCGTAACTATCAAGGTTGGTGTAGGCAAAGTTAACATCGTAAAAGTTGGTTTAGCAATACAGGTTCCATTTGATGCTGTAATTGTAAAAACAGTGTTTGCGGTAGGTGTTACCACAATGTTAGCACCTATTAATGTATAAGTGCCTTGGGTCCAGGTATACGTTAATGCTCCTCCTGCTGTTATTGAGGCACTCTTTCCTGCACAAACTATTGTGGGTGTTACTAAGGTAACAACATTCGGTAATTGATTTACAATTACTGATACAGATTGTGTTGAAACACAATTACCATTAGCCATGGTGCATGTCCAAACACTCGTTGAAGTTGGTGTTACAACTATACTTGCTGTATTAAAATTGCCTGGTTGCCAGGTATAATTTGTTGCCCCAGTTGCTGTTAGGGTTGAAGAATTTCCATTGCATAACGAAGGTGGTGAGGGTAGAGGCATTTGATTTGGAGTATTTACTACTGTAATTCCAACAACCGCTGTGGCTGTACATCCTAAGGCACTTGATGCGGTTAAGGTATAAATGTTTGTTATAAGAGGTGAAAAACTTAGGCCATTTGTTACTCCATTAGTCCAGGTATAAGTAGATGCTCCTGAGCCAATTAATGTTGCTGTTGCTCCTGAGCATAAGGAGGCTGTACTTGCTATGGCGCTTATTGTTGGGATTGGATTAACAGTTAAATTTATAGCTGCAGTAGCTGTTCCACACGAATTTCTGCCTAATACGGTGTAAGTTGTATTTGTTAAAGGTGCAGGAGAAATTGTATTGGCTATAGCACCAGTTCCCCATGTATATGAAGTTGCACCATTTGCTGTTAAATTTATAATTGAACCAGCACATGCAACATTTCCTGCTGTAATTGTGACACTAGGTAAGGCTGTACTAGAAACAACAGCAAACGTTGTAGGCGGAGATACCCCGCAAGAATAAGTAGCTGTTATTGATAATATTCCAGATGCTGCTGCAGTTGTTATTATCGAATTTGAATTACTAGTACCTGACCAACCGCCAGGTAAAGACCAACTGTAAGAAGTTGCGCCTGGAACTAAAGGAACAGAATATGTATTTGAGGAACCAACACAAACTGCAGTATTTCCAACAACAGAACCTAAATTAGCAGGTATAGAACCAGAAGGTGTCCAGCGATAAGCATCGCCATTGGTCGTCCAATTAACAGCGTTTCGTCCAACCACAGGAAAACCTGCAGTGCCTGCAAGATTCATAATGCCCTGGGTTTTCGTTCCACCATTTGCAACAGAACCATTATGTATTTCAATTCTATTTGATGTTTCATATAATTGAATTTGACCAGTTGAATAAGGCGCACTATTCGTACAACAAAAAGGAATTACAGAATAGGTTAATACAAAAATACGATTTGGGGCAGTTCCTAATGTTTGATACTTTATAGAGCCATTTCCTGGAGGATATAAGTCGCACCAAGCCCAAGCAACATAATTATTTGGATTACCATTAAGAGTAGGACAGGATTGTCCAGCACAACATCCATTACCAGCTGAAGGATTAAATGACAAAAATCCATTAGAAGAAACATAACAATTGGTATAGGTTGAACACATGAATGAAAATGAAAAACCTAATGGAACCGATCCGGACACTTGATCGTCAGATAAAAATAATTGATTGGAACCTGCATTACCTCCAGCATTAAATAAAAAAGTAGGAGAAACTGATGAAATTGCGTACAATGAGCAATTTGAAACACAAGGTTGAGAGCTAAGAGTAAGGATAGAAATAAAAATCAGACAAAATCCTATAAATATTTTTTTCATATATTAATTATTAATCTAAATTTATTTTACAACTGCATTTTCAAAACGCCAAAGCTCTTCCCTTAGCATTTTAACTTTTAAGGAATCTTTTTCGTTTTTAACGATTTGAGAAATAATACCACTTTTTTTATCAGGTACTCGAGATTTTAAATCTTCTTCAGAAGAAAACACATAACCCAATCCATCTAAAGGTTTTAAAGAGGTATAAATGTTTATTGTTTTAGAGTTTTTATTGATTTGTTCAGATTTATTTTGAGCAAAAGAAAATGAACATAATAAGATACATACAAAAAATAAAATAAAATTTGTTTTCATGATAAAAAGTTTAAGTTTTTAAAAGTCCAAATTACAAAAAATCAATTACCAAAACAATAAATTGTTAATTAATTAAGATTTTAATGTAAAAAATCAACTGATTTTACCAAGAACCTCCAGATCCACCGCCACCAAAATCTCCGCCACCAAAACCGCCAAAACCACCGCCGCTAGAATCTCCACCGCCGCCAAAACCTCTTCCACCAGAAAATAATGAACCCAAAAGAAAACCAGTACCCATGCTTATAGGACTGCTTCCACGGCCGCCTTTCATAATTCGTATCAATAAAAAAAGAAGAAGAATTCCTAAAAAGATTAATGATTTAGCATTACTTGACTTATTTCCTTTAGATTTAGCTCCATAAGCATCCGAATTATATTCTCCAGTAGCCAAAGCCATCAATACATCTGTACCTTTATCTAAACCCAAATAACCCTGGCCTTTTTTAAAAAAAGGAAATATTTCGTTTTCTCTAATCCGTTTTGCTGTAATGTCGGGAATAGCACCTTCTAATCCTTTACCAATTGCAATTTCTAAATATCGTTGACCTTCTTTACCAATTGGTTTTACTAAAATAACAATTCCATTATCTTGTTTTTGTTGTCCGACCCCCCATTGATGGCCAAGTTTTGTTGCAAATTCCCATGGCTCCATATCGCCTATATCGTCGATGATAACAATAACTATTTGGTTAGACGTTTTATTAGCAAAGGATTGTAACTTTTTTTCAAGTAAAAATGCTTCGTCAGATGAAATAAAATTACTTGAAGAAAAAATATTCACCAATCGCTCTGGGCTTGGTCTTTCAGGAATTTGAACTACTTGAGCCAAAAAAAAAGTTGGTATTAATAACACTAAAAAACAAATTATTTTTCTCATTTTAATTTAGTGTATTAGTTCCCAATACTTATTTCGTTAGTTATTTCATTGGTATCGTTTGATTGTAAAGGGAAATTCGTTTTCAATTTTTCTCCAGCCATTTCAATACCTTTACACAATCCTTCAGTAAATTGTTGCTTTTTGAAATAATCTAACATTAACTCTTTGATATTATCCCAAAAATTTTCTGGTACTTTTTCATTAATTCCTTTATCACCTAAGATGGCAAATTTTTTATCAGTGACCGCTAAATAAAATAAAACGCCATTTCTTAATTCTGTTTTATGCATTTTTAATTTACGAAAAGTAAGAGTAGCAGAATCTAAAACATTAACTTTACAATTAGAATCAATATGAAGTCTAATTTCGCCTGATGTTTGTAATTCAGATTGAGTAATTGCCTTTGTAATAGCTAATTTTTGATCTTGGGTAAAGAAATTTTTAGCGTTCATTAAAAGGAAAATAATTTTAAATAAAAAAATTAAAATTTAACTTCTGGCGCTTTTTCAGAGCCAGCAGATTCTTTAAAGCCTTGTTTTTTAGCAAAAGTTTCTTTATTTAAAAACATACTATTAAAAAATCCGCGGATATGAGAATTATAACTCTTAATTACTTCATTATAATTTTGACGAGCAGTTGAAATTCTATTTTCTGTCCCTTCTAATTGTGCTTGTAAGTCTTGAAAATTTTCTGTTGACTTAATTTGAGGATAAGCTTCAAAAGCTAAATTTATGGCTGTATTAATTTTTTTACCCATTATCTCCATATCTTCTGGTGTTTTGGCGTTTACTATGCCTGCACGCGCTTCGGTAACTTGAGTTAAAATACCTCTTTCATTTGCTGCAGCACCTTTTACGGTTGCAACTAGTTGAGGGATTAGATCAGCTCTTCTTTGATAAGTTGCACCAACATTTCCCCATGCCTCATCAACACCTTCTTGTAAGTTGACTGCAGTATTATATGTTCCTCTGTACATCATAAAAATAATGAATACAAAAAACACAATTGAACCTAAAATTATTAATCCTTTTTTCATTTTATTTTTTTTATAAAGGTATGTTTAAAAATCATGAATATTAAAAAACTTAACAAATATTTTGGTTAATATTTATAAAAATTAATCAAATGATTGGGTGGATTTTTTAGAGCCATCAATTAATATTTGGTATTCTTGAGGCGATAAATCATTATAATAATAGTTAATTGGATTAACTTTTTCACCATTTTTTATAACTTCATAATGAAGGTGTGGCCCTGTACTCAAACCTGTGCTTCCAACATATCCGATTAATTGCCCTCGATTTACTTTTTGATTAGCATGAACTGCTATTTTACTCATATGCCCATACAAAGTTTGATATCCGAATCCATGATTAATAACCACATGATTTCCATAACCCTGAGCCATATCATCTGCTGTTTCTATTAGTCCATCCCCAGATGCATAAATAGGAGTGCCTTGCGGATACGCAAAATCCATTCCTGGATGAAATTGCTGAGTTTTGTAAATTGGATGAGTTCTCCAACCAAAATTGCTTGATATAGTATGAAATAAATCTTTATGATTGATTGGCATTATAGCGGGGATTGAAGCCAACAATTTTTCTTTATTTTTAGATAATTTAACCACTTCGTCAAATGATTTTGATTGAATATATATTTGCTTTGTAATTTTATCAAGCTTTTCGGTTGATGATTTTAATAAGTCTGCATTGTCAAAAACATCAAAAACTGAATACTTATCACTTCCTCCAGAACCACCATACCTTATGGTTTTGGGTAATGGCTCGCTTTCAAAAATAGCACGATAAATATTATCATCTCTATCTTCTAAATCATATAATACTTTTTCGGCCAAATTCATTTTTGTATCTAATAATTCATATTGAAGTTTTAAAACCTCCAACTCACGATTCTGTTTTTTTTCAGATGGAGATGGCAAAAATTGTCGAGATAATATTATTGTAATAGTAGCAAATACAATTCCTGTAACTAAATAAGATAGAACATATAAAAAACCAACTTTGAAAGAAGTTTTAACTTTTTCGTAGGTAAGCGATTTGCTATTAAATCTATATTTAACTTTCGACATAACTCAATGTAATTTATAAATATAAAGAATTAAAATCAAATTAAAAAGCGAAAAATTCTTAAACTCAATTTGAAATACCCATAAAAAAAATTAGTGGAAAACAATTCTTTTAAAAAACACACTATTTGATTATCTTCGTACATCATTCTAAAAACAACATGAATTCTAATAAAATAAGACAAACATTTTTAGATTTTTTTAAAAGTAAAGGACATGTAATTGTACCTAGTTCTCCTATGGTTGTAAAAGGAGATCCAACATTAATGTTTATTAATAGTGGCATGGCGCCATTTAAAGATATTTTTTTAGGTAATGCTCCGATTAATAATTCTCGGATTGCCGATACTCAAAAATGCTTGCGAGTTAGTGGTAAACACAACGATTTAGAAGAAGTTGGAGTTGATACGTATCATCATACCATGTTTGAAATGCTTGGTAACTGGAGTTTTGGAGATTACTTTAAAAAAGATGCAATATCCTGGGCTTGGGAATTATTAACCGAAGTTTACAAAATCGATAAAGATCGTTTGTACGTAACAGTTTTTGAGGGTAGTAAAGATGAAGGCTTAAGTTTTGATCAAGAATCTTATGAGACATGGAAACAATTTTTAAGTGCTGAGCGTATTTTAAACGGAAATAAAAAAGATAATTTTTGGGAAATGGGGGATATGGGACCATGTGGACCATGCTCTGAAATACATTACGACGGAAGGACTGATGAAGAACGCAAAAAAGTATCGGGTGCTTTATTAGTTAATAACGACGATCCACAAGTGATTGAAATTTGGAATAATGTTTTTATGGAATTTGAAAGAAGGGCAGATGGCACTTTAATTAAATTACCAAAACAACATGTAGATACCGGAATGGGATTTGAGCGGTTAGTAAGAGTTTTGCAAGGAAAACAGAGTAATTATGATAGCGATATTTTTACGCCCTTAATTCATAAAATTGAAGAATTAAGCGGTTTAAAATACAACGTAAAAGAAGAAGAAAAACATATAAAACAACAATTAATTAATATTGCCATGCGGGTAGTGGCCGACCATATTCGAACAATTTCGTTTAGCATTGCCGATGGTCAGTTGCCAAGTAATACTGGTGCAGGATATGTTATTAGACGAATTTTAAGAAGAGCCATTCGATATGGATATCAAACTTTAAATCTTAAAGAACCTTTTATGTATAGAATAGTGCCAACTTTGGCACATCAAATGGGTGAGGCTTTCCCAGAACTAAATACACAAAAAATACTTATTGAAAAAGTTATTAAAGAAGAAGAATTATCTTTTTATAAAACATTGGAAATAGGTTTAAAAAGAATTGATCAAGTATGCCTAGATGCCATAACAAAAGGAAAAAAAATAATTGATGGCAAAATTGTTTTTGAATTATATGACACATTTGGGTTTCCGGTAGATTTAACCTCTCTAATTTCGAGGGGCTATAATTTAAGTATAGATGAGCAAAGTTTTGAATCGTATTTAACTGAGCAAAAAAACAGATCTCGAATGGCAACAATTATCGATACTGATGATTGGATTTATATTGAGGAAAATAAAAAAATTATTGAAAATCAAGAAAAAGAAACTGAATTTGTTGGCTATTCTGAATTAGAATGTCAAACTCATATTGTTAGATATAGAAAAATTAAAACTAAAAATAAAGAACAGTTTCATCTGGTGCTAAACAAAACTCCTTTCTATGCAGAAAGTGGAGGACAAATTGGCGATGCTGGCGTTTTAACTAACATCAATGAAACGATAAATATTACTGACACAAAAAAAGAAAATGGTGTTATTATTCATTACTGCGATAAATTACCAGAAAAATTAAATGCAGAGTTTTCAGCTAAAATAAATAAGACTAAACGTTTATATACAACTAATAATCATACAGCCACTCACCTACTCCACGCCGCTTTAAGAAATATATTAGGAACACATGTAGAACAAAAAGGTAGTTTAGTAAACGACGATTATTTAAGATTTGACTTTTCGCATTTTGCTAAAATCACGACTGAAGAAATTTTTCAAATTGAAAAAATTATAAATAATAAAATTCGAGAAAATATTATAGGCAACACACAATTAATGGCCATTGATGAAGCTAAAAAAACTGGTGCCATGGCCTTGTTTGGAGAAAAATATGGCGAAACCGTGAGAGTAGTTACATTTGATAAAAACTATTCCGTTGAATTGTGTGGCGGATGTCACGTAATAAGTACCGGGCAAATTGGGTCCATTAAAATTATAAGCGAAGGTGCTGTTGCGGCAGGTATTAGAAGAATTGAAGCAATTACTTCAATAAAAGCAGAAGAGTTTTTTGATAATCAATCTAAATTAATTGAAGAATTTAAAACCATTTTAAAAAATCCAAAAGATTTAATAAAAAGTGTTTCTAACTTAATCGATCAAAATAACGAACTCCAAAAACAAATCAACTTTTTTTATAAAGAAAAAGCAAGTGAAATAAAAAAAGAAATTATTTTAAAAATTGATAAACGAGGTGAAATTAATTTTGTAGTTCATTTTATAAAATTTGATAGTGCCGAAGAAATAAAAAATTTATTGTTTGAATTAAAAAACGAAGTACCAAATTTGTTTTGTGTATTAGCAGCCGAAGTATTAGGTAAACCAAGTATATCGGTAATTATTAACGACAATTTAGTAAAAAACAATAATTTGAATGCAAATAATATTGTGAGGGAGTTGGCTAAAGAAATTAATGGTGGTGGAGGTGGTCAAGCCTTTTATGCACAAGCAGGAGGAAGTAATATTTCCGGTTTAAATTCAGTTATTGAAAAAGCAAGACAATTGATATAAAAAAAGTTTTTACTTTTTGGAATAGAAATTTAAATCTTATCATCCATTATTAATCCGATTAATTTGACTTGATTTACGTAATTAAAACAAAAAACCCACAACATAAAGATGTTGTGGGTTTAAAAAAAAATAAATTAAAATTATTCAGCTACTACTTCAAAATTAATATTTGCAGAAAGTTCTTTGTAAAGACGAACTTTAGCAGTATAAGTACCTAATTGTTTAATAGAATCTTCGGTAATTTCGATGTTTTTTCGCTCAATGTTGTAACCAGCTTTTTGTAAGGCTTCGGCCAACTGAATTGTGGTAACAGAACCAAAAATTTTTCCACTTTCTCCGGCTTTAGCACCAACTTTAATAGCAACACCTGCTAATTTTTCGGCATTTGATGCAGCTTCTTTACGCAACTTATCTTCTTTAAAAGCACGTTGTTTAAGAATTTCAGCATGCATTTTTTTTGCACTTTCGGTAGCTAAATTAGCCATCCCTTTAGGAATTAAAAAGTTACGACCGTATCCGTTTGCAACGGTAACTTTGTCATCTTTGTAACCTAATCCTTTTATATCTTGTTTTAAAATAACTTCCATTTTCTTTTACATTAAATTATTTCATTAAATCGGCTACATAAGGCATCAACGATAGGTGACGAGCACGTTTAACGGCTTGAGCAACTTTACGTTGAAATTTTAGAGAGGTTCCGGTTAAACGGCGAGGTAATAATTTGCCTTGCTCATTTACGAACTTCAATAAAAAATCTGGGTCTTTGTAATCAATATATTTTATGCCGCTTTTTTGAAAACGACAATATTTTTTCTTTTTAATCTCCGCTGTTGGAGGGTTTAAATATCTTATGTCTTTAGGTGAACTCATTTTTTATTTTATTAATTGTTAAACCATTAAGAACTTGCTGTTTCTTTTTTCTTTGTTTTTGCTTCAGCTACTAGTCCTTTTCTTTTATCGGCATAAGCAGATGCATGCTTATCTAAAGCGACAGTTAAAAATCTCAAAATTCGCTCATCACGTTTGTAAGTAATTTCAAGATTATTTACAATTTCTTGGCCTTCGCCTGAGAATTCGATCAAATAATAAAAACCAGTTGTTTTCTTTTGAATAGGGTAAGCTAATTTTTTTAAGCCCCAGTTCTCTTCATTTACGATTTTACCTCCCAAATCGATAATGGTTTTTTTAAATTTTTTCGCGGTCTCCTTTGTCTGATCATCAGACAAAACGGGAGTTAAAATGAAGACCGTCTCGTAGCGTTTTTCCATTGTTATTTTTTAATTAGGGTTGCAAATATACAAAATTAATTAAGAAAACAAGAAAATAGAGATAAATTACTGAAAATCAAGAGAAAAAAACATGAAATTAATTAAATTGTAAAATAAAATAAACAATTAGTTAAGTAAAATGGTTTAATTTTAAATTGAAATATGAATTCGACATTTATAAAACTAATTATGTTTTTAGCATTATTTAATTCTCTTTTTCAAATAAAGGGACAAGCAACAAGTAACATTTATCAATTTACAGCAACATCAATTGATGGGAAGAGCATTGATTTTAAAAACTTTGAAGGACATAAAATACTAATTGTGAATACGGCAAGTAAATGTGGGTTTACGCCGCAATTTGAAGACCTACAAGCCATTTATGATTTGTACAAAGAAAAAGGATTAATTATAATTGGATTTCCGACAAACGATTTTGCAAATCAAGACCCGGGTGATAATAAAGGTATTAATGAATTTTGTCAAAGAAATTACGGAGTTTCATTTTTAATGATGGAAAAAATTAATGTTAAAGGTGAAAATAAACATCCAATATTCAAGTGGCTGGGTTCTAAATCAGAAAATGGGGTTTCAAATGCAAGAGTGAAGTGGAATTTTCAAAAATTTTTAATTAACGAAAAAGGAGAATTTGTTAAAAGTATAAATCCCTGGATTAAACCAAAAAGTAAAAAAATAATTAATTGGCTTAACTCCTAGATGTTTTTTTAATTAATAACTGTAAAAATCGAAGTTGATTTTATGGAATCTATTATTTTTTGAGTTCAAAATTATTGTTAATTTATTAATTAATCCTCGTAATAATATACTTTTATTTGAGCAGAATCTCTTAAAAAATCTATTTTGCCAATAGAAATACGATGAGCATTAATACCAGTTCTGTGTTTAACATCCTCAATTAATTGATTGTGATTTTCTTTTTTTATTAGCTCTATATTTTCGTAATCAATGAGTTGAACTAATTCTTTTTTAAAGAAAATAGATGTATCAAAAATAAATGCTATTAAAATAATAATTACATTAATTAATATTAAAAACAAATATTCGTAAGTATCTGAGGTGTCTTTAACTTTAGTAACAGCAGCTATTAAGCCAATAGCAATTACTAAAAATAGATAACTCATATCTTTAATACTAATATCTTCAGTTCGGTATCTTAGCATACTAAATACAGCGAATAAACCAAATGCTGCGCCCATGCTTAATTCAACTTTATTTAACAAAAAACAAATTAAAAATATAACAATATTGAATATAAAAAAAGTAAAAAATAAATCGCTACGCTTATACACTTTATAATAAACAAAACGAACTAAAATAAAAACCGAAATGATGTCAATTAGGAATCGATATAAAAATTTTTGTAAAATTTTTATTAATTCAGTTGTGTCTTGAGTAAAAATTACTTCCGAAGATATTTGTAATAGATTCATAGTTAAGTAATGATTTTAATGATAATAATTTTTCTTTAAAGTTATTTTTTTTTACATATTTATTTGAAAAGATAATGGCTAAACAGTATTTGCTAATTGATCCTTGTTTAAAGTGTAATTTTTTAATTTGATTTAAAAACGGCGACACTATTTTTTTATCTTGTTTAACTTCGGCTATAACTAAGTTGTGTAATTTAATCAATTCATCACCTTTTTTAAATTCGATATTAATATCAATAGTAACCCTTTCGGCGCTAAATTTATTAACTAAAGTAATACGTTTATAATTAACTAAAACTGTTGGGAGTAATAAATTTGAATTAAAAGGTAATTTTTTATTCAAAAATTCTAAGGCCTCGAAATTAAAACTAGTGGAAATTTCATTTTGTTTTATACGTTCTTTAATTGTTCTGCCCTTATTATTTTTAAATTTCACTTCCAAAAAACTTAAATTAGAATCTAAATAAGTTCTTTGTCTAACTTTATATCGATTTAATGACCCATTATGATGTTTATAATACAACATTAAATCGCTTGTATCGTAATATAAAGTCTGATAATTAGCTATTTGTTTGCTTTCTATTTCAAGGCAATTGTAATAGGGTTTAAGTAAATCAAAAAGCTCTGGTAAAAAGTCAAGGCCAAAAGTAAATTTAGTATCAGTTCTATTCATTAATTTTACACTTTCTATTTCATTAAGCGAAATAGAATCAAAAGAAGATAATAATTTAATTAATTGGTCCAATTTTTTTAAACTAGAGTTTTACTTTATTTAAAAGATTATTCATCAAATATAAAAATATCATTTTTAAAGAGGACTTATCTATACAATTAGTAAATTTTTGAAATTCTGTAAATAAAAAAATATAATAGTATTCCAAATATAATTCTATTTCTAAATATAATATAAATAATCACATATTACATTCAACACTTATTAATATAATTGAAGATTTATACTATTATAATTTATCTTATCGAAAGAACTTAAATTTAAAATTGTATGCCGTTGATCAAATTATAAATAATAACCTTGTTTTAAATCCAAAAACAGATTCCTTTGGTTGTAAAATATTTTACAGAAATTAAAAAATGTTAAAATATAAATTTTCACCTATAAAAAAATAAAATTCACCTAATAATAATTTTTTTAATATAAAAAACAATTAAATTTGTCAAGTAATTAGTAATCTAATTTATCAAATTGCTAAGCCTCAAGCTAAAAGATTTTATTTTATTTCATAGTTTTATATTTTTCTTTTACTTGGGGTCTTAGCATATTTTTTTTATCTTGACTATTCTAAAACTTTAATTTCCACCCTCCTATTTGCTTGTTCGTCATCTGGACTTTGTTCAGGAAAAACTTTAGGTCGTGTGTGGCCAAATCCAACGAAATTAAGTCTATTTGCCTCAATGCCATTTTTGATTAAAAAATCATAAACAACTTTTGCTCTATTTTCTGATAACTTATTATTATTAGAATCAAGATCAAAACCATCTTCACTATCTCCTTTACAACAAATGTGTCCTTGAATTTCAATTTTTAAATCTTCTGATTTTAATAGTGTTTCAAGTAAACTTTCTAAAACTGGTCTAGATTGTGGCAACAAATAATGCCTTCCTGGCTCAAAACTTAAGCCTTCGAGTGTTGTACGTTCTCCTTTTTTTAAAATAATAGTTGAGTTAATTTTCTTATTTGAAATATTATTTTGTTTTTTTGTTTGATCATTATTTGATTTAATGTCATTTACGATTATCACATCAACTCTCCGTTGATTTGGTTGCCCAACAATTAAATTAGTTTGTGATTTTGAATTTACTTCTCCCAGAGCTTTAATTTCTATACTAGTTATATTTAATTTTTTTGATTGAATGTATTTTTTCACCGATAATGCTCTGCGGCTTGATAATAATTTATTGTATGAATTAGAGCTTAAAAAATCGGCATATCCATTAATATTTAATAAGAGTTTTTTATCACCCAATTGATTTAACATAGAATCTAATTTATAAAATTGGGCTGATGATTTATACTGATTAATTAAATAATATAATCTCAAAGTATCGTTTTGATTTTGAGAAAAAAAATATTTTACTATCAATAAATTTAAAAAAAGTAAACTAAATTTTAATTTCATCTAATATCATAATTAAAAAATAGAAATTGGTTACATCAATAAATTAGATATTTTAAATTCCGGTTTTCCTACAAATTTTGCGTTTATAAGTTCGGCTATATTCTTTAGTGATTGCGTTGGTGCTAGCTTCATAAAGGGGGGAACTACTTTTGTTTGTGGTTTTAAAAAGAAAGTAAACTTATTCTATTCCTTGTTTTTCTAAATTACTATTTCGTTTACTGTAAATAAAGTAAACAGCAATA
>CAMCZO010000067.1 GCA_945887955.1 Chitinophaga pinensis | reverse complement strand
TTAGTAATTACTTGCTGCTTATTTTTTATTTTTTGTAGCTATTTAATTAATACACTTTGTTTTTACCTTTCGCCAATTGCTCTAATTATTATTTTGGGCTATAGTTTTACAAAACGATTTACTTCACTTTGTCATTTAATTTTAGGACTTGGATTAGCTCTCGCTCCTATTGGTGGCTATATTGCGTTAACCGAAAAATTTGATAGTTTACCAATACTTTTTAGTTTTTTAGTTTTTTTATGGACAAGTGGATTTGATATTATTTATGCCCTTCAAGATGACGAATTTGATAAAGCTCAAAACCTAAAATCTATACCGGTATTCTTAGGTAGAAAAAAAGCACTAAGATTATCTGAATTTTTCCATTTATTAACTGCAATATGCGTAATATCGGCTTACTTTTTTGGAAACTTTGGTTGGCTTTATATAATAGGAGGCAGCTCTTTTATAGGCCTACTTTTTTACCAGCACACCATCGTAAAAACTAACGATTTGAGTAAAGTTAATTTGGCATTTGCCACCGTAAATGGTTTTGCGAGTATAACATATTGTTTGTTTGTTTGCTCTGATATTTTTTTGTAAAAATTATAAATTATTTACTTTTTTTTACTCAAATATAAATCCAATGGAGCCATTTAGTTAACCTTTAAAAAACTAACGCCTGATTAAAATTTTGTCGCCCGAAGGAAACGAATATTTTCTTTTACTTCAATTTCTATCTTTATGTGTTTATTGTCTATAACTGCTTCTACTAATTCTGGCCATTCAAAAAAACAATAATTGCCCGAATTCAAATATTCCTCAATACCCAAATCAAACAATTCATCTTCTGTTTTTAAACGATATAAATCAAAATGATATATTTTTTGTTGAGGCCCCAAATATTCATTAATAATAGAATATGTAGGACTACTAAAATTATCTCGACTGCCTAGTTTTTTACAAAGTTCTTTAATTAGAGTTGTTTTACCAGCGCCCATTGGTGCATAAAATAAAACAATTCTGGTTTCATCAATAAAATTAAGTAATGTATTGGTAACAGTTTGTAATTCATCGGTATTATTAATTATTAATTCTAATGATGGTTTCATGATTTTATGAGCATAAAAATTACTTTGAATTTAAAACAATGTATGGAATAATAATTTCTTCTAAACTCACACCTCCATGCTGAAAGGTATTTTTATAATAGTTAACATAATGATTAAAATTATTTGGGTAGGCAAAAAACCTGTCCTCTCTTGCAAAAACAAAGCGTGAACTCGGGTGCTGTATAGGAAGATAGGCATCAGAAGGATTTTTAATTTCAAATACTTCTTTATAATTGTATTCAAGAGCCCTACCTTGCTTATAACGTAAATTAGAATTAACATTTTTATCGCCTAAAATTTTAGTGGGTTCTTTTACCAAAACTGTTCCATGATCTGTAGTAATAATAATTTTAACTTTTTTAGAGGATAATTGTTTAAAAATCTCAAATAATGGAGAATGTTCAAACCAACTATAAGTAATACTTCTATAGGCAGATTCGTTTTCGGCCAACTCTCTAATAACTTCCATTTCTGTTCTTGCGTGACTTAACATATCAACAAAATTATAGACAATAACGTTCAACTTATTCTGCATTAAATTATTTATATTATCTGATAATTTTTTACCTGCATTTATATTAGTGATTTTATTATAACTCATTTTTACATCTTTACCCAATCGTTTTAATTGGGCCTGCATAAACGCTTCTTCGTGCAAATTTTTACCACCTTCCTCTTCGTCGTTTAACCATTGATTAGGAAATCGTTTTTCTATTTCACTTGGAAGTAATCCACTAAAAATTGAATTACGAGCATATTGAGTGGCAGTAGGTAAAATACTAAAAAAAGACTCTTCGGTTTCTACTTTAAAATAATCTTGAACAAGTGGTTGAATAATTTTCCATTGATCAAAACGTAAATTATCTATTAATATAAAAAAAACCGGATCATTGTTAGGCCCAATTTCTTTTAAAAATTTATTTTTAATCAATGTATGGCTCATTGTTGGTGGATTTGGATTTTTTCCATTTAACCAATTGATATAATTTTTTTCAATGAACTTAAAAAACTGATTATTAGCATCTGACTTTTGCATTTTCAAAACATCTAACATGCTTTTGTCTTGAAGTTTATCCATTTCTAACTCCCAATAAATTATTTTCTTATACAATTCGGCCCATTCATCCCAAGATAAATTATCATTTATAGAAATTCCTATCTGACCAAATTCTTTTCGATAGTCCGTATTGGTTTTTTCGCTAACCAAACGCTTATTATCAATGGTTTTTTTTAACGATAATAAAATTTGATTTGGATTAACAGGCTTAATCAAATAATCAGCAATTTTTCCACCAATTGCATCATCCATGATATGTTCTTCTTCACTTTTTGTAATCATTATCACCGGCAAATCATTATTTATTTGCTTAATTTTTAATAATGTTTCTAAACCAGAAATTCCTGGCATGTTTTCGTCGAGCAAAACAGCTTGAATGCTCCTATCGTCTTTTATTATATCAACGGCTTCGTCTCCACTCAGCGCAGTTACTATCTCATAGCCTTTTGCATCTAAAAATAAAATATGTGGTTTTAACAAAGCTATTTCATCATCGGCCCAAAGAATTTTTATTTTATCCATTTAGTTGGTTTTATTACAAATAACGTATTAAATTTATCTCTATTATCTTAATTAACGAATTTTAGTTTTTAAATGCCGACAAACAAAAGAAAAATAATTAACGATCCTATATATGGTTTTGTTACAATACCAAGCGAATTAATTTATGACTTAATTAATCATCCAACTTTTCAAAGGTTAAGAAGAATAAAGCAATTAGGATTAACCAATTTAGTCTATCCTGGGGCGCTTCACACTCGATTTCATCATGCCATTGGAGCAATGCATTTAATGCAAGAAGCCGTTTTTAGTCTAAGACAAAAAGATGTTATCATTTCTGATGAGGAACAAGAAGCTGTTTTAATTGCAATTTTACTTCATGATATTGGCCACGGCCCTTTTTCTCATACCCTCGAACACACCTTGGTAAAAGGAATAAGCCATGAAACTATTAGCAGCTTACTCATGGATAAATTAAACAAAGAATTTAATGGGAAATTAAATTTGGCTTTAAAAATTTTTAATGGAAAATATAAAAGACGGTTTTTACATCAATTAGTAAGTTCGCAATTAGATATGGATCGTTTAGATTATTTAAAACGTGATAGTTTTTTTACTGGAGTAAGCGAAGGGGTAATAAGCAGCGACAGAATAATTAAAATGCTAAATGTTGTAAAAAATGAATTAGTGGTTGAATATAAAGCAATTTATAGTATCGAAAAATTTTTGATTGCCAGAAGACTAATGTATTGGCAAGTATACCTTCATAAAACAGTATTAAGCGCCGAAACCTTACTTATAAAAATTTTAAAACGAGCTAAAGAATTTTCTTCTCAAGGAATGGAATTATTTGCAAGCCCTGCTCTAAAGTTATTTTTACATAATGATTTTACAAAAAAAGATTTTGAAAAAAACAATAATTTACTCACTCAGTTTTCAAAATTAGATGATAATGATGTTATGGCATCTATTAAGGTTTGGAGCGAACACGACGATTTAATTTTAAGTAAATTATGTTTAAATTTATTAGATAGAAAACTATTTAAAATTGAAATTCAAAATACAGTTATTTCAACTAAATATAAAAATAAACTGATTGAAACTGTTTGCAAAAAATATAAAATCAATGCATCAGAAGCAGACTACTTTGTAATTACTGGAAAAGTAAATAACAGCGCTTATAATGCTAATCAATTTAATATTAATATTTTAATGAATAATGGGAATTTAATTGATGTTGCTGCTGCTAGCGATTTATTAAACATTCAAAGTTTAAGCAAAACAGTAACTAAACATTTTATTTGTTATCCTAAAGATTTATAATAAAATCTTATTTTAATCAATTAATTTTTTAAATTGCAAAACTATAAAAACAACTCTTAACTTCTGTTCCCAATCAAAAAAAACAAATATGAAAAACTATCTTAAAATTGCTTTATTAACAGTTGTATTAGCATCCTGTCAATCTAATGAAAACGAGCTTGCTGCATTAAAAATGAATTCAAAAAACGATAGTCTTAAAGATTCAAATGGAGTTGATAATTTTAAATACATTGCCGAACAATTTGCCGATTTAAGAGTGTTGCGATATAACGTAAAAGATTTTGATAAATTAGATTTAAAAATAAAAACATTACTTTATTATTTAAGCGAAGCGGCCCTTTGTGGAAGAGATATTAACTTTGACCAAAATTATAAATACAATTTAGTAATTCGCAAAACCCTAGAAGCAATCTTAAGCTCCGAAAGTCAAGATAAAGAAACTGAAGATTTTAAAAAATTAGAAATATATGCTAAGCGGGTTTGGTTTAGCAATGGTATACATCATCACTATAATAACGATAAGTTTGTGCCAGAATGTTCACAAGATTTTTTTACTAATGTATTAGATCATCTTAATGAAAAAGAACTTCCTTTGTTAAGCAATCAAACTAAATCAGATTTTATAAAATTTATAATTCCTTTAATTTTTGATTTAAAAATCGCTTCAAAAAAAGTAAGTTTAGATTCCAAAACAGATTTAGTAAAATCTTCTTCAGTTAATTTTTACGAAGGAGTTAACCAAAAAGAAGTGATGGATTTTTATTCTGCTCAAGTAAATAAAAATAGCGACAAAAATCCCATGTATGGTCTAAATTCTAAGTTGATAAAAGAAAATGGAAAGCTGGTTGAAAAAATTTGGATGATTGGCGGCATGTATTCGCCAGCTATTGAAAAGATTGTATATTGGTTAAAAAAAGCATCTTCGGTAGCAGAAAACAATAATCAAAAAGCATCCTTAGATGCATTAATTACTTTTTATAAAAGTGGCAAATTAGA
This sequence comes from Chitinophaga pinensis, assembly GCA_945887955.1. Taxonomy (GTDB): domain Bacteria; phylum Bacteroidota; class Bacteroidia; order B-17B0; family Aurantibacillaceae; genus Aurantibacillus. The sequence continues at coordinate 8,825 of CAMCZO010000067.1, read as the reverse complement.
AGATTTTGATTTATATAATATTGCTTGGGTAAAAGATACAGAAAGTGCAGTGGACGTTGTAAATGGATTTATTGAAGTTTATGAAGATCCACTTGGTAAAAAAGGATCGTTCGAATCTGTAGTTTCTATAAAAGATTTTGAAGCGAGTAAACGTATTGCTATGATTGGAGCAAACGCTCAATGGTTTGAAGATAACTCATCGCTTTTACCTCAACATAAAAAGAAAAATGTAAAAGGTATTTCAGCAAAAGTAATAAATGCCGTAATAGAAAGTGGTGATGCAGCTCCAAGTACCCCTATTGGAATAAATTTACCTAATAATGAATGGATTAGAGAAACTCACGGAAGTAAATCGGTAAATATCGGTAATATCGTCGAAGCATACGACCAAGCAGCTGGCGGAAGCGTAGTAAATGAATTTTATTATAATAACGAAATCAAGAATAGAGTAATAAAATATGCTTCTTTAGCAGACAAATTACATACTGATATGCACGAGGTTATTGGTCATGCGAGCGGAGTTATAGAAAAAGGTATTGGTCAACCTCACGAAACCTTAAAAAATTATGCAAGTTCGTTAGAAGAAGGAAGGGCCGATTTAGTTGCTTTATATTATTTAATGGATCCTAAATTGATTGAATTAGGCGTTATGGCTTCTTTAGATTGTGGCAAAGCTGCTTACGACGAATATATAACCAAAGGTCTAATTGTTCAGCTAGCCAGAATTAAGCCAGGTAAAGAGATTGAAGAGGCTCACATGCGTAATCGTAAAATGGTTGCCGCCTGGGTATTTGAAAAAGGTAACAAAGAAAAGGTGATTGAGAAAAAAATAGAAAATAATAAAACTTATTTTGTAATAAATGATTACAATAAACTTAAACTATTATTTGGTGATTTATTGCGTGAAATTCAACGTATTAAATCTCAAGGAGACTACAAAGCTGGAAAGGATTTGATTGAAAATTACGGAGTAAAAGTTGATCCAATTTTACATAAAGAAATTTTGGCTCGTTACTCCTCACTAAACATTGCACCTTATGCCGGATTTATTCAACCTAAATTATTACCTGTAATGGAAGGAGATAAAATTATTGATGTAAAAATTGAATATCCTAACAATTTTACCCAACAAATGCTAGATTACGGAAAAAACTACTCATTCTTGCCTATCTATAACTAAAATTAAATTTATTTAAATTACTTTGATTTAATTTTTTTCGATTTTTTTAAGGCTGGTACCCATTCCTCTCTAAAATCGGGTAAATTAATAAGGTGCTCATCTTCATCGTATACCATAATTTTGATGAAAAACATATTTGCCGCTTTATCTAATTTATACAAATAATTTAGCATTTCTTGACTTAAATTATTTCCAAAACCAAAAAAAATTTTTGTTTCATTTGGCATTTTTATATCTAATTGGTAGGACGCTATTTTATTTTCACGAGGATTACCAAAGCGATCTATAACCATTAAACGGAATTCTGAATTATCAAAAACTACCTTTTTTAAGTTTAACTCTTTTTTTACTCGAATAATTTGTGGCTCTTGAGCTAAACTAATTTTATTATAAAAAAAAATTAAAAAAAAAACAATTAGAGTTAATCTAAATCCCATACCTCAGTGTAATACTAATGTTAATTAGTTTCCTTAAACCAACTTTGTTTACTAACCATTAATGCCTCTTGAACTGTAATTCTTTTTCCAACATTATATGCTGCAATAAAAGCATCTTTTACACCATGCTTACTTTTTATAATATCTCTATGTTTACGAGCTTCTTTATATAGGTTATGATTGCCTACCATAAACTTTGAAAATCCATCATGAAGCTCATCAACAATTTTATCGGTTATACGATATTTTTTGATTAAAACAGTAGCAACTATTTTTGTGTTTTTAAAAGCGCCAATTTGTACTACAAAATTCGGATCAGCATTAACAATCTGAGGCGTTTCTTTTACTATTTCTGCTTTTGCCGGAATTGTTTTTACTTCATTAGCTTCTTTTTTAACCAAATTAGGTGCTTCTGTAACTAAAGTTGATGTTTTTTCAACAGTTAAATTTGTTTTTGAGTCTTCGATTATTTTTTTTGAAGTAAGTTGATTAGCCTCAGTTTCTTGAACAATAGATTTTGCTGCCTCTGTTTTTTGAACTGCCTGAAGATTAATTTCATCTTTTAATTTTCCAATAACTAAAGAATCTGGCTTAACAATATATTTTTTACTTTGATTTTTTTCCAAATAAGAATATTCTCCCTTTAAAATATTTGAATTTTTATTATTAAGATCTATGTGATAAGAAACTTCTAATTCAGATTTTGTTGGAACATCTACCCAAACAAATTTTATTTTACCATCAGATACAGAAAAAGAACTCCCATCTGTTTTGATTGCTTTTGCATTTAAATTCAGATCAATTTCATCACTGTATTTTGCAAAACCTTTTGTGTCTCCTTTTTTTATTTTAATTGTAATTGTTTTTTCATTCGCATTAGGTCCATCCGAAATTAAACGAACAACATCAATACTCGTATTTGGTTCTGCTTTAGTCAGAGTGTCTTTAATTACAGATACTTTATTATTTATTATATTATTCTGAATAGAAGCCTCTAAAGGCAACATGTTAATTACTTTTTTTTCGTTTTTCTCAATAAAAGAATAATTTGAATTAAAAGTTTTTATTCCAATTCCAAGCTCAGAGGCCACTAAAGTTAATTTAATTAAAAGCTCTTCATCCTCTGGCACTTCAGACCATATCCATTGAGCAACTCCATTTTGGATAGAATATATGGAATTCATTTCATCTTTTTTTATTATACTAATACCATCAGGTAACTCTAATTGAAATTTTGCAAAGCCTGTTTGAATGCCTTTACTAATTCTAAATTCTACAGCCACTTCCTGTCCAACAATAAAATTAGAAGGAATATTGTTTTTTATCGTTACAGAATTATCCGTTTGAAATAAACCAAAAATAAAAAGTGTAAGAGAATTAATTAGGATGAAAAAATATTTTATCATGAACACTAAATTAGCTTATCAATCAACTGATTTAAAGGGCTAATCTTTGTTTTAGTAACATGCTAATGTTAACACTCATGGGGTTTTAATGCCATAAAGCTAAAAATCAAAAGATTAAATGCGATAAATTAATGTTTAACTATAAACAAGAAGTTCTTCCACCATCAACAGGAAGATTGATACCATTGATGTAAGAGGAAGCCGGTGAAGCTAAAAAAGCAACAGCATTTGCTATTTCATTAGCTTCAGCAAAACGAGCCAATGGAATTTCATGTAACATTTCTTGTTTAATTACATCAAGGCTAACCTGAGTTTTAATTGCTTTATTTTCGATAATTGTCGCTAATCTTTGAGTAACGGTAGCACCAGGTAAAACATTATTAACTGTTATACCAAATTTCCCTAATTCATTCGCCATTGTTTTAGCCCAATTAGCAACGGCAGCTCTTATCGTATTACTTACGCCTAAATTAGGCAAGGCTTGTTTAACCGATGTTGAAATTACATTAATTATTCTACCATATCCACTCAATTTCATTCCTTCAATACAAGTCTGCGCTAAAATATGATTACAAATTAAATGATTATTAAAAGCCAATAAAAATTCTTCGGGTTTAGCATTTAATATAGGGCCAGATGGAGGTCCTCCAGTATTATTAATAAGAATATTTACGGGTCCACTTCGCTGAATAAAATGCTCAACCAATTCTTTTAATTTATTGGTATCAGAAAAATCTACACATATATAAGAGTGTAACTGAGATCCATTATTATACAACTCGTTTTTAGTTTGTTTTAAACTTTGCTCATTTCTCGCTAATAATGTTACGTGGGCGCCTAGTATTGCTAACTCCATTGCAATTGCTTTACCAATCCCTTGAGAACTTCCGCATACCATTGCGCGTTTGTTTTTTAAATCTATATTCATTTTATTTTTTATAAATGTTTGTTTAAAATTTCTAAAACTAAATCACTTTCAAATCCTTTCGAAATAAGATATTGTAATACAATATATTTATTTTTTTGAGAATTATTAGTTTTAAGTAATTTCAATTTCTTTTCAATTACTTTATTTATAATTAATTCATATTCGTTTTTATCTAAACTATTTAATGCATGTGTTATGCAGTAATCAGTAATTCTATGTTTTTTTAATTCGTTTTTTATTTTATTTCTTCCCCAATGTTTTATATTAAATTTTCCACTTGCTAATGCTAAAGAAAAACGCTGTTCATTTAAAAAATTCTCCTCAATCAATTTTGAAATAATATTTTCTACATCTTCCGAAAACAAACCATAATCAAATAGCTTTTGTCTGGTTTCATGCTGAGATCTTTCTTGATATGCACACCAATTCTTAATTTTATATAGTGCCTTATCCGGCGAAAGATTTATTTTAGTTACTTTGTACTCCACAAAAAAAATATAAACAAAGAAACCGTTTAATTTCAAACTATGACAAGTCTGCCTAAAGAACTTTTAAACAGCCTAATCTTATTAGATCATTTTGATGAAAACGCATTTGTAGATTCGCATAACGAAGAAAATAAAATAACATCTCTTAGACTTAATCCTTTTAAAAAAGTAGAATTAGACTTTAAATTAAATCAATCTGTATCTTGGAATATAAATGGATTCTACATAGATAATCGCCCTTCGTTTACTCACGACCCTCTTTTTCATGCAGGATGTTACTATGTTCAAGAGGCAGGAAGTATGTTTTTAGAATTAGCCTTAATACAAACCCTAAATTTTTCAGAAAATTTAAAAATTTTAGACTTATGTGCTGCTCCTGGTGGGAAAAGCACTCTTATTAATTCACTCTTAAATAACGAAAGTTTGATAGTAGCCAATGAATTAATAAAATCGAGAGCAAAAGTTTTAGCTGAAAATCTAAGTAAATGGGGTACCTGCAATAGCATAGTAACCAATAACGATCCGCATAAATTTTCAGAAATATCTGCTTTTTTTGATGCCATTGTAATTGACGCGCCATGCAGTGGTAGCGGCTTGTTTCGAAAAAAACCAGAAGCTATTCAGGAATGGAGTCAAAACAATGTTAATGCTTGTTTTATTCGACAACAGCAAATTATTTTAGACGTTTTACCCAGCCTTGTCGAAAATGGAATAATTTTTTACAGTACCTGCTCTTATTCTGTTAAAGAAAATGAAGATATTGTAGCTTGGATGATTAAAGATCATCAAATGGAGTATGTTCAAATATCAATTCAAAAAGAATGGGGCATTATAGATACAGGTTTAGGTTATAGATTTTATCCACATCTCACTAAAAGCGAAGGCTTTTTTTGTGCGGTTTTAAGAAAAAAAACAGAAAAACGTTCATCCTCTCATTTTAAAAGGAAAAACAAGGTCGAGGCCTCAAAACAAAATATTCAATTATTAGGGCCTTTTTTAAATCAATTAAATAATCAATTAATCCTCAAAATTAATAATCAATATCATCTCACTAATTCTTTAGTTGCATCTTTTTTATCTGATTTTGAAAAACAGTTCTATTTTAAAAAAGCTGGCACTGTTATAGGCGAAATAAAAGGAAATGACCTAGTTCCAAATCAAGAATTAGCATGGTCTATTAATGCTAACAAATCAATTAATTCGATAGAGTTAGATTATTTAAACAGTTTAAAGTTTTTAAGAAAAGAGAATTTTGAAACTCATAATGATAAAAAAGGATTGACTTTATTAAGATATAAAAGCTACGGCATCGGCTGGGTAAAAATACTACAAAACCGAACAAATAACTATCTTCCAAACGAGTTAAAAATATTGAAATAATTAAAAAAATGCAATTTTTATATTTTGTGAAAAATAATGAATATTTAATTTGCTGACATAAAAAGTTTGTGTACATTTGCACTCCCTTTTTAAAAAGGGATGTTCTTTCATATGTTAAAAGTGCCGAAGTAGCTCAGCTGGTAGAGCCACTGATTTGTAATCAGTAGGTCGGGGGTTCGAGTCCCTTCTTCGGCTCCAGTATTGAAACCGGGGATATACCAGAGTGGCCAAATGGGACAGACTGTAAATCTGTTGTTTCGACTTCGGAGGTTCGAATCCTCCTGTCCCCACTGATAACATTGTTTTTTGAAATTTAAACACCAAGCGAAAGTAGCTCAATTGGTAGAGCTCCAGCCTTCCAAGCTGGAGGTTGCGGGTTCGAGACCCGTCTTTCGCTCTTAGGATTTTGAATAGTGTAGTTGATAATATACGCCTAACAAATGGAGGCGACAAAAAAATAAAAAAACTTGGCTAACGGTTTTTTATTTTTTTGAAAGTCCCAAAAAGAGGGACTTTTGGTGCGTGAAGTTGTTTGTTCTTTAATAGACTGGATTATACTTTTGAGACTTTAAGCAAGCTGTTGTAGCTCAGTGGTAGAGCACCTCCTTGGTAAGGAGGAGGTCGGCAGTTCAATCCTGCTCAACAGCTCAAAATTATTATTATAAAAAAAATAAATTAAAAAAAAATACAAACAATAAAGTAAAAATAAACAAATATGGCAAAAGAAAAATTCGACCGTTCTAAACCCCACGTAAACATTGGAACAATTGGTCACGTAGATCACGGGAAAACTACATTAACTGCAGCTATTACTACGGTTTTAGCTTCTAAAGGTTTATGCGAAATTCGTGATTTCTCATCAATCGATAACGCTCCTGAAGAAAAAGAGCGTGGAATTACAATTAACACTTCTCACGTTGAATACGCGACGGCTAACCGTCACTATGCTCACGTAGATTGTCCTGGTCACGCTGATTATGTAAAAAACATGGTTACTGGTGCGGCGCAAATGGATGGTGCAATTTTAGTTGTTGCGGCAACTGATGGTCCTATGCCACAAACTCGCGAACATATTCTTTTAGCTCGCCAGGTTGGTGTACCTAAAATTGTTGTGTTTATGAATAAAGTGGATATGGTTGAAGATCCTGAATTGTTAGAATTAGTTGAAATGGAAATTCGTGAACTGTTAACTTTTTATAAGTTTGATGGCGACACAACTCCTATCATTCAAGGTTCTGCTTTAGGTGGATTAAATAACGATCCAAAATGGGTTGATAAAATTATGGATTTAATGGAAGCTGTTGATACTTACATTCCCATTCCTCCCCGTGAAAAAGATAAGCCATTTTTGATGCCTGTTGAAGATGTTTTCACAATCACTGGTCGTGGAACTGTTGCTACAGGTCGTATCGAAACTGGAACTATTAATACTGCTGATGCTGTAGAAATTATTGGTATGGGTGCTGAAAAATTAAACTCTACTGTAACTGGTGTTGAAATGTTTCGTAAAATTTTAGATTACGGAGAAGCTGGAGACAATGTAGGTTTATTATTACGTGGTGTTGAGAAAAAAGATATAAAACGTGGTATGGTTATTATTAAACCAGGTACCGTAAAACCTCACGCTAAATTTAAAGCAGAGGTTTATATCTTGAAAAAAGAAGAAGGTGGACGTCATACTCCATTTCAAAATAAATACCGTCCTCAATTTTATTTCCGTACAACTGACGTAACAGGAGAAATAGAGTTAGAAGCAGGACGCGAAATGGTTTTACCTGGAGATAACGTTACAATTATTGTTAATTTAATAAACCCAATTGCTATGGATAAAGGTCTTCGTTTTGCTATTCGTGAAGGCGGACGTACTGTAGGAGCTGGACAAGTAACAGAAATTTTAGACTAAATACTATTGTCATTATTAATGACGAGATGGCTCCCATAATCGGGATGCCATTTTGCCATTTATAATAGGGACATAATTTAAACTATACGGGCGTAGTTCAATGGTAGAATGTCGGTCTCCAAAACCGCTGATGGGAGTTCGAATCTCTCCGCCCGTGCAGAAAAAAAATTAGATTTAATATCAAAATAAATCTATTATTATTAAATTTTAAAATATAATGAAATGAGCAAAATAGGAACTTATCTTTCTGAAACTAAAAACGAATTACTAAATAAAGTAAGCTGGCCAACTTGGCCTGAACTCCAAAGTAGCGCTATTGTTGTTATGGTTTCTTCTGTTATTATCGCCTTAATTGTTTTTGGAATGGATTTTGTTTTTGAAGTATTGATGAAACAAGCATACGACATTATTAAATAATTTAATAAGTTTAAATAAAAATAAAATGGCTGACTTAATTAAAACTGAAAACTCTTCTAAAAAATGGTACGTTGTTCGTGCTATTAGCGGACAAGAGAAAAAAGTTAAACAATATATTGAAGTTGAAATTACCCGTTTAAAATTAAACGACCATGTTTCGCAAGTGTTAATTCCTACCGAAAAAGTTATACAAATTCGTAATGGAAAAAAAATAACTAAAGAAAGAAATTTTTATCCGGGTTATGTTTTAATTGAAGCAAACCTTACAGGAGAAGTACCACACGTTATCAAAAATATTACCGGTGTTATTGGCTTTTTAGGTGAAAAAAAAGGTGGTGTTGCAGTCCCAATGAGAATGGCCGAAGTAAACCGAATTTTAGGTAAAGTAGATGAGTTGGTTGAAAGTGAAGGAACAATGACTACTAATTATACAGTTGGTGAATCTGTAAAAGTAATAAATGGACCATTTAATGGCTTTAACGGTGTTATAGAAGAAGTAATGGACGATAAAAAGAAAATTAAAGTTACTGTTAAAATATTTGGACGTAAAACTCCGGTAGAATTAAATTTTGGTGAAGTTGAATTAGAATAATATAAACATTGATAGTTACCTGTTTTAAGTTAAAATGAGACGCTTTGCTGCTTCCAACTCAAAGTAAACATAAATTTCTCAAAACAGAATTAAC
>CAMCZO010000066.1 GCA_945887955.1 Chitinophaga pinensis | reverse complement strand
TTTTATTTTTTAAATTTTCCTATTCTTACGGCTTTTAGAAAACGCCCCGTTTTTTTTGAGTGGGTTCTGGCCTCCACTTGTTTTAATTGTTTATTTGCAATCACCCATTGCTTTTAAATAGGCATCTGTAAATTTTTGGTAATCAGCTGCATCTTTGTATTTCCCTTCCATTTCTTGAGCAAGAGACCCTGCTTCTGATATTAATTTTGTACTTTCTGTAATAGCTGACATATCTCCTGCTGCTGCTTTTGAAGCCAATTTTTGAGATTTACACATTAGCTCTGCATATTTCTTAGCATCGCTTTCAATAGAGTTTCCTCCGCAACTTGAAAGAATAAATGAAGCAAATAATACTGCCCCAAAAATTGTCATAATTTTTTTCATTTTTATAGTTTTAATTTTTTTCTTACTCTTATGGCTTTTCAGAATTCGCCACGTTTTTTTTAGTGGGTTCTGTTCTCCACTTATTAATTTTTACTAGTCTGCTTATATTATAAATGTAATCATTTTTTCTACAAATCCAAATAAATTAAAATTTTGCGCTAAAATCACTTAAATGATTATTTCCTGAAATATACTACCGTTCAGGGAGTGAATGAATTTTAATCAAAAAGAGGGATTTTATTTTGATGATATGTTTTAGCCCCAAAATTTCTTTGCCAATAGGTTGCTAAATAAATTTGTTCTGTTTGTCCTGAAATAAAAAACAAAATCAGTTTTGAATTAATAAATTTTAATACGGATAAAGCTTTTTAATTTGATGAATAATGACTTGCATTAAAGATAAGAAATACCCCAGTGAAGGCAATCAATTTTTGGAATTGTAAAATTTGTGTTTATTCTTGATTTTAGCTCTAAAAACGTTTTTTTAATCGTAATTAATTTTTTTTACGCATACTGACTACAATTGGGACGCCACTAAAATCATATGCTTCGCGAATTTTATTTTCAAGAAATCGTTTATAAGCTTCGGTCACATATTGAGGCAAATTGCAATAAAACATAAATAAAGCTTCAGTTTTAAGTTGAGTAATATATTTTATTTTCACGTATTTGCCTTTAGTGGCTTGAGGAGGAGTTTTTTCGATAACTGATAATAAATAATCATTTAGTTGTCGGGTAGGGATGTGTCGAGTTTTATTTTCATAAACTTGCATAGCCACATCTACCGCTTTCATTATTCGTTGCTTATCCAATACAGAAATAAATAAAATTGGAATGTCTTTAAATGGGGCAATACGTTCTCGTATTTTTTCTTCAAATTCTTTTGCTGTTTTTGTATCTTTTTCTATTAAATCCCACTTATTTACTATTATTGCTAATCCTTTTCTATTTCTTTCAATCAAACTTAAAATACTTAAATCTTGAGCCTCAACTCCATCTTGAGCATCTATCATTAATAAACAGACATCACTGCTTTCTATGGCGTGAATAGTTCGCATCACACTGTAAAACTCTAAATCTTCATGAACTTTAGCTTTTTTGCGCATACCTGCAGTATCAACCAACCAAAAGTCATGACCAAATTTAGAATATCTAGTATTTATTGTATCTCTTGTAGTGCCTGCTACCGCCGTAACAATGTTTCTTTCTTCTCCAAGTAAGGCATTGGTTAACGAAGATTTTCCAACATTTGGTCTGCCTACAATCGCTACTCTAGGAATTGTAATTTCTTCTAATCCTTTTTCATCATTTGGTAATATTTTAACTAATGCATCTAATAAATCACCAGTTCCGCTTCCACTAATAGCTGAAATTGGAAAAACTTCGCCCAATCCAAATTGATAAAATTCTGCTGAGTATGCTGCTTTTTCATGACTATCTACTTTATTGGCCACAATTAAAGATGGTTTTTTGCTTTTTCTGATAATGTTTGCTACTTCTGTATCGAATGATGTGACTCCCTCAATTACATCAACAATAAATAATAAAGCAGAAGATTCTTCGATGGCAATTTTTACTTGTTTTCTAATTTCACCCTCAAAAATATCATCGCTGCCTTTTATATAACCCCCCGTATCTATCACGCTAAATTCAACACCTTGCCATTCTGCTTTTCCATAATGTCGATCTCGAGTAACGCCAGATACTTCATCAACAATGGCTTGTCTTGTTTCGGTTAATCGATTAAAAAGTGTAGATTTTCCTACATTTGGCCGTCCTACTATGGCTACTATATTTGGCATAAGCTTGTAAAGGTAGTAAAATTATGTCTATAAAATGGATCCATTTTTATTTCAAATTAAATATAGTTTAATCAATTTAATTGATAGGACTTTAATAAAAATATGCTGACTTTTGTTTTTATTTTTTTAATCCGTATTGATTTTTATTCAAAAAAGCTAGAACTTAAATTTTAATGTCTTCTGTCAGTCCTAAAAACGACACATCTGTTTTATCGAAAACATTTACTAGTTATCAAAAAATTATTATTTTTCTATTAGCAATCCTTCAATTTACAATTGTTTTAGATTTTATGATTTTAGCTCCTTTAGGAGATATTTTAATGAAGTCAATGAATATGAGCACCAAGCAATTTGGAACAGTTGTTTCTGCGTATGCAATTAGCGCTTGTATTTCGGGTATTTTTGCAGCAGGATTCGCAGATAAATTTGATCGCAAAAAGCTACTTTTGTTTTTTTATGCAGGCTTTATTCTTGGCACTTATTTTTGTGCAATTTCTTATAATTACGAAACCTTATTTATTGCAAGAATTATTACAGGATTATTTGGAGGAGTAATTGGATCTATTTCAATGGCTATAATTACCGATATATTTACTATCAATCAAAGAGGCAAAGTAATGGGTTTTGTTCAAATGGCCTTTGGAGGAAGTCAAATTTTAGGCATTCCAATAGGATTAGTTTTAGCTAATTATTGGTCGTGGCACGCTACTTTTTATATGGTATTAATTTTGGCATTTTTATTAGGAATAGCTTTGGTTTTTAAATTAAAACCACTTACTGAACATTTGAAAATAATAAATAATAAAAATGCACTTCAACATTTATTGCAAACAATTAAAAAGAAAGATTATCGCATAGGTTTTTTAGCAACCGCTTTGTTATCAATGGGAGGCTTTATGATTATGCCTTTTTCTACCGCATTTATAGTAAACAATATACATATTGCTCAAAGTCAGGTTGCAATTATCTTTTTCTTTACAGGTATATTTTCTATTATTATAATGCCAATTGTAGGAAAATTAAGTGATAAATTTGATAGATTAATGATATTTGGAATAGGAACTATTATAGCCATTGTGATGGTTGTAATATATACTCATTTATCTCCTGTTCCAATTTGGTTGGTTATTATAGTTAATATTGTTTTATTTATTGGAATCATGAGTAGAATGGTTCCTGCAACCGCTTTAAATTCGGCAGTTCCTGATGCGTATGACAGGGGTGCATACATGAGTATAAATTCATCTTTACAACAATTTGCTGGAGGCATTGCCGCTTTGTTTTCTGGTTTAGTTGTTGTTCAAAAATCCAAAAATAGTCCAATCGAAAATTTTGATGTTTTGGGTTATGTGATGGTTGTTTTAATGTTAATGTGCTTTTATTTTGTATTTAAAGTTAATGTACTTTTAAAAAAACGTGAAATTAAATAAGAGCTTGAAAATATTTATTTTGAATAGTTTATCTTAAATTTATTATTAATATTTTAAGTGAATTAATTAATACTAATATTTAATAATTTAGCCAGCCAAACAAATACATTACACATTTAATAAATATGTTAATCGATACACATACCCATCTTTATGCAGAGGAATTTAATTCAGATAGAAATGTTTTAATTGAAAAAGCAATTCATAATGGTATAAGTAAATTTTATCTACCAAATATTGATTCAAGTTCTATTGCTCCAATGTTAAGTTTAGAATCTCATTTTCCTAAAAACTGTTTTGCGATGATGGGTTTACATCCTTGTCATGTAAAAAATGATGTAAAAAATGAGTTAATAATAATCAGTGATTGGTTAAAAAAAAGAGAGTTTGTTGCCATAGGAGAAATAGGAATGGATTTGTATTGGGATAAAACATTTATTGAAGAACAAAAGCATGCTTTTATAACACAAATAGAGTGGGCATTAGCCTTTAATTATCCAATTGTAATTCATTGTAGAGATGCTTTTGATGAAATTTTTTCTGTATTAACATCGTTTCCAAAATTACCTAAAGCTATTTTTCATTGTTTTTCTGGAAATTATGAACAAGCAAAAAAAATTATTGATTTGGGAAATTTTAAATTAGGAATTGGAGGCGTTTTAACGTTTAAAAATTCAGGATTGGATAAAGTTGTAGAAAAAATTGATTTAGAGCATTTTGTTTTAGAAACAGATGCACCTTATTTGGCACCAAATCCTTTTAGAGGTAAGCGAAATGAGCCATCTTATCTTTTAGAAATTGCAAAAAAACTATCCGAAATAAAAAACATATCGATGGTCGAAGTTGCTGAAACAACAAGCAAAAATGCTGATTTTATTTTCAAAAAAGGATAAAAAACGACATAATCTCTTGATTTTTGAAAATAAGTTTGTAATAATAGAAAAAACTTATTAGATTTGCACCCCTAATTTAGGGAAAAGATAAAATTTTTATAAAGTGGACGCATTAAGTTATAAAACAAAATTCGCGAATAAAGCAACTGCCGATAAAGAGTGGTTACTTGTTGACGCTGAGAATGAAGTGGTTGGCCGTTTGGCTTCGAAAGTTGCCATGTTGCTTCGTGGAAAACACAAAACAAGTTATACCCCTCATTCTGACTCTGGAAGTAATGTTATTATCATCAACGCTGAAAAAGTGCGTTTTACTGGTAAAAAATTAACTGACAAAGAGTATGTTCGTTACACTGGATTTCAAAGTGGACAGAGGTTTACAACTCCAAAAGAGTTAATGGCAAAAAAACCTGAAGAGATATTAACTCATGCTATTCATGGCATGTTACCAAAAGGACGTTTAGGAAGAACTTTGAATACAAATGTTCGAATTTTTGTAGGAACTGAACACGGGCATGATGCTCAACAACCAAAAAAGGTTGATTTAAGTAAAATTAAATAATTTATTATAATTAAATGGAAGTAATAAACACATCTGGCCGCAGAAAAACTTCAGTTGCTCGTGCATACGTATCTGTAGGTTCAGGAAAAATTGAAGTAAACGGAAAAGATTACAAAACATATTTTACTACACCAACTTTGCATTACTATGTAACCCAAAGTTTAATGGTTTCTAAATTACTTGATTCATATGATGTAAAAGTGAAAGTTGCTGGTGGAGGCATAACGGGTCAAGCCCAAGCTATTCGTTTAGCTATTGCAAAAGCACTAGTTGAAATGAATGCAGAATTAAAAAAAGACTTGCGTGCGGCTGGTTTAATTACTCGTGATCCACGTATGGTTGAACGTAAGAAATTTGGTCAGAAAAAAGCACGTGCCCGTTTCCAATTTAGCAAACGATAAAATTATTTAAAGAAAGAAGATAAAAAATGTCAGTAAGAACATCATTTAACGAGTTACTAGAATCAGGTGCACACTTTGGGCATCTTAAAAGTAAGTGGAATCCAGCAATGGCTCCATACATATATGCCGAAAAAAACGGTATTCATATTATTGATTTAAACAAAACTGTTGCAAAGATTGAAGAAGCAGCTGAAGCTTTGAAACAAATTGCTCGTTCGGGTCGTAAAGTATTATTTGTTGCGACTAAAAAGCAAGCAAAAGATATTGTTGCCGAGAAAGTAAAAACAGTAAATATGCCATATGTAACTGAGCGTTGGCCAGGTGGTATGTTAACTAATTTTGCAACTATTCGTAAATCTGTTCGAAGAATGAGTCAGATAGATAAAATGTTTGCTGATGGTACTTTTACAAATGTTTCTAAACGCGAACGTTTACAATTTTCGCGTGAACGTGCAAAATTAGAAATCCAATTTGGATCAGTTTCTGATTTAACTCGCTTACCTGCAGCATTATTTATTGTAGATATTACAAAAGAACATATTGCTGTTGCTGAGGCAAAACGTTTAAATATTCCAACCTTTGCAATTGTTGATACTAATTCTAATCCGAATTTAGTTGATTTTGCAGTTCCAGCAAACGACGACGCTTCAACTTCAATTGCCTATATTATTGAATTAATGGTAAGTGCTGTAAAAGAAGGATTGTCAGACCGAAAAATGGACAAAGAGGCAAATACTGAAGAAGGAGATACAAAAGAATTAAGTGCTAATGAAGCTGAAGAATTAGCTGAA
Organism: Chitinophaga pinensis; assembly: GCA_945887955.1. Taxonomy (GTDB): domain Bacteria; phylum Bacteroidota; class Bacteroidia; order B-17B0; family Aurantibacillaceae; genus Aurantibacillus. Next base: position 7,712 of record CAMCZO010000066.1, on the reverse strand, counting down.
GGCATTGTAATTAAAGGTGCTACCAAAAATACTAGTGAAGAAGAAAAAGGCGGTGCTAAAAAACCACGTCGAAGAGTGATAGCAAAGAAATAAATTTAATTTAATTAATTAAAAGCGGTCATCCTGTAACTACAGCTTGACCTTTTTTTTTAAGAAACAATATTATCAAAATAAAAAAACAAATAACAACTTAAATTTTATAAAAATGGCTATTACAGCAGCAGAAGTTAACAAATTACGCCAGCAAACTGGATCTGGTATGATGGATTGCAAAAAAGCATTAGAAGAATGTAACGGTGATTTTGAAGCCGCTGTTGATTTTCTTCGTAAAAAGGGGGCAAAAGTTGCTGCTAATCGAGCAGATCGTGATGCTAAAGAAGGTGTAGTTTTAGCTAAAACAGCAACAGATAAAAAATCTGGAATTGTTATTAGTGTTAATTGTGAAACAGATTTTGTAGCTCAAAATGCTGATTTTATAAAGTTTGCAGAAACGGTTGCATCTGTTGCACTTGATAAAAAACCAGCTACAGCTGATGATTTAAAATCATTATCATATGATGGTACAATTTCAATTGCTGATAAATTTATGGAACAAGTAGGAAAGATTGGTGAGAAAATTGATATTGGATTTTATCAAGTTATACATGCAGAACAAGTTGTTGGATACATTCATCCAGGAAATCGTTTAGCGGTTTCAATTGGATTTAATAAAATTGTTTCTGATGAGGTTGCTAAAAATATTGCGATGCAAGCCGCAGCAATGGCACCTTTAGCAATTGATAAAGATGATGTGGACGCAACAACTATTAATCGTGAATTAGATATAGCTCGCGAAACTACTCGAGCCGAAGGGAAACCAGAGGATATGATTGAGAAAATTGCTCAAGGTAAATTAAATAAATTTTATAAAGACTCAACTTTATTAAATCAAGAATATTTTATTGATAACAAACTAACTGTTAGACAGTTTTTGCAAGGTGTTGAAAAAGACCTAACCGTTTCGGCACTAAAACGTTTTTCGTTATCTTAATTTTAAATCCCGATTTTTTAATCGGGATTTTTTTTTACCTTTAAATAGAAAAAATTAGAAATTATTTTTTAAAGTCAAATATATAAAAAGATGAAATATAAAAGAATTCTTTTAAAATTAAGTGGAGAAGCTTTAATGGGAAATAAAGGTTTTGGTATTGATCAAGAACGTTTATTGGAATATGCTAATGAAATTAAATCTATTTACGACGAAGGTTGCGAAGTAGCCATAGTAATTGGTGGAGGAAATATTTTTCGCGGTATTCAAGCTGAAAAAGGAGGCATGGATCGCGTACATGGAGATTATATGGGGATGTTGGCTACGGTAATTAATAGTATGGCAATTCAATCTGCTTTAGAAGGGCTTGGTGTTTCTACCCGTTTACAAAGCGCTATTAAAATGGAACAAATTTGCGAACCTTTTATTAGACGAAAAGCTGTCCGTCATTTAGAAAAAGGTAGGGTTGTAATATTTGGTGCAGGTACTGGTAATCCTTATTTTACAACAGATACAGCTGCTACTTTGCGTGCAATTGAAATCGAAGCTTCTGTAATATTAAAAGGTACTCGTGTAGATGGAATTTATACTGCGGACCCTGAGAAAGATAACACTGCAACTAAATACGAGACTATTAAATTTAAAGAGGTATATGATAAAGGTTTGGAAGTAATGGATATGACAGCATTTACGTTATGTAAAGAAAATAATTTACCCATTATTGTTTTTGACATGAATAAAAAAGGAAATCTCAAAAATATAATATTAGGGCATAAAATTGGAACCTTGGTTGAAGTGTAATTTTTAATAATTTACTTATTAAAAATTATTTTATTACAATTCTACCTAATAATTTGTTAACTCTTTTTTTTAACTCGATTAGCTGAATTATTTCTTTAATTATATTTTCAGTTTCTTCAGGGCTTGTTAATTTAAGTAGATCTTGTTTTTGATTAATGAATGAGTTTATTTTTTTTTCTTTTAAACTAAAAAGTAAATTCTCGGTACTTTTTTTTATATCATTTATTTCTTCGCTAATATAAACACCAAGTTTTTCCCATTTATTACTTAATTCATAGTTATTAATAATGTTATTAATTACAAAACTGCTTATAATTGGGTTTTGCGACATTGAAAAATGTTGAATAGTTGGTATTCGGTCATGACTCAATTCAAGAATATATTCATCTAAAATAACCTGGTGAATAGGATTTTCGAAACTAATTTGATCTCTCCATAGTTCATATAAAATAAATTCAGAAATAGTAATTTCTAAATCATCAGCAGCAACTTCATTTTCAGTTTCAGCATCTATTTTTACTAAAATATTGCCATGTAGCAACATAATTCTTAAAAGTTCCTTCTCTTCTGAATCAAATTTTAAGACTGTATTTTCATTTGTTTCTTGAAAATTGGTTTGATTTAAAATTTCTGTTTGTGAATTTTCATCGAGAACAGAATCTTCTTTTTTTTGTTTTGGAGATACTTTTCTTCTAATTTTATTTACTTCTAATTGGAGAATTGATTCTTCAATTTCCATTATATTAGAACACTCTTTTATATAAATACTTCTAATAATATTATCCGGAATAATTGCAATATTTTCAACAATATCTTTAATAACTCCGGCAAGTTTTATTGGATCGTTTTTAGTTTGTTCTTTTAATTTTTTGGTTTTGAAATATAAAAAATCAGTAACATTAGTTTCTATATAATCATGAAACTCTTGAATTGTAACTTTGCGACTAAATGAATCAGGGTCATCATTATCAGGAAATTGAAGAAGTTTAACATTCATTCCTTCTTCAAGTAAAAGAGGGATAGCTCTGGAACTGGCTTTTTGTCCTGCTTCATCACCATCGTATAAAACAACAATGTTTTTAGTAAAGCGATGTATAGATTTAATTTGGTCGACTGTAAGAGAAGTTCCGCTTGAGGCTACTACATTTTCTATACCTGCTTGATGCATGGCGATAACATCCATATAGCCTTCAACGAGAAAACATGTATCTTTTTCTTGAATAGTTTTTTTTCCTAACCATAATCCATATAAAATTTTACTTTTATTATAAATTTCTGTTTCAGGGCTATTAATATATTTGGCTATTTTTTTATCTTTAGTTAAGGTTCTGCCACCAAATGCAACTACTCGGCCACCATCGTCGTGAATTGGAAACATTACTCTTCCGGCATATCGATCAAACAAATCGCTAGCTTTAATTTCATTTCCTTCTACGTAGCGGTTACTTAAAATACTCATGCCAGTTTTGGCAAGATATTTTGGTGAATAACCGTTTTTTATGGCGGTATTAGTAAATGAATTTTTTTCTTCTAAACTATAGCCTAATTGAAATTTTGAAATAATATCGTCTTTTAAATCACGCTCTTTAAAATAACCTAAGCCAATAGATTTCCCTTCGTCTATTTGTAACATAGTTTCTGAAAAATACCGTTGAGCATATTGCATAACTATGAGCATACTTTCGCGCTCAGTTTGTAATTCTCTTTCGGCAGGAGTTATTTCGCGTTCAATAACTTCGATGTTATATTTTTTTGCTAACCATTTTAAAGCTTCTGGATAAGTAAGTTTTAAATGATCCATTACAAAATTTACTGAGTTGCCTGCCTTACCACAGCCAAAACATTTATAAATGCCTTTTACAGAAGATACAGTAAAAGAAGGTGTTTTTTCGCCATGAAAGGGGCATAATCCTAGTAAATTAGCACCTCTTTTTTTTAAAGTAATAAATTCGCCAACTACTTCTTCTACATGAGCAGTTTCAATAATGATATCAACCGTATTTTTTGGAATCACTTTATTTTAAAATTTTGTTAAATACCAATTTTTTCGTTTACAAGAGATAAAATTTCTGTTTCGGCAGCGATGGTTTGCTTTTCAATTAATTTACCTTTAGAGATTATTTCATCTACAAATTTTTTATCATCTAAACCTGATGCATTAATTCTAACATTCATAAATGCGCCAATTACTGCGCTTCTGGCACACAAAGCACCAACTCCGGCATCACTTACCGAATTAGGATTGCCTTCTATAGCCATTGTTTTTATTAAATCCATACTTTCAAAAGAGAGTTGCATTACTTTAAAAGGAACTTCAATTGCGTACTTTGTTGCCTCTTGAATACACTGCGTTCTTTTCTTTTTTTCTTCATCGGTTGATTTAGGTAAATTAAAAGCAGACATAATATCATTAAAGGCTTTTGTATCAGCATCTACCAAATTAATTAATTGATCTTTAAGAGATTGTCCTTTCTCGGCCCAAATACTAAATTCTTGCCAACGATTGTCCCAACCTTTTTTGTGTGAACTTAAATTAGCAACCATTGTAGCCAACGAAACGCCTAAACTACCAACATATGCAGAAATAGAGCCTCCACCAGGTGCTGGACTTTCGCTTGCTGTTTCATCTGCAAAAGTTGCTAAATTCATATTAATTAATTTTGAGTCAGCCGTATTTTTTAACACATACTCAATAATTCGTTCTTCTGGATTGAAAGGTGCTAATTCATCTAAGCCCATTGATTTAACTGCTATTTTAATTAATTCAGACTCGGAAACACCAACAGATCGTTTTTGTTTATTTAGAAAATATTTTCCTGCATCTAACATTCCTTTTAGAGGAATTAAACCAATTAATTCAGATCCAGTAACCCGAATTCCTCTTTCGGATGCTTTTTTTACAACTTCGTCAAATGCAATGTGAATGGGTGTCATATTAATATTAGTTAGATTCATAGATATTTGGCAAACACCATATTCTTGAATGAACCAACCTATAGCTTTAACTGATTTTAAAGAGCCAGGAATTGATTTTGGGCTTCCGTCAGCGTTTAAAATTACTTTTCCAGTTATTGGATCTCCATCTCTTAAAACACGACCAGCTTCTCTAACATCGAAAGCAATAGAATTAGCTCGACGGGTAGAAGTTGTATTAAGATTTATGTTATAGGCCACTAAAAAATCTCTAGCACCAATAACAGTGGCACCCCGTTTTTCGTCAAAAATTTGAGGTCCAAAATCGGGCTTCCATTCTGGTAATAAAATTTTTTTAAAATAGCCTTCGTATTCTCCAGCTCTTATTTCAGAAAGATTACTTCTTTTTTTATTTGTTTGAGCTTCTTCGTATAAATATATGGGCAGGTTAAGTTCTTCACCAACGCGTTTAGCTAATTTTTGAGCATAAATTGCTGTTTGTTGCAGACTAATATTTTTAATTGGAATCAACGGACAAACATCTGTAGCTCCCATTCGAGGGTGTTCGCCTTTGTGTTTGCTCATATCAATTAATTCCCCTGCTTTTTTAATAGCATTAAAAGCTGCATCTATAACGGCTTGAGGATTACCAACAAATGTTACAACTGTTCGGTTAGTTGTTTTACCGGGATCAACATTCAATAATTTAATACCATCTACTTTTTCGCACTCATCAGTAATTTGTTTAATGATAGATAAATCAAGTCCTTCGCTAAAATTCGGCACGCATTCAATTAGTTGTTCCATATTTTAAATTTTAATCTTTTTATTATCAATAGTTCAATAATTTTTCAATTGCTATTTCAACCTTTTCAGCATTTGGAAGCATAGTTTTTTCTAAAATTGAATTTAATGGAATAGCTGGTAAATTTTCAGACCCAATTACTTTAACAGGTGCATCTAAATATTCAAAACAATGCTCACTAATTCGAGCGGCAATACTTTGTGAAAATCCATTATTAACAGGTTCTTCTGTTAAAATCATTATTTTACCATGGTTTCGGGCACTATTAAAAATAGCATCTTCATCAATAGGAGCAATGGTTCTTAAATCGATAATTTCAATTTTACCTTCAAATTTTTTGGCGGCAGCTTTAGCCCAATAAACACCCATTCCATATGTTATAATACAAATAGATTTTCCATTTTTTACATTATCTACATCTGCAGAAATTACTATTCGAGCTTTACCAAAAGGAATGATATAATTTTCGTCTGGTTCAATTGTTTTTGCATCTTCTGTACCTTTTATTTTACTCCAATATAAACCTTTATGTTCTAAAATAATAACCGGATTAGGATCATAATAGGCAGCTTTTATAAGCCCTTTTAAATCTGCACCAGTACTTGGATAAGCAATTTTAATTCCTTTAATATTTGATAAAACACTTTCAACACTTGAAGAATGATATGGTCCACCGCTACCGTAAGCGCCTGTTGGAACACGTAATATCATACTTACTGGCCACTTGCCATTTGATAAATAACAACTTCTACTAACTTCGGTAAACAATTGATTTAAGCCTGGCCAGATATAATCAGCAAACTGAACCTCAACAATTGGTTTTAATCCGACTGCACTCATTCCTACCGTTGAACCCACAATAAATGCTTCTTGAATAGGTGTATTAAAAACTCGGTGCTCTCCAAATTGTTCACCTAGTGTTGCTGCCTCTCTGAATACACCGCCTAATCTAGCACCCACATCTTGTCCGTACAATAAACACTCTGGATGTTTGGTCATTAATTCTCTAATTGCGAATAATGCGCTATCTACCATAACGGTTGCTTGTTTACCGATTGGAGATCGCTCGCCTTTTTCTTCAGTTATTGGGGTAGGGGCAAATTCATGTAGAAATAAATCCTCAGGTAATGGTTCTTCTTCAAGAATGGCTTTTTGATAATCGTTTTCTACTATTTTTTTTGCATTTATTTCAATTAATTTTAATTCATCAGAATCAATTCCTGAAACAATTAATTGATTTCTTAAACGTGGCAAAGGATCTCTTTTTTCGGATTCTGCTAAATCATCTCTGTACCATTCTTTTCTAACTCCACTGGTATGATGATTAAGTAAAGGAACCTTTGCATGAATTAACATAGGCCTTCGCTCAGTTCGAATGGTATTAATACATTCTTTAACTATATTATAACTTAAAATAAAATCGGTTCCATCTATAGTTTTTGTTTCAAGACCTTTAAATCCTTTTGAAAATTCAGTAATATCTTGAGAACGAAATTCTTTAGCTTTAGCACTAATATCCCATTCATTATCTTGAACTAAAAATAAAATAGGTAATTGTTTTAATACCGCCATTTGAAATGCTTCAGACACTTCTCCTTCGGTGCAACTGGCATCTCCTAGCGAACAAATGGCAATTGGGTTTAGTCCGTTATAATCCAAATTCATCCCATTCTTTTCTAAATACTGCAAACCTAAAGCAATGCCAGTAGTAGGAATAGCTTGCATGCCGGTCGCGCTAGATTGATGGGGAATTTTTGGCATGTTATCCCGTTTTAAACTCGGATGAGAATAATAGGTTCTTCCGCCAGAAAATGGATCGTTTCGTTTAGCTAGAAGCTGTAACATGAGTTCAAAAGGCTCTAATCCAATACTCAATAATATACTATCATCTCTGTAATAAGCACTTAAATAATCTTGTGGTAATAGTTGAATCCCTAATGCAATTTGGATTGCTTCGTGACCTCTGCTTGTTGCATGAACGTATTTAGATGTTATTTCTTTATTAGCCTCATAAAGCTCAGTCATACATTTGGCTTTGCACATGAGCTCAAATGCTTTTTTAAGTATTTCGTTTGGTATTTTAGTTTTCACATTTATTTAATTAGAAAATCCATCAAAATAATACGTCTTTAATTCATTAAAAGTAATAATTTTTATACTATTTGC
>CAMCZO010000065.1 GCA_945887955.1 Chitinophaga pinensis | reverse complement strand
AATATCCCTTTATGGCGTCTATTGCGGTGGGGATCACCTCTTCCCATTCCGAACAGAGAAGTTAAGCCCACCAGCGCAGATGGTACTTGGTCTAAAGCCCGGGAGAGTATGTCGATGCCAATTTTAAATAAATCCCGATACTTAATTGTTTCGGGATTTTTTTTGATCTATTTCTTTACTATTATCAGATTAAAATATAAATTAATACTTTATCTCATAAAAATATTAATTTTACTGATTTGCGAAAACAATAAGTAGTTTGTGATTGTTTAAAATTCATTTTTTTATATCTTCAATTCAAAAATCGTTAATTTTAGTTTTAAAAACTTTTTTTGAGAGTATTTAATATCGCTATAAAGCTAAAATTTTAAGAACCAAAAATCTTTATATACTCATAGTTTAAGCTAAAAATAGTACGTTTATTCATTCCTTAAGTTTTGTAGAAAAAAACAAAGTGATAAAAAAGGAGGATGTAGAAATTTCAATTCCTTTTTAAATTATTTTATTGAACAATAATGAAAAAAATTAGATTTTTTTCTGAGATTTGTTTTTATTATTTGAAATAAAGTAAATAATTAAACCTGAGCTAACAGTTAATAAGCCATATATAGATTCAATAGGCCTTTCCATAACTATATTAATTAATATCCACAATATTATTAATAAAAAAAGAATGGGTGTAAAAGGGTAAAAAGGAGTTTTAAATTCTGTAATTATATGTTTAAATTTATATCTTAATATAAAAATCCCAAAAATAGTAAGAAAAGTCATTAGGTTTAGGGTAAAGCTAACATAGGTGATTAAAGACTGAAATGAGGATGTTGATACTAATACTAATGCAATGATTGATTGAAAAATAATTGCAACATAAGGCACGTTATTTTTATTAGCAGTAGAAAAAAACCTTAATCCCTTAATTTCCTTTCCCATACTTTGCATAACTCGAGGGCCCGCCAAAATCATAGCGCTAATAGTTGAAATTAATAACACAGCTATAGTTAAACTCATAAATTGGCCTATGGTTGGGCCAAAAATTTTACTTGCGCTTAAATAACCTATTTCTAGAACACCTTTTAGCTCTGAAACTGGAACTGTATATAAAAAAATAGAATTTAATGCTGTGTAAATAAACATTACCAAAATTGTGCCGATAAATAATGCCCGAGGTAAATTTTTCTTTACATTTTCCATTTCCCCAGAAATATATGCCGCCGCATTCCATCCGCTATATGCATAAGTAACATAAATTAAAGATCCAGCAAATGAAGCCGAAAAAATGTCTTTCCAAACATGACTAGTAGGATAAAAACTAATTGTATGTTCTGGTTTATAAAACAAGCCAAATCCAATAAAAACTATTATGCACAATACTTTAATTATTGTAAATACTCTTTGAAATAAACTTCCTGCTCTTAAATTAATAGAATGTATAATTGTTATTATTATTATTACAGAAAAGGATAAATAAAGTGAATTTATATTTGGATATATTTTGGTGACATATTGAGATAAAGCAACTGAAGCCGCTGCTATTGGAGCAGCGAATCCAACAGTGATACTAACCCAACCACTTAAAAAACCAACAGCCGGATGATATAACTTAGATAGATAATTATACTCGCCACCACTTTGTGGAAATGCAGAGCCAATTTCTCCATAAGTTAATGCCCCACATAAAGCTAAAATGCCACCAATTACCCATAACATTATAATAGAAAACCCCCCCTCAATCCCTGTTACTTGAAAGCCAAGACTGGTAAACACACCAGTACCAATCATATTTGCAATAACTATTGAAATAGCAGTATTAAACCCAATTTTGTGTTTACTCATAAAACAAATTTAAAAAAATATCAAGAATAATATGTAAAGTTTAAAAAATAAAAAAAGGAATTTCTTAGAGTATAATTAGTTAATTAAATTAATATAACCTTGTTTAAGATTTAATTTACCATTTAATCCTTTAAAGGTAATTTTATAAATATAAGAATCGTTTTTACAAATAACACCATTAAATTTCCCATCCCATCCAAGCGATTGATCTGTTGAATAAAATAATAAACTACCCCATCTATCAAAAATCTCCATTTTAAACTCATTTAATCCATTTCCAAACAAATAAAATACATCGTTTAAATTATCATTATTTGGCGAAAAAGAATTAGGCGCGTAATAATAAATATCTGTTGTTAATTGAATACATACTTTGTCTTGTACTTTACATCCAAATTCATTTTCAGCTTCAATCACGTAGCACTCGTCTCTTAATGGTTTTACAATTGTAACAGGGCAATTTTGACATACTATATTACTACCACTAATCCAAGTTAATGTGCCAGTTCCATTTGCATTTAAATAAATTAACTCATCCAAATTATAAATAGAGTCTCTACCAGCAAAAACAACTGGCTTTGGGTTTACTTTAACCATTACAGTTAAGGTTGAACTACAAAATAAATCTTTACCAATTTGAACTGTATAAATGGTTGTAGAAGTTGGATTTGCAACAACTCCAAAACCACTGGTTATATTTAAACCAACTGGTGGCGACCAATTAAATGTATTTCCGCCTGAAGCAACAAGAGTTGTTTTATCTCCCATACAAAGTGACACATTATTTGATACTTGACCCTGAACTTTAGAAATGGTAATTACAGAATAGCTCATCTGCTGATTACAACTTATTGTTCCATTAGAATTGGAACCCACTACGGTATAATTTGTATTTACCATTGGAGCAGCAAGTATTTGAGAGCCATAAGGATTAGTTAAACCAGAATTTGGATACCAACTGTATGTTTGAGCTCCATTTGCATAAAGACTAACTGTTGAACCAGAACATATTTGATTAGCACTTGCATTAATGGTCATATTAGGATATGGAATTGTTTTAATTTGAATAGTTGTTGAAGCAACACAAAGCCCATTATTTGCATGAACTGTATAGATTGTATTCGAATACGGAAAAGCCAACACAGAATTTCCAAACGCATAATTTAGCGTTTGTGACGGAATCCAATTAAATGAAATTGCTCCTGATGCAGATAATTGAGTAGTAGAACCTGTACAAACAGTATATTGAGATGCTATAACTATTGGAACGGGTAATGCAATTACGGAGACTGATGCTATGGCTGAATTAGTGCAAGAATTTAAGGTACTTAACACGGTATAATTTTGAACTATTAATGGATTTGCAATAACAGATTGCCCAATAACGGTATTTAAACCTATTGATGGACTCCATGAATAATTAGAACCGTTTCCGCTTGCAACTAATTGAATTGAATTACCAAAACAAATTGAAGCTGTTTGAGGGCTAACCGAAACATTTGGAATTGGTTTAACTGTTAATTGAGCAGAATGCAAATTGCTATTACAACCCACACTAGTTCCAATTACTGAATATATATTTGAATTAATCGGACTAGATAAAACAATATTTCCATTTAAAGTATTTAGATCATTAGAAGGCAACCAACTATATGTTGAAGCTCCATTAACATTAAAAATTTGATTTTGAAGTGGACAGATAGATGCAGATGAAGGAGAAATATTAAGTATTGGATTTGGTAAAATAGAAAATGTTTGCAAAATAGACGCGGTACAAACACTCGTTACACCAATTAATGTTGTAACTCCAATTGAAACTATATTTTGTTGCGAAGCAATAGGATTGATTTGAAAACTATTAAATAAATTAGTTACTACGAAATTTGTTCCATTTAATAAGGTATAGCTATTCGCTCCACTAGGGCTTGCTGTTAATGAATTAAGAGATCCATAATAATTATATTCGCATATTGTATTACTTGATAATGCCAATGATAAAACCGGAGGATTAACAACATATACAGTTGAAGTAGCTGAACTAGTACAAGAGTTTAATGATCCGATTAATGTGTATACTTGGCTGCTATTAGGACTTGCATTTACTACTGCAATAGTTGTATTATTTATCCCATTTGGTGGGCTCCAAGAAAATAAATTAGAATTACCAGTAACGCTCAACGAAGAAGCCGTTCCTAAACAAATAGTTGAAGTTAATGGACTGATTGATACATTTGGCAATGGAACAACAGTTAATGTGCTATTTTGAGTCAGGCTGTTGCAACCATAATTAGATCCAATAACTGAATAAAATGATGTTATTATAGGATTAGCATTTACAATAGTTGTACTATACGAATTTAAACTTTGTGATCCTGACCAAGTATAGGTTTGTGCACCTGATACAGTAAAAGTTTGTGAGTTTCCAATACAAATACTAGAAAAAACAGGACTTAAAATTAAATTCGGATTAGGAAAAATGGTGTAGGAAGAAAAAGCTGAACTTGAACAATAACCACTCGTTCCATTAACTACTATATTTACTTGTGTTGGAGTATTTGTAGATACTCCAGAAATAGGCCAATTTATTGGATTTGCACCATTTGCAGTATAATTTAAACTTGTAGTTAAATAATAATTTAATGCGCCTGACGGACTAATAGTTAATGAAGATATTGATCCGTTAGAAGAAAATGAACATAAGGTGTTATTAGTTAAAGCAATTGAAACTGTTGGAGTTTGATGAACAGCAACTGTTTGTGTTCCAAAGCAACCATTAATTAAATTAGTTACAATTAAGGAATAAATACCAACGGCACTTGTTGATAGTGTTGAACCTGTTGCTCCCGCTATAATTCCGGGACCAAACCATTGTATTGAATTGGCACCTCCTATTGGCGAAGCTTGAAATTGTATAAAACCAGTTAAATTTGTACAAACGTTACCAGACGGCGTAATAACTGCATTAACTGTAGAAATGTTAGTGGATATTGTAGAAGTTAAAACTAGTTGACTTGAAGGGCATCCCAAAGAAGAAATTAAGCAAGTATAAACCCCTGCAGCATTTACTGTTATTGATGCCCCATTAACTGCTCCAACTATTCCTGGTCCAGACCAAAAATAATTTATAGGATTAACTGTTGATGTGACGGCAATTGACAACGTGTTAGTATTACAACTTAACTGACCTCCAGGGCTAATTGAAGCATTTAATGTTTGCTGAGGGACTACATTATTGCAAACCGGACAAGAAGCAAAATCGCCAGCATTCGCTGTAAAACCATTTACAACTGAAAATGTAACACTTGGTCCAGAAATAGTTCCTGCATAAAAATTACCATTTCTAACATAAATTGAATTTCCAATAATTGCAAATCCACCCCCTGCAGATGAATTAGGCATACCAACTAATGTCCATGTGCTAATAACAGCTCCAAGCGGACTATATAATGTTAAATTTTGATTAGGAGTTGATGTTTTTAGTACGTAAAAATTACAATTACAATCTGTAACTAAGTCATAAGGTCCCCCTCCGTTAAAACCAGTAATAGTAGTTAAAAGAGTTCCATTTGATGAACCATTGTATGAATAAACCTGTCCAGTACCGCCAACTAAATTATAAATTGTAGTTCCACACCCCGCTATGTTAACAGCAGCTCCATTTCCTGTAGCATGTCCCGTATTTACCCATGTAACACCATTCCAATAAAAGTAATTACCACCAGCAACACTATAAAAAGTAGGACAAACGGTCCCGCCATTAATATTAGACATTAAGGTTAATCCTCCGCCATTAGTAAGAGTTGGAATATTTGTGTTGGATGGATTTGTAGCTGATGGGGGTAAGCTAGGATTGTAAACCCTAATAAAAGCTGAGCCATCCATGTATATATATGGACTGGGACAGGTAATGTTTTGACTAAAAGAAATACTTTTAATAAAAACTAAAACAAAGATAATCGTGTATCTTCTTTTCAAAATAAAAAATTATTTATATAAATATAATAAACAAAATTTAGAATATTTAACAAAATAGTCAAACATATTTTATTAATGATTAAACTATAGATTTGACTGAGTGAAAAAACTGTTTGTTTATTAATATTTAATAAAATCACGAACTTATCAAATCAAGCATAAGAACCAGAAACAAAATAAGAAATAATTAAGAAAAGGAAACGGAATTACATCAATGGCTTTAAGTTAAGTAAATTGTTTTGACAAGGACTGGCATTTTAAAAAAAAATGAAGTTGAAAGTAATTTTAAATTATCTTCTTTTTGTAGATATAAAACAATTATGTAATTTTATATCTAATCATTAATTTTTAGCTCAAATCATTGAGTTTTTTATTTAATTTATAAGATTATTGAATAAACTAATGTACTCCTTTTTAAAATTCATACTTTTTAAATTTAAACCAGAAAAAGCACATCATCTAACTTTTTTCTTACTTAAAATCCCAGGCATATCTATTTTTGCAAGTTTATTATTTCAAAAAAAACATACTAAATTAAAAAGAAATGTTTTTGGATTAGAATTTAAAAATCCAGTAGGTTTAGCCGCAGGTTTAGATAAGGATGCTATTGCCTTTAACCAATTTGGAGATTTAGGTTTTGGATTTATAGAAATAGGAACTGTTACCCCAAAAGCTCAACCAGGAAATGACCAACCTCGATTATTTAGACTTCCAGAAAATGAAGCACTAATTAACAGAATGGGATTTAATAATAAAGGTGTAATAGCAGCTGCAAATAATCTAAAAAAAAGAAAAGATAAAACTTTAATTATTGGTGGTAATATCGGTAAAAACAAAAATACCCCTATTGTAGATGCAGTTAACGATTACATAATTTGTTTTAATGAATTGTTTGATGTTGTCGATTATTTTGTAGTTAATGTTTCGTCGCCAAATACCCCTAACTTAAGAGAATTACAAGAAAAAGAACCCCTAAAATTATTACTTAACACCTTACAAATATTGAATAATAAAAAAAAGAAACCAAAACCAATTTTGCTTAAAATTGCCCCTGATTTAACAAATTCTCAACTCGACGATATTATCGACATTATTAAAAAAACAAAACTTGCAGGTGTTGTTGCATCTAATACAACTACTACTCGCGAAGGCTTAACTTATAGTTCAAAACAAATTGAAGACATAGGAATGGGAGGATTAAGTGGTTTACCTTTAAAAAATAAAAGTACAGAAGTAATTAAATATTTGAAGCAAAATTCTAATAATGAATTTAACATCATTGGAGTGGGTGGAATACATAGTGCTGCAGACGCCATAGAAAAACTAAATGCCGGTGCAGATTTAATTCAAATATATACTGGATTTATTTACCATGGCCCAAAATTAATTAAAGAGATCAATAAGGAATTAATTAAGAAAAATTAATGATAAAAATTACTGAATGTCCCCGCGATGCTATGCAAGGGATTAAAAAAATTATTCCTACAGAATTAAAAGCTCAATATATTAATCAATTACTTAAAGTTGGCTTCGATACCATCGACTTTGGAAGTTTTGTTTCACACAAAGCCATCCCACAAATGCAAGACACTGCTGCTGTATTAAATAAGCTTGACTTGAGTCTTACAAAAACTAAACTACTTGCAATTATAGCTAATACTAGAGGGGCTGAAAACGCTTGTGGTTTTGAAGAGATTAGTTATTTGGGTTTTCCATTTTCTATTTCTGAAACTTTTCAAATGCGAAATACAAATTCTACTATTGAATCCTCTTTAGTTCGACTCGAAGAAATACAAAATCTTTGCATTAAAAACAACAAACAATTATTGGTCTATATCTCTATGGCATTTGGAAATCCTTATGGCGATATTTGGCATGCCGACATCGCTTCACAGTGGTGCCATAAAATAAATAACATGGGAGTAAAACATTTAGCTTTAGCAGACACATTTGGTTCTTCAAATCAAGAAAGCATAAAGCAGTTATTTTCAACGATTCTACCCGAATTACAAAACACACAAATTGCTGCACATTTACATTCTTCAAAAGCCAAATCACTTGAAAAAATTAAGGCTGCATTCGAAAGTGGTTGCCGAAGTTTTGATGTTGCAATACATGGATTTGGAGGGTGCCCAATGGCAAAAGACGAATTAATTGGAAATATTGCTACCGAAGATTTAGAAGTTTTTGCTATTAATAACAACATTCAATTATCTCTAAATAAAGTTGAATTAAATGCTGCTTATGAACTTAGTTGGCAAATATTTAATCATTATCATTAAATATAAAAGTTGTTGGAATTTAAAAATTAGACAATTTTAATTGGCTCTTTAAACTAAAATTTTATAAATTAAAGTAGAGCCATTTTCTTTAGTTAAACTCATGTAAAAACGTAAAGAAAATGGAAACAAATTCGAACAAGAAACAATCAAGAAAATTAAACAAACAGCTTGTTGCCAAGTGAAATTATTAATACAAATCCTGGCTCTATAAAAAAGCTAATGTCAGAAGTCGGATATAATTTTAAGACTACAGGATAAAAATAAAAAAAAAGTAACTAATTTTAAAATTGAAAGTTCATTAAATTATATATCCTAAAATTACAAATTGATTATACGACATATGTTAACATATTAATTTTTTTTATATCTTACGATATAAAAATGAAAAAATTAAATTATTTTTGTACATATTTAAAAATAAAAAGATGACCATTATTAATAAAATAGTTGCAATTACGATAGGCTCATTGTTTATCGTTTCTTGTGGAGGAAATAACTCAGAAAATCATGATAAAACAGATTCTCTTGACATTCACATTAAAGATACGTCGGCAATAACTGTTGAAGACTCTACAAAATTTAAATTTGATTTTACCATAGCCAATATTCCTTCTCCAGCATCTTATCTTCACGATTTTGCTGTTTATGGATATAATTATGATAATTCAATATTAAACTCTCCCAAAAAAATAGGCAGTTATTCAAATGATTTTTATAAGTCTGTTAACTTAGGAATTTATTGTATTGATATGGCTTACGCTATGGATAATAATAATGGGCAAGATGTTTTGTTATACATGAAAAATGTAATGTCGATAAGTGATGGGCTTGGGTTAAAAAATTCGATTATTAATATGGTTGGTAAGCGCGCTGAAACAAATTTAAGTAACAAAGATAGTTTGTTTCAAATTTTAGATGAGATTTTTATTAAAAGTGATTATTACTTAAGAACTAATAATAGAGTGTATACCGCATCAAATGTATTTGTAGGAAGTTGGTTAGAAAGCTTTTATTTAACCTGTAAAATAATAAGTACTATTAAAGATGCAGAAATAAAAACTAAAGTATATAAGCAGCTTTGGGATCAACGTTTTCATCTCGGAAACCTTATTATTTTGTTAAATGATTTTAAAGATAAAAAAGATTGTGCTGAATTAATAAACGATTTAAAAATTATTCACGAAGAAATAAAAGCAGTTAAACAGCCAAACGAAATAACTGACGATAAATTTAAATCAATATCAAATAAAATTATTGAATTGCGAAACAAGATAACTAAATAACAAGGTAATTTTTGTTACCTAAATCATAAAATTAATTTGTTATTTTTTAATTCGTTCAACGTATTCTCCAGTGCGTGTGTCTATTTTTACCCAATCACCCTCGTTAAAGAATAAAGGGACTTTAATTTCAGTGCCAGTGTCTAAGGTTGCACTTTTAAGAGTATTGGTGGCAGTGTCGCCTTTTATTCCAGGCTCTGTATACGTAATTTGAGCTTCAATAAAGGTGGGAGCTTCGGCTAAAATTGCTTCGTCCGCTTCAAAGCTTACTTTTACTTCCATCCCTTCTTTTAAAAACTTGCCACTTGCACCAAACATAACTAATGGAATATGCACTTGCTCATAGTTTTGATTATCCATTACTACTGCAAATTCACCTTCGGCATAAATGTATTGCATCATTTTGTATTCTACCCTAACAATTTCTATACTTTCGCCACTTCTAAAACGATTTTCGGTTTGTTTACCATTTTTTAAGTTTCGCATTTTAGCTTGATAAAAGGCTCTTAAATTACCTGGCGTGCGGTGCTGATAATCTGTAATTTGAACTAATTCTCCATTAAATCGAATAATCGAACCTACGTTAATATCTCCTGTATCGGCCATTATATTTTATATATTAATTATTAATTTGAATTATTTTAATCGTTTAAATCGTGAACTACCCCCATAGATGAGAATTTATTAATTCTTTGATTGATTCGTTCTTTATAATCTATCTGATTTAAGGTACTTAAGTGAATTAAAATTTCTGATTTTACTGTTTCAAAAATAAGCGTATGGTCACGGTGCGCCCCACCAAAAGGTTCGGGAATGATGCCATCTATTAATCCATTTTTAATCATGTCGGTTGAAGTTAATTTTAGAGCATCCGCAGCTTTTTCTTTAAAATCCCAACTTCGCCATAATATCGATGAACAAGATTCGGGAGATATTACAGAATACCATGTGTTTTCTAACATCAATACTTTATCTCCAATTCCAATTCCCAGAGCTCCGCCGCTTGCTCCTTCGCCAATAATTATACAAATTACAGGAACTTTTAGTTGAGTCATTTCAAGTAAATTTCGAGCAATAGCTTCTCCTTGGCCTCTTTCTTCGGCTTCTATTCCGGGGTATGCGCCAGGAGTATCAATAAAAGTAACAATAGGTTTATTAAATTTTTCGGCCAATTTCATTAATCTTAAGGCTTTTCTATAACCTTCAGGATTAGCCATTCCAAAACGACGTATTTGACGCATTTTTGTATTAATTCCTTTTTGTTGACCAATAAACATAACGGTTTGCCCATCAATGTCTCCAAATCCGCCTACCATAGCCTTATCGTCACCAACGGTTCGATCGCCATGTAATTCAATAAATGTGTTATTAGAAATGGCGTTTATGTATGCTAATGTATATGGTCTTTCGGGATGCCTACTAACTTGAACTCTTTGCCAAGCATTTAAATTATTATATATTTCAGCAGTTTTAGCTTTAATATTGCTCTCAAGCTCTTTAATTTTATCATCTAAATTTACTTTGCTTTTAGAGGCAATTTCCTTTAGCTTAAAAACTTCGGTTTCTAATTCTTGGATGGGTTTTTCAAAATCCAAATACGTCATACTTAGTTTTGTTTTAAGGTGCAAATATAGAAAATTAAAAAAAATAGGCCCTTATTTTAAGTTTTACATAGTCAAAATATGTTTATGTTATTGATATATAGCATTTTAATAATAAATTTTAATAGGCCAAATTTATCTAAAACAGATATTTTTTGAACATCTTATAATAAAAATGAATTAAATTAGAATAGAAATCTAATACAGGAGAAAATAAAATTGAGTAATTTTGTATAATTAATCAAATCATGTTGTTTAAAATTAGAGAAATTGCAGTCATTATTTGTGTTATTTTTTTAATATCATGCAAAGTAGACCCCAAAATTTTACCGATTTCACCATCTAATGAATTAAAAGAAATTACACCAATAGGATTTCCGAATGCCAATTATACTTTTAGTACAAATATTATTTCTGAAAATAAATTTATATTAGGTCGCGCATTATTTTATGAAACCCTTTTAAGTAAAAATAATACTATTTCCTGTGGGTCATGCCATCAACAATATACTGGTTTTGCTAATGCCGATCACGATTTAAGTCATGGTGTAAATAATTTAAGAGGCCAACGTAATGCCTCTGCCTTATTTAATTTAGTTTGGCATCCCTATTTTATGCATGATGGAGGGATTAATCACATAGAGGTTCAGCCACTAGCTCCAATTGCAAATGTTATTGAAATGGGAGAAGATATTAACCATGTTATTGAAAAATTACAAGCGTCAGATAAATATAAAACATTATTTAAAAATGCTTTTGGAACTGATGAAGTAACTTCAGATCGATTATTAAAAGCAATCACTCAATTTCAAGGATTAATATATTCTTACAATAGTAAATACGATTATGTAAAAAGAAAAGAGAAAAATATAAGTTTTACTTCACAAGAAGCAAGGGGGTATAATTTATTTTTAGCCAACTGTAATGCTTGCCATACCGAGCCTTTGTTTTCTGATTTTAAATTTAGAAATAATGGTTTATTAATGGACCCGTTTTTAAAGGATAGTGGGAGATATCAAATTGAAAAATTACCCGAAAATACATTTAAATTTAAAACCCCAAGTTTGCGAAATGTAGCGCTAACTTTTCCTTATATGCATGATGGACGATTTAAATCTATAGAGCAATGTTTGAATCATTATACCAATCCAATAGGCAATTTAGTAAACCTCGATCCATTAATTCCTCAAGCTGGAATATTATTAAGCGAATCTCAAAAATCTGATATTATTTCTTTTTTAGGGACTTTAACCGATACGG
The DNA here is from genome assembly GCA_945887955.1 of Chitinophaga pinensis. Classification (GTDB taxonomy): domain Bacteria; phylum Bacteroidota; class Bacteroidia; order B-17B0; family Aurantibacillaceae; genus Aurantibacillus. The sequence continues at coordinate 1,770 of CAMCZO010000065.1, read as the reverse complement.
TTTTTACAAAAGATATGCGTTTTGCCGACCCAAATTTCCATTAATTATGAAAATTAAAATTTTATTTTTTTTTGGATTACTTATCACATTAAGTTCATGTAAAAAAAATCAGTTGGGAGGAAGTTCTGTTATTAAAGGAAAGGTTTCTCATCATTCAAAAGCCATCTCAAATGCAATAATTTACATTAAATTTAATGCAAAAGAATTTCCTGGAAAAGAAATTGAATTATATGATCATTCTCTATCATCCGATTTAAATGGTGAATTTAGTATAGCTTGTTATAAAGGCGATTATTATTTATTTGCTAAAGGAATTGATGATCAGTCAACTCAACAAAAAGATGTTTTTGGAGGAGCACCAGTAAATATCCGAAACAACGAAATTGTTGAAATGAATTTAGCTGTTTCAGAATAAATAGATAACAAACAAACTAATTTATTATTTTTGATTATTAAATATATTCAAGTCTAATTTTTTTAATTTTAATAAGAATTGTTTTGTCAATTAAAGTTACATTTTTAGGAACAGCTACTTCTACCGGTGTTCCATTTATTGCTTGTACTTGCGAAGTTTGCAAAAGTAAGAATCCTAAGGATAAACGATTACGATCTTCTATTTTAGTTGAATCATCAACTACTAGAGTTGTTATAGATACAGGCCCTGATTTTAGACAACAAATACTGCGTGAAAAAATAAATAAATTAGATGCTGTTATACTTACCCACGAACATAAAGATCATATCGCTGGTTTAGATGAGGTTAAAGCATTTAACTTTATAAATAAAATAATTATGCCTGTTTATGCAACTGATCAGGTAAAATCTGCATTAATAAGAGAGTTTGCTTATATTTTTGCTGAGATCAAATATCCTGGAATACCTGAAATAGAAGTTATTCTTTTTGATAATGATCCTTTTTTGGTAGGCGATATATTATTTGAACCTATAAATGTGATGCATTATAATTTACCTGTAAAAGGATTTAAAATTAACGATTTTGCTTACATTACTGATGCTAACTTTATTTCAAATTCTGAAAAAGAAAAACTAAAAAACTTAAATGTATTGGTTTTAAATTCACTCAGAAAAGAGCCTCACATTTCTCATTTTACTTTTGATCAAGCCATTGATTTAGTAAAAGAATTAAATCCACGAAAAGCCTATTTTACTCATATTTCTCATCAATTAGGATTGCATGAAGAGGTAACAAAAGAACTTCCCTTAAATATTGAATTGGCTTTTGATGGTCTTCAATTAATTATTTAATTTATTCTTTCTCGACTGATGATTACTGTTTTGTGAGGATTGATTTGTTTTCAAGTTCAAACCTAAAAAGAGATATTCCATCATCTAAAAGGCTAATGTCTATATTGTATATAGCCCAAGTTGTTTCATTTTTATGAGTAATAGAATCTATTATTGCTATTAGTGAGCCATTTTAAATATTGCCAAAGAGAATAAAAATTGAAAAGAAAAAATGATCATCAGTTTTAAACTATTAAATTTATAACTTGTTTCCTTTTCAAATTTATAATCATTTAAAATATAACTTTAAATTACACAACATTAATGAAATCCAAAATAACAGATGAAGAATTGATTGAAATAATTGGCGCACGTTCTCACAATTTAAAAAATATATCTTTAACCATACCCCGTAATAAATTAGTAGTAATTACTGGCCTAAGCGGTAGTGGAAAATCTTCGTTAGCTTTTGATACTATTTATGCCGAAGGGCAGCGCCGATATGTCGAAAGCTTTTCTTCTTAT
>CAMCZO010000064.1 GCA_945887955.1 Chitinophaga pinensis | reverse complement strand
AAAATAACACCTAAACTACTGATCATTTTAAAAACATCATTAAACGAATAAATATCACTCATCCAAACATTAAATTCTTTTTTAAGCAGTTCAATTTGTTGTTGATCATTTTCTTCTTTATTGCCAATAATTAAATCGGGTTGTAGTTCTCTAATTTTATTAATATTCAATTTTTTTGTACCCCCTACTCTAACTTTGTTATTAAACATTTGAATGGGGTAAATACAAAATTTGGTTATTCCAATCAACTCTTTTCTTATGCCTAAATGCCACAATAATTCAGACTGAGAAGGAACTATCGAAATAATTCGAATAGGTTTACTTGCAAGTAAAGTCTTATTATTTAATTGATCTATATATGATAACACAATAAAGTAAAGATACGTTTTAGAATTATAACTTAAACTCGTTATTAAGTCATATCTGATTATATTTGCAACGTTTTGACAAATATATTAAAAGGACATATTGCTTTATTTATTGCTCAAATTGTGTATGCATTAAATTATTCAATTGCAAAAGATTTAATGCCAACTTATATTGGACCTATTGCTTTAGTATTTTTAAGGATTTTTGGTGCTTGTATTTTATTTTGGATATTATCATTGTTTTTAAAAACAGAAACTGTTGCTAAAAAAGATTTAATTAAAATGCTTTGGTTAGCATTATTTGGTATAGTTATTAATCAAGTATTTTTTATTTACGGTCTTAGCTTAACGCATCCTATCAATTCTGCTATTATTATGATATCTAACCCAATTATGGTATTTATTTTTACGCTTATTATTTTAAAAGAAAGAGTTACAATTTTAAAATTATCAGGTTTAAGTTTAGCAATTTTTGGTGCCACAACCTTACTTTTATTTAAAGGGAATTTAGAATTTGGAAGCGAAACAATTGTTGGAGATTTATATACTTTAATAAACTCTGCCTCCTGGGCAATTTTTGTTGTAATGGTAAAACCTATTATGGAAAAATATAATACGGTAACCGTAATGCGTTGGATTTTTTTATTTGGAAGTTTTTATATTCTTCCTATAGGATTAAACGATTTTACAAAAACAGATTGGTCGCGATTTAATGATTATGCTATTTTTGCAACCTGCTTTGTGGTAATTGCAACTACTTTTTTTGCCTATCTTCTTAATATATATGGATTAAAATCTTTAAGCCCATCAACGGTTAGTGCATATATTTACCTACAACCCTTTTTAGCGAGTATTTTTGCAATAATCATGGGAAAAGATTCTCTAACTCTAACAAAATTATTTTCAGGTATTTTAATAATTTTCGGACTATATTTAATAAATAAAAAAACTAAAAAAACAACTTATGATTAAATCAATGACAGGTTTTGGTAAAGCTTCTCAAGAATTAAGCGACAAAACTATTAATATTGAAATTCGCTCACTAAACAGTAAATCGGCAGATATTAGTTTACGTTTATCTTCTGGTTTAAGAAATTATGAATTAGAATTACGTAACGAAATCTCTAAACAATTAGAGCGTGGTAAAATTGATCTAAGTATTTTTATCGAATCTAAAAAAGCAGAAATACCAGTTGAAATAAATATCGAATTAGCCAAGGCATACCACAAACAATTAAAAAACTTAGCATTAGAGCTAAATGAGCCAATAGCTAATGCCTTACAACAAGTTTTAAAATTTCCGGATGTTTTAAAAAATGAACGTAAAGAAACGGATGAAAACGAATGGAAGCTAATAAAGCATTGCTTAAATTCAGCTTTAGATGAATTAAATAACTTTAGAGATATTGAAGGTTTATCTTTAAAAAAAGATTTTGAAATACGAATATCTAAAATAAATACCTGTTTAGAAGAAATTAAAACACTAGATTTAATTAGAATAAATGCTATAAAAAATAGAATCAAAAATAATATTGAAGAGGTTATTGGTAAATCTAATCTTGATGAAAATAGATTTGAGCAGGAGTTAATTTACTATATAGAAAAACTTGATATTAACGAAGAAAAAGTAAGATTAAAAACTCATTTAGATTATTTCATTGAAACATGTAATGAAAAATCTGCTGGGCGTAAACTAAATTTTATTAGTCAAGAAATTGGGCGAGAAATAAACACTATCGGATCAAAGGCAAATGATGCTCAAATTCAAAAATTAGTGGTCTTAATGAAAGACGAATTAGAAAAAATTAAAGAACAAGCTAACAATGTGTTATAAAATTTATTAAATAAAAAAAATATTATTTATTTTTCTAAAATAAGAAATTCAGTTCTTCTATTTTTAGCTCTGCCTTCCTCAGTAGAATTTGTTGAAATTGGCATAATTGAACCAAAGCCCTTTGCATTAATTCTTTTACCATCTATTCCTAACTCTTCAAGGGTAGATTTAACTGAAAAAGCACGATTATAGCTTAATGCATCATTATCTTTTGCATTACCTATATTATCCGTATGACCATGAATTTCGATTTTAAGATTTTGATTATCTTTTAAATAATCAGCAAAACTTTCTAAAATAATTCTACTTTCTATCTTTAAATCAGAACTAGTTGTTGAATAATAAATATTTTCAATCACAAAAGAGTGACCAATTTTTGAATCTCTAACCTGAATATTTATGTCTTTAGGATCATTATTATCAGAAGATTTAATGAAATCATTTACATTAATTTTTTTTACATTAAATGCAATGTCATCTTTTTTAACTGTAATTAAAATATCATTATTCTTTTTTATAGCTACCATGTACTCTCCACTGGAACTATCAACGGTAGCATATGATGTTTTTTTAGTTTGTATATTTTTTATTTCAACAATAGCTCCAGCAATATTATTTCCTGTACTGTCTTTTATATTTCCTTTTAAAAAGGAAGTAACTTGAGGTCTAGCTGCTTCGTATAAATTAAAACTAAACAAGTCATAACGACCAATACCTTTCCCTTCTAATTTACCTTCGGTAAAACTAAAAAAGTAAGCAGTTTTTGCATCGGCACTTACAAAAAACCCAACATCATCTGATTCGCTATTAATTGGAGAACCTATATTTACTGGCTCTATCCAATCTCCTTTTTCATTTTTTTTGGAATAAAAAATATCATACTTTCCAAATCCGAAATGTCCTGTACTACTAAAATATAATGTTTCGCTATCACTATGAATAAAGGGAGTTTTTTCATCGCCTTTAGTATTAATAGTAGGTCCTAAATTTTTTGGAATTGACCATTGACCAGTTTTTAAATCTTTACGAGTATAATATAAATCTATACCTCCATATCCTCCTGGTCTATCGCTTGCAAAGTAAAGCGTTATCCCATCAGAAGATATTGATGGTTGGCTATCCCAATATTTAGGGTCATTCACATTTGAGCTTAGTTTTCTGATTTCAGTCCATTCTGCATCTATAAAATCACTGATATAGATGTCGCAATTAGGTTGCAATCCACCTTCCATTCTTGTCATTGCAAAGTATAGATTTTTGTTATTAATTGAAATACTGCAACCACCCTGATTGTCTGCTGTTTCATTAAACGGACTTGGCATCGCTTCTCCTTCGGTAAAAACTCCATTTTTATTCCGTTGAGATTTTATAAATACTTCACGTTCTTTATCAGTACTAAAAACTTGATTCAAACTTTTAATAGGAAGTTTCCTTATAAAAAAACAATTTTTATCATCAGGAGAAATATAAGCCAAATACTCATCTCTTTCTGTAGAAACACCTTTAACAACCTTAGGGTCAAACTCTACATTTCTTCTAAGTCCTAATTCTTTTTTTGCTGAATTAACCATCATTTTAGCTTGGTATAATTCTTCAGTAAAATCGTTTGCATATTTTTTATCATTTTCATCCTTAAAAGAAATAAACTTATCTAAATATTTTACAGCAGAGTCATTCATCATTCTTTCGTAATAATCATAGCCGATATAATAATAGGGTTCACTGTGAATATTGGGACAAGAATAAATCGCTTTAAAAAAAAATGGTAAAGTTTGAGTAAATGATTTATTCTCTAATTTACATCGGGAAGCTAACTCTAAGCCCATGGCTAAATTAACTTCAGCAAAATCAGGTTCTAGCTCTAAAGCTTTCATTAAAAAATCTAAACGCTCAAGTTTTTTATATTTTTTTTTATTAATACCTTTTTCATAAAGAGATAAGGCTTTTTTATTTGTTATTTCGTGACATAATTGATTAAACTCATTATTATCACTATTTTGGGAGAAAAAATATAAAGGAAAACAAAAAAATAAATTAAATATTAAAATTCTAAACATAAAAAAGATGGCAATTAAATTTAAAGGAAAAGAATTATTTTTTTAAATATATTTTAAATTAATTTATTACTCTTATTTTTTGAAAAAACTTCTAATTGTTCCTGCAACAAATTCTAATTCGGAATGTTTTAAACCTGGATATAATGGAAGGCTAAGAGATGTATTCGCTATTTTTTCAGCAATAGGAAATTGACCTTCCTTAAAATTCATTTCGGCATAAGCCTTTTGTAAATGAGGAGGGATAGGGTAATGAATTAAAGTACCAATACCATGTTTAGCTAAATAAGCCTGTAAAGCATCGCGCTCTTTTGTTCTAATAACATATAAGTGATAAACATGAGTACAATTAGGCGATAACAATGGTAAAGTTAATTCAGATATTTCACTCAATACTTGATTATATTTTGCTGCCAATTCAACACGTTCTGAATTCCACTCATTCAAATGCAAAAGTTTAACGTCCAAAATAGCAGCCTGTAATTCGTCTAAACGAGAATTAATTCCTTTAACCTCATTATAGTATTTTTTTTCAGAACCATAATTTCTAATCACATTTGACTTACTATACAATTCATCTGAATTAGTCGTAATTGCTCCTGCATCACCTAATGCTCCTAAATTTTTACCTGGATAAAAACTTGTCGCATTAATATTTCCAAAACTACCTGTTAACTTATTATTACATCTAGCGCCTTGAGATTGAGCGTTATCTTCAACCACAAATAAATTATGTTTTTTGGCAATGGTCATTATTTTATCCATTTCGCAGGCTTGACCAAATAAATGAACTGGCATAATTGCCTTAGTTTTATTAGTTATTGCTGATTCAATTAAATCAGGATTGATGTTAAACGTTGCTTCAATCGGTTCAACCGGAACAGGTATAGCGCCAGTATAGGAAACCGAAAGCCAAGAAGCGATGTAAGTATTAGAAGGAACAATAACTTCATCGCCAGGACCAATATTTAATGCTTTTAAAGAAATAATTAAAGCATCTAATCCATTTGCCACCCCTATACTATATTTTGTTTTGGAATAAATCGAATAATTTTTTTCAAATTCTTTTAAATTATTACCCATAATATACCAATGACTATCATAAACTTTTTCAAAAACCTTTGATAATTCTGTTTTTAAAGGGTCGTGCATTCCAGAAAAGGAAAGAAAGGGTATGTTCATGTTAAAAAAAATTAAAATTAAATTGTAATATAATTATGTATTAAAAATAGTAAAAAATAGAGGAAGAGACATATAGATTTAAAATTAAATAAATAATATCTACTAAAAAAATTAGAATTAATTAAAAAATGCTAAAATTAAAAATTAATTGTTAAAAACATTATCAATCATATAAAATAAAGAATTTATTTTAAATTAACTTTAAACTATGTCTATATTTTCTAAGTCAATTTTTGTTGGATTAATTATTTTATTTTTTTCATTTACAAAATCTATAAACACAAAATTAGATAAAAGTAAAACGAAAAGTATTAAAGTTGAAAATTTAAATAAAAATCATTACCAAAATTCGAAATTTTATAAAATAGATAGTATAGCCATATCTGGAATAAAAGAAAAAGCTTATCCAGGGTGTCAGATTTTAGCTATGCAAAATGGAGAAATAATTTATCAAAAATCATTTGGTAACTATACCTATGAAGAAAATTCTAAAAAAGTTAATAATGAAACATTTTATGATCTGGCTAGTATAACTAAAATTGCTGCTAGCTCATTAGCTTTAATGAAATTGAGAAGCGAAAATAAATTAGATTATAAAAAAGCATTAGGGTTTTATTTACCATATTTAATTGGTACAAACAAAGAGCATCTCATTATTGAAGAAATTTTATCTCATCAAGCAGGATTAAAATCATGGATTCCCTTTTATCTAAAAACTATTGAAAAAAATGGAGCATATAAATTTGGCTATTTTTCTAATTTAAAATCCGAAAACTACCCAACGTTAGTCGCAAAAGATTTATATGTTGCTAAAGGATATAATGATACAATTTATCAAAGCATAATTAATTCGAAAATTGAAAAAACTGGACATTATTTATACAGTGATTTGGGTTATTATTTTATACAACAAATTATCGAATCTAAAGCTCAAAAAAAATAAATGAATATGTTAAAGAAATATATAAAAAAATAGGAATTGAGTTAACTTATTTGCCATTAAATGTCGTGCCGCTAGATCAAATAGCTCCTACTGAACAAGATCAAGTTTTTAGAAAGCAATTAATTCAAGGATATGTTCACGATCCTGGTGCTGCCTTACTTGGAGGGGTTTCCTGCCATGCTGGATTATTTGGAAACGCCTTAAATTTAGGAAAATTAATGCAATTTTTTTTAAATAATGGACAATTAAATGGAGTAAAATTAATTGACAGTAATGTAGTTAGAGAATTTACATCCCGTCATTTTTCTCCTAATAATAGAAGAGGATTATGTTTTGATAAACCAGAACAAAATGAAAAAAAAATTAATCCAGTAACAAGCGAATGTAGTTCTCAAAGCTTTGGACATAGTGGTTTTACAGGTACACTTGCATGGGCTGATCCTGAAAACAAACTTATATTTGTTTTTTTATGCAATCGAGTTTATCCCAATGCGGATGATAATAAATTACTAAAATTAGGAATTCGAGGCAAAATACATAAAGAATTTTACGAAGTTTTAAAAAAAGAGTAATGCAAGTAAAAATTACTATTGTAAGAAAATCACAACAAATAAATGATTGGAAAGAAAATTGATATTATAATTTCATCTGAGTTTTTTAAAAGCTCAGCAATTCTAATTTTAGGTTCTTTTTTTGCTCAGGTTTTTCCATTTTTAATGCAGCCGTTTCTAAGGCGAATTTTTACGCCAGATGAATTTGGAATAGCTGCCGTATACTTAGCAATTTTATCAATATTAACAATTATTGCCAGCTTAAATTATAGCGTCACAATCGTTTTACCTAAAAGTGATGATGAAGCATCCTATTTAGTTAGAGGCTCTGTTTTGATTTCATTTGCTTTCAGTATTATTTTATTTTTATTCATCTTATTACTTGGGCATAGATTCATTAGATTAATGCAATTTTCGGATCAATTATATCCTTGGCTCTTTTTATTACCTTTAAGCGTTTTTATTAATTCATCTCATTTAATTTTAGGAAATTGGTTAACACGAAAAAAAGCATATAAAAAACTTTCAATTAATAAAATTTCAAGAAGGTTTTCTGAAGGGGGTGCTCAATTGTGTTTAGGGAAATATTTTAATTATAGTGGTGGATTAATATTAGGCTCTTTTATCGGGGATTTTACTAATTTTATTACTTATCTGTTTCAATATAAATATACATCAGGTTCGTTTAAATTACAATTAACAAATATAAAGAATGCCTTAATTAAATACATTCATTTTCCTAAAAAGAATCTGCTCGCAAATTTATTTAGTGCGGTTAGTCTATTTGTTCCAGTACTTATGGTTAGCTCATTTTTTCATTCGGAAGTTGCGGGCCAATTTGACTTAAGTAGACAAGTTCTTTCAATTCCTTTATCATTAATTTCTTTAAGCGTTTCACAAGTGTTTATGCAAAAAATTTCAGAATTGAAAAATTCTAAAAAAAGTATTAAAATAATATTTAATAAATTATTTATCTTTTTATTTATTTCAGCAATACTATTTATTTTACCTTTATTTTTTTATGGTAAAGAATTATTTATTTTATTATTTGGTGAAAATTGGATTTTCGCTGCAGAGATTACATCGATACTAGTTTTCGGTTATGCAATAAAATTTATTGTAGCACCTTTATCTGTATCTTTGATTGTATTAGAAGAACTTCGAATTAATAGTATATGGCAATTCAGTTACTTTGCTGCAATCATTTCACTATGCTTCTTTAATCACTTGCCATTTAAGTCTTTTATTTTATTATATTTAGTTGTAGATATAGTTTTCTACAATTGCTATTTATTTTTAATTATACGAGCGATAAAAAAGTATGAAACTTCCATTTAATCTGTTAATCTTCAATTCAAATCAAAAGTCATTTTATTTCTTTTTATTGGTTTTTTTTCTGCTTTCGATTGGTGTTTATCAAAATTCTTCGACAAAGCACTTTGATAAGTTAGCGATTGTATTATCAAGTTTCATTTTTGTTTATCTTATATCTTCAAAATTTATAAAAGATAAATATTTAGATTTTATTAAATTTTTTAATGTAAAAGGATTATTCCTTGATATAAAATTTTTGAATTTATTCTTGCTAATAATTTCAATAACATTGATAATTTTGGATATGGTAGTTTTAGGTGGGCCTCCAATTGTCAAAGCATTATCTTCAAATAACTTAAAATCATTTTGTGACATTAGAGAAAATATACATACTGATAGCTCTAAAATTTTTGTTTACTTATCAAGTGTTAATATAAAAGCAATATTACCATTTACTTTGTTTCATTTTATTGTATTAAATAAGAAAAAAATATTTATACCAATTATTTTATTAGCCGGATTATATGGGTTTTCAATGATGCAGAAAAGTTTTATGTTTAGTGTTTTTTTTCCTGCTATTTCCTATACATTAATTCAAAAAAAATGGCTATTGTCAATTTCACTTTCATCTATAATATTAATTGGCGTATTTTCTTTAACAGTATTATTAAATAAATATATTGATGATGAAGAAAAAATAGTTAAAGTGCCATCAAATCAGCCTCCATTTTTATTTAAATTATCAAAAGGACTTATAAAACGAGTTGTTATTGTGCCAGGCGAAACAATTTCTCAGTGGTTTAATGTAATACCAGAAAAAAAACCTTATTTATATGGAGACGGCTATCCATTTATAGCTAAATTAAGAGCACGAAAATATATTGATTATTCTAAAGAGTTATATCCAATTTTAAAACCTGATTATGCTAAAAAAGGTTTATCAGGAACTGTAAATGTTGCTTCTTTTGTTCGTGAATATTCAAATTTCGGATATTTAGGTTTATTTTTGGGAGGGGCATTAATCGCTTTGGTGTTAGTGTTTATCGACAAAATGTTTTTAGGATATGAAAACTTTTATTATTCAATAAATCTATTTCCAATTTTTTTATTTAGTTCGTCTAGTATTTTAACTATTTTATTTTCAGGTGGATGGTTTGTAATTATTCTCTTATTTTTTATTTTTTGTAAAAGCTATAATCAACAGATATGTGCGGAATAAGTGGGATAATTAACAAAAACAATAAATCCGTTGAAGAATTACTTATTCTTCAAATGACAGACATTATAGCGCATCGAGGCCCTGATTCTTCTGGCAGTTATTTATATAAAAATATTGCTTTTGGTCACAGAAGATTATCCATATTAGATTTGTCTTCTTCGGGTCATCAACCGATGAAATATTTGGATGATTTAGTTATTACTTATAATGGTGAAATTTATAATTTTATAGAAATCAGAGAGGAATTGATTCAAAAAGGATATATTTTCGACTCAAATTCAGACACAGAAGTTATTCTTAAAGCATATCATTGTTGGGGTAAAACTTGTGTTAACTATTTTAATGGCATGTGGTCTTTTTCAATACTTGATATAAAACAAAAAATAGTATTTTGTAGTAGAGATCGTTTTGGAGTAAAACCATTTTATTATATTGAAAATAATGATTTATTTTCTTTTGGATCAGAAATTTCTCAATTGTTACCCTTTTTACCAAATAGGATATTAAACAAAAAGGTTGCCTTAGATTATTTAATTAGTGGTATTGAAGAGTGTTCAAATGAAACATTTTTTAAAGATATTTATTTATTAAAAGGAGGTCATAATTTAGTGTTTGATTTAAAAACTAATAGCTATGAAATTGAAAGATACTATAATCTAAAATTAAGTGATCAAAAAAACACTAGTGTAGATGATTATATTCAAGAATTAAAAAGAAGCATAACGCTACGATTACGCTCAGACGTTAAAGTAGGAACATGTTTAAGTGGAGGTATTGATAGTAGTACTATTTCTTCTTTTGCATCAAAAATTTATCAAAATTCAAATGAAAAGTTTATGGCAATTCATGCTAAATCATCAGAATATAAAACTGATGAAAGTGAGTTTGCTAAAATTGTTTCTAAAATCGCAAATATCAATTTAAATTTTGTAGAGCCTTCATATTCTGACTTTAAATCTAACATTCTATCAATTATTAAAATTCAACAAGAACCCTTTGGAAGTTTATCTATAATAATGCAATACTTTGTTTTTAAAAAGGCTAAAGAATTAGGATGTATTGTAATGTTGGATGGACAAGGAGGAGATGAGACTCTATTAGGATACGAACGTTATTATCCCGCAATAGTTAAGTCAAAAAAAGGTATTGCTAAATTAAAAGCACTTTTACAATCTTCAAAAAACTCTAGATTAAGTTTATTAGATACAATCAAATATCAATACTATTTTTCAAATTATAAATTAAGGTTAAAACGATTAAAATTTAAAAATTCATTTTATAAGTCTGAAATTTTAAGCGAATATGAGTCAGAAGAATTAAGAATAATTTCCGAATCTTATAATGATATTTCAATACTTCAAAAAAACGAAATAGAATCATCTCAATTACCGCATTTATTAAAGTATGAAGATCGAAATTCTATGGCAAATTCAATTGAATCAAGATTGCCTTTTTTGGACTATAAATTAGTTGAACTATCATTAAATACAAATAATTCTTTAAAAATTAAAGATGGATGGACAAAGTTTATTCTTCGTAAAGCAGCAGAAACAATTTTGCCAAAAGAAATTGTTTGGAGGAAGACTAAGTTAGGATTTAATGCTCCAGAAAAAACTTGGACAAAAGAATTTGAAAATGAAATGATTAAAGAAATTGAACAATCTGAAATATTGAATAATTTTATTCATTTTAAAAAACTATACTTTAAAAACTTGGACCTAAGAACAAAATGGAGATTGTATAACTTTTCAGTTTGGGAAAAAGAATTTAAAGTTAAATTAAATTAATTTGGAAAAACAAATTAAAATCTGTCATTTAACTTCTGCTCATCAGGCGGATGATATTCGAATATATCATAAAGAGTGTAAATTTTTAGCTAAAATAAATCGATTTAAGATATACTTAATTGCAGTTAATGCGAAAGAAATATATCAAGATAATGTTCAGATAATTTCGGCTAAATGTAAGTTCTCCAATCGAACCTCTCGAATCGTTTTGGCAGCTTATTCGGTATATAAAAAAGGATTAGAAATAGATGCAGATATTTATCATTTTCATGATCCAGAACTATTACCTTATGGATTAAAATTAAAAAGAATGGGGAAATTTGTTATTTATGATTCACATGAAGACGTTCCAAGACAAATTTTAGGAAAACATTGGATTCCAAAATATTTAAGAAAAATAATATCAATAACATTTGAAACCTTTGAAAATTATATTGCAAAACGATTATCATATATTATAACATCTACACCTACAATTGAACATAGATATTTAAAAATTAATCCAAATTCTAGTGCTATTTGTAACTATCCGATATTAAACGAAAATAATGAATTAATAACATGGGAATCAAGAAAAAATGAACTTTGTTATGTAGGCGGCATAACAGTAATAAGGGGGATTATTGAATTAATCAAAGTAATGGATATGATTCCATATCGACTAAATTTAGCTGGCTCATACTCTCCATTAATTTTAAGAGATAAACTAGTTTCGATGCCTGGATGGGAAAAAGTTAATGACTGTGGTCAAATAGGAAGAAATGAAATTATTCAATTGTTAAATCAATCAAAAATTGGAATCGTCACCTTACATCCAAAAGAGAATTATTTAGAATCATTGCCTATAAAAATGTTTGAGTATATGCATGCAGGTATCCCTGTTATTGCATCAAATTTTCCATTGTGGCAAGAAATATTAACAGAAAATAAATGTGGAATTTGTGTTGATCCTTTTAATTTAGATCAAATAGCAGAGGCAATAAAATATTTGCTTAATAATGAGGGAGAGGCTCGAATAATGGGTATAAATGGGAGAGAAGCTGTAACTAAAAAATATAATTGGGAAAATGAAGTAAAAAAATTAGAAAACATTTATATAAATGCCTTTAATAAAAAATAATTAGTATTATTTTTTATTTTTTTTAAATGTATTAGTTCTAAAGTAAAAGGTTATATATTTATTAAATAAATACATTTACTTTTTAATAAATATTTTTGAAGGTTCATATAAAACAAAGAATTAATATTAAAATGAAACTATCAGTTGTAATACCATGTAGAAACGAAAAAACTCATATCTCAGAATGTATAAAATCAATTTTTTCATCTGAACTCCCGGAAAATATTGAAATGACTGTTATTGTTGTGGATGGAATGAGTACCGATGGAACAAGAGAGATTATTAATGAATTAAATTCTATCTATTCAAATTTAGTATTAGTTGATAATATTCAACAATTAACTCCGTTTGCATTTAATATTGGAATAAATTATAAAGATTTTGAGTACTTACAAATTGTGGGCGCTAGACATATTATTTCTATAGACTACATAATTAAATCAATAAACATTCTAATTTATAAAAAAGAAATTTGGTGTGTTGGAGGTAAATTAATTAATGCTTACACTAATTACGAGAGTGAATTAATATCAAGGGCAATGTCTACAAAGTTTGGAATGGGAATAGGAAATTTTAGAACATTGGAGAAATCAGGCATAACAGATACTGTTACAAGTCCAATGTATCATAGTTCTGTTTTTGAAAAAATTGGTTTGTTTGACGAAGAATTAATTCGAAATCAAGATGACGATTTTAATTTTCGTATAATAAATGCTGGTGGAAAAATATTTTTTAATAGTGAAATATCATTAAAATATTATGTAAGAGCTTCATTAGATAAATTATGGCGTCAATTTTTTCAATATGGTTATTGGAAAGTCTTTGTAAATAAAAAGCATAAATCACTTACAACTATTCGACAATTAGCCCCTCCTCTATTCGTTTGTTATTTAATATTAGTTTTTTTCTTTTTATTTCTATCTTTTGAAGTTTATTTGATTACCTTAATTCCATTATTTGTTTACTTTTTAATAAGCATTTATACAGCAATAAAAATTTCAGAAAAATACAGTCAAGTATTCGTCTTGATAAAAACATTCCTCATCTTACATTTAAGTTATGGCTTAGGTTTTTTAAGTGGTTTTAGTCATTTCATTCTGCTAAATAAAAAACCATCAGATAAACAAAAAGAATTGTCTAGATAATATGTAATTTCGACATTAATAATTTTATTTTTTAGAGAACATTAATAAATTAATTAAGAATTCTTTAATAAGATAAATAAATTAGGATAAGTTTAAAAAAATAAAAGTTTGTTAGTAATTATTGAAGATAAAATAATTGTAAAATTAAAGATACATATAAATTAGTAAATGGATTTACAATTAGATAATACAATGACGTTAAAAAATAGATTATTTTATTTTTTTCCGTTATTATTTAGTTTTTGTTTGCCTTTTGGAACCTTATTTCTATCACACATTATTATAATTTGGTGCCTTTTTTCATTCATAAACATTGAAATACAAGAATTAAAAAAAGGTTTATTAAATAAAAATCTTCAATTATGCCTTCTGTTTTTTATTATCACGATTTTAAGTGCCCTAATGTCAGATAATAAAATTGAATCACTTTTTTCGATTGAGATAAAACTAAGCTTTTTAATACTACCATATCTAGTTTTTTGCTTCAGATGGCCCATCGGATTATTAAAAAAATGTTTTATATCCTTTGTGTCTGGCTGTTTCTTTGCCTGCATATACCTTATTATAAGAGCTTTAATTTATAAATACAACAATCATTCTGAATACTTTTTTTATTCATTATTTTCAAAATTTCTACATACTGCATATTTTTCAATGTATTTACTTTTAGCTATATCAATCATAATTATTTATTATACTAAATGGTTTAATTCTCAAAAAAATATAATTTACAGTTCATATATTTTTATTTTTACATTTGGAATTTGTATTATTTTATGCTCATCAAAAATTGGTATTCTTTCGCTTTTGATTATCGTTATAATTCTATTCTATTATAAATTTAAAACAATATTAAGTTTAAAAAATATAGGGGTATTTATTCTAAGTTTATCACTAATAATAATCACAATAAACAAACTTTTGCCTAATAGTTTAGACCGATTTAATTCGTTAACAAATATTTCATCAAAACATCAAGATAAAAAAAGTTCAGAAAGTACTACATTAAGAATACTCATTTGGGAACAATCAATAAACTTAATAAAAAATAATTTCCTTCTAGGAACTGGAGTTGGTGATGCAAACGATGAATTATACAAAAAATATCAATCGAATGGAATAGATGTCGCTTTTGATGAAAAATTAAATGCACATAATCAATTTTTACAAACTTTTATTGGAATAGGCATTTTTGGATTCATATTGCTATGTATAATTAGTATTAGAGAAATATTTATTGCCTACAATAAAAAGAATATATTAATGTTTGTTTTCTTTATTATAATTAGTTTGAATTTTTTTGTAGAAAGTATGCTCCAAACTTCAGCAGGTGTTTTAT